>NZ_AXUS01000003.1 GCF_000498755.1 Clostridioides mangenotii TR | reverse complement strand
TTATCAAATATATAATATGTATGTGTATAAACAATTGCGAAGTTTAAATTAATAGATAAAAACAATGAGAGGAGGTAGACAATGAAATTTAAAACTTCATTTATTTTTTTAGCAATAATAGGTATTATAACGGGCGGTTGCGAGAAGGAAACAGACAGTTACAATAACTCAGTGGCTGACAAGGCAACTCAGCAAAAAACAATGACTAAAGTACAAAACAATGTAAACGAAATTATGAATAAAGATTATAAATATGTATTAAAAAATATGGGAGCTCCTTATAAGACAAACTTTTATATAGAGTATTCGCAACTTCAAGATATAGATAAAACGCTAGAATTACCTTATAAAGTCGATGCCAAATTAGTATACCCAAAATCTGTTGAAAAAGGCGATGTAGAAGGAAGTGCCATATATGTCAATATTAAATCTAATAAAGTAAGTGAGGTTAAGACAGGAGTCTTATCTAAGTACGATGCGAGCTTTAAGGATAGAAAATCGGATATAAGAATTGAACATACTGATATAGGAATAGTTGAAAAGAAATCAAAAGAGATAGAAAAAATTGATTTTAAAAAGTATATAGGCAGTGATATAAGCGCATTTGAAAGTGTAATTAGTGAAAATAGTACTAACTACAAAATTTACGACAGAGATGATAATATTAAGGCAGTTTGTTATTTATTAAAGAAAGATAATAAAAATATCAGTAACAAAATAGTTACGATTTTAGTATCGGATAACAATATTAAATCTATTCAGATACTAAGTGAAGAAAAGGTTATGAAAGAAATATATAGATATATGAGCTAATATTAATGAATAAAATCTATAATGAAAGGTCGTTAGTTACGAAATGACGTAACTAACGACTATTTTTATTAAAATAAATTGCTTAAACACAATATATAGTATAATCCATATTAGGAATAGTTAATATATAACAAAATAAGGGGTATGGGTATGAATTAGAAGAAGTTATAACAAATATGTAGTCCACCTTTTAATAAATCCCCATATGATGGGAACGCATATGATGCAAATTAATCTAACGAAAAGCTAAAAGTAGTTGGATTAATATATGCTGGAGACAGTTTTGATATAGAAGTAGTATCTGGTGAAGCTGTAAAGATAATGACTGGGGGCCAACTCCCACAAGGAACAGTACGATATATTATCGATAACTTCTTATTTGGGCGTTGGAAAAATAACTCTTAGCAGGTGTTAAAAGAATTGACATATCTTGGACTTAAGATAAGCATTTTATCAAAGAATACGTTTGTTTTTGTTGAAAAAACTGAACAAGAGATTCATTATATGATATTATTAATTTATATAAAAATACAGATTTAATAATTATAGAAGGATTTAAGGGGTATAAATTTAAAAAGATAGAAATTACTCGAAGTACTTTGTATACAAAATTAATATCTGATATATCAGATTTAATCGGTATAGTGAGTGATGTTAATTATGATATAGGTGTTAAGCAATTTAAATTAGATGATTATACCTCAGTTGCAGATCATATAAAATATTGTTTAGATACCAAAAAATTAGAATTAAGTGAGGAGATATTGAAAAAATAATTTATCAATAAAACTTAATATGTATCATAATTATTCTTATTTCACAAAAACTGATTATTATTATTATTATTGTGGGATTTTTTGCTTAAATCTCATAAAGATAATACACTACTTAGGAGAATTTATATAAAATTTAGACAGGAGGAAATAAGAGTTATGATAAAAGATTTTATTAAATACTATAGACCGTATAAAAAACTGTTTATAATCGATCTAATAGCAGCATTTCTATTTTCATTATGTGATTTAGTATATCCTATGATAACTAGAAATATAATGGATGATATTGTCCCTGATAAAAACTTTAGGATGCTTGTAATATTTGCAGTAGTACTTATAGCAATATTTATACTTAAAGCAGGGCTTAACTATTTTATGCAGTATTGGGGACATGTTGTTGGTGTAGGAATGCAGGCAGATATGAGAAATGAAGTATTTACACATTTACAGAGACTGCCTAACACATATTTTGACAACAATAAATCAGGGGTTACTATGTCTAGGATAGTAAACGACTTGATGGATGTCACAGAATTGGCCCACCATGGTCCTGAGGACTTATTTATTTCAATAGTCATGTTAATTGGTTCATTCTTTATTCTTATAGATATAAATGTACCACTTACTTTGATGATATTTGCAATTCTTCCATTTATAGTTTGGTTTGCTGTTATCAAAAAAGGTAAGATGAATGAAGCTTTTATGGAAAGTAGAGTAACAATTGGTGATGTCAATGCGACTTTGGAAAACAGTATAGCTGGGATGACAGTAACTAAGTCTTTTTCTAATGAGAAAGAAGAATTACAGAAGTTTAATAATAGCAATAATAAATTTAGAAGAGCAAGAGAGAAATCGTACAAAGCAATGGCTGAGTATTACTCAGGTATGAATTTATATATGGACATACTGGAGTGGATTGCGGTAATTGCAGGTGGTTATTTTACTTATAATGGTAAGATTACAATAGGCGATTTTGCGGCTTACATTCTGTATGTAAAGATGTTTACGCAACCGATGAAAAAGCTTATAAACTTTACTGAGCAGTATCAAAACGGTATGACAGGATTTAAGAGATTTAAAGAAATACTAGATGAGGATCAACAAAAAGAAAAATCTAATCCAATTGAGCTTAAAGATGTTAAAGGTAAAATCGACTTTAAAGATGTATCTTTTACATATGAAGATAATACAGAAGTCATTAAAGATTTAAACCTTAGTATTGATGCAGGAAAAACCGTTGCTTTGGTTGGTCCATCTGGCGGGGGAAAAACTACTATATGTAACTTACTACCTCGTTTTTATGAATACGATAGTGGTGAAATTACCATAGATGGAACAAGTATAAGAGATGCTAGCTTAAAATCTCTTAGAAGAAATGTAGGAGTTGTTCAACAGGAAGTATTCTTATTTACCGGTACAATAAGGGAAAATATTATGTGTGGTAATCCTAATGCTACTGATGAAGATATGATTGAGGCTGCCAAAAAAGCTAAAATACATGACTTTGTGTGCACACAACCACATGGTTATGAGACTTATATAGGAGAAAGAGGGGTTAAGCTATCAGGAGGTCAAAAACAGAGAATTTCTATAGCGAGAATATTCCTTAAAAATCCTCCTATAATAATTCTTGATGAAGCTACATCTGCACTAGATAATGTTACAGAAAGAGAAATACAAGAATCTCTAGAAGATCTAAGCAAAGATAGAACAAGTTTAATTGTAGCACATAGATTGTCTACAATTAAAAATGCAGATGAGATAATAGTTTTAACAGATAAAGGGATTGAAGAAAGAGGTACACACGAAGAGTTAATAGCCAAAAAAGGTGTATACAGTAATTTACACAGCAAATAAAGATAAAATACCACATAAAAAACGAGTTATCATATAATAATTTAGTGATTTTTGTCCAGTTTTGTAGATTCAAGTGCCACTTATGAAAATATATTGAATTAAAGTGATCTAAGTGATATTTTTAAGAAGTAATATTCAAAAGGTTAGGAGTGTAAACAATATATGAAAAATACTGATGATGTTGAACTATTTTACGAGTCAATAAAACATAAGTATCCAAAGTTACTTGAGGAAACAAGGGCACATATATGTCCTGATGAGAATATAATTATCAGCTCAATCGAAAGTGATAACAAAGACATTTTAAAAACAATATATATTGACACCTTAGGTTCTGAAGAATTACTTACATTAGCGGAGTGTGACGGAAGCAAAAGCACTCTGGAAATTCAAAAGATTGTAGAGGCAAGATATGGTTTTAGCAATAATAAATTTAAAACTCATATTCCACTATTAAAGCTATATCACAATATATTTTTAGATTTTAATGAAGAGGCAGTTAAATTTCCGGATGTAGTTGAAATAACTGGGACTACAGAATATTTTATACCTATTTACATGGTATTAGAGTTAGAAGGAGAGAGGCTTGAAAAGGCCAATAGCTCTAAAATAGTGAATATGTTGGAAACCATATGCGATAAAGGTTGTAGAATCATTGAAGTAGTAGGCAAAAATATTATAACTAATAAAAATATAAATGATGTATTTAGATATATGCTTGATAACTTTGATCTTGTAGTACTCAGAATTGACAATTTTAAAGCAGATAGATTTCTTATAAAGTATTTTGATAAGTATAAAGATAAGGTTATATGGGTTGTAGATAAAGAAAAGAATAGCGAAATACTGGAATTGAAGGACCATATCAGATACACAAGTCTTTATAAAAAAGGCAATAGTGTAAGAATTTCTAGCAAAGGTAGAATTCTCGAGCTTGATGAAATTAATGTTAAGTACGTAGATGATGACTTTAAAGAGAATAGATATAAATACGATAAAATTTATATTTTTGCAGATGGAAGTGTTGAGATAAGAAAGATAGATGAAAAAAATTATGAACTAGGGAACCTAAGTGATATGACTATTGAAGAGATACTTTTAAATAGATATATTAGATCAAACAGTGATGAACAAATTGTAAAAAACTTATAAAATAGAGAATTGTACTATAAATGTAATAGAATCTATTGTTTAGGAAAGAATAGCAGTTAAGAAGTATTAAAGTACTTTCTGAGCTGCTATTTTTATTTATAAGCTCGGAAATCTAGGAGCTGACAAATATGAGATCCATCAAAAATATGTATTTAGATTATATTGTACAACCTGTATTATATGTATCTATATGGGCTGTAAAGAGATCAATTTAGTGAAAGTAGTCTTTAATAAACAAATTTCATATTTTTTTTATACAAAACTCACACAAAATTCATATAGCAGCAGTATTATGTATTTAGAAAGAATAGTTTAAAAACCATAATATAATACCCTATTGTAGTAGCAACTTTCCCTAACATCCTCAATATAGTTGCTACTACGGCTAAATTCCAACAGTTAAGTCTGTTGGAATTTTGTCGTTTATAAAATATTATTAGCCACCAAAACTATCAACACGGTGGCAAAATTTAATTATATAAATAAATAAGCAAAGGGCTAATCTAAGAACCAATTTTTCAATAAGTTCTCGGATAGCCCTATTATTTTAAAATAAGTAAAAAAAGAAGAAGGCGATTAAACCTTCTTTGTGTAAAAAGTTTGAATATGTATCATTTGTATATTCTGATTACATCATATATTTTTTTACAAAATATGGCAATAGAATATGTAAAACTGGTCGTCTAAACAGTAAAACTGGGAATTTGGTAAAAAATATGATTTTTTTTGTTAATTTTTCTATAAATTTTATATTAATTTTAAATCAGAACCATACTTATATTTTTTCATATGATAGATAGTAGGGGTGATGATTTTATGGATAAGAGCGGACAAACAAAAACCGTTAATAAAAGTAATTCATGTTTTTTTAATATACCTGCAAAGCAGTTCTCTTTTCTTTCATCAATAATAGGAATTCTACTGATTGATGATTTAGATGTAAATGAACAAAATGCGCTTGGTAACTTCCTTGTAAATATGGGGCAAAATATACTTACTGCTGCTGCACAGTCTCAGGTAAATAGCGATGATAACATTCAAAGTGATGATTTAGCTAATCAAATTGATTTACTTAAAAAACATATATGTTTATTGGAAAATCAAATTAAAGATAGATAAAACTTAAAGTCTTTTCAAATAATGTATGATTAGACTTTACAGATATTGCAAGGGAATCTATAGGTGGAGATGTTGTCTATATATTAAAACGGTTTGATATCGATATAGATGTTGAGGAAACCATACTAGAGCGTGATTGATGGAAATTTAGATTACATAAGTATGTATAATTTTAAGACATAGAAAAAGAGTTATCTTAAATTTAAGATAACTCTTTTTTACTGGTGCCGCTGGCCGGATTCGAACCGGCACGGTATCACTACCGGTGGATTTTGAATCCACTACGTCTGCCTATTCCATCACAGCGGCTCGTACCTTTAATATTATAACAAAAATAAAAATCGATTGCAATATATTTAAATTTAATATAATTTTTTAAAATAGAAATTTTATTCCCTTGAATTAAAATTAGATCAAAAAAATTGCGATTAGATTGTAGCTTTGTCTGATTTTATTTCAATTTTATGATATGATTTATATTATGTAAAATAAAATCTAAAGTAATGGATTTAATACAGAAATTATGGAAATATTATATATTAGTTGCAAAATATATTTATGGTAATATATTTATCATAAATTTTTTATGTACAGTATAATAAATAAGAAATTTGACTAAATTAGGAGTGATTGATTTGGATAAAACTTTGGTTATTATAGATGGAAACTCGATAATTAATAGAGCTTTTTATGCTCTACCGGAAATGAATAATAAAGAGGGACTTAGAACTAACGCGATTTACGGCTTTACTACAATGCTATTAAAGACAATCGATACATATAAACCAACACATATAAGTGTCGCGTTTGATAGAAAAGCACCTACTTTTAGACATTTAGAGTTTGAAGATTACAAGGCTGGAAGAAAAAAGATGCCTGATGAGCTTAGAGAGCAGTTTGAACCTTTAAAAGATTTATTGGACAAGTTTAATATCAATAGGCTAGAGATAGATGGTTATGAAGCTGATGATATAATTGGTACTGTTTCTAAAAGAGGTGAAGAAGCTGGATTTAAAGTTTATATAGTTACTGGGGATAAAGATGCTATTCAGTTAGCTTCAAATAATACAACTACTCTTATTACTAAAAAAGGAGTAGGTGAGGTAGAAGAGTACAATTACGATTCTGTAGTTGAAAGATATGAGATGACACCTGATCAATTTATAGATTTAAAAGGATTGATGGGGGACAAATCTGATAATATACCTGGAGTACCTGGTATAGGAGAAAAGACTGGTATAAAGCTTATTAAAGAATTTTCTAATATTGAAAATATATTAGAAAATGTAGATAAGTTAAAGGGAAATGTAAAGAAAAAAATAGAGGAAAACAAAGAAACAGCTATTATGAGTAAGAGACTAGCTACTATTATAAGGGATGTTCCTGTGGATTTTGATCTTGAGAGTATGGTATTTGGGGACTATAATCAAAATGAACTTACTGAAAAAATTAGATACTTTGGATTCAATAGTTTACTTACTAGAATATCTACTTTAAATGGGGAGGAAGTTGAAGAAGAAATCATTGAAGTTAAAAGGCTTGATGATATTTCTGATTTTATTAAAAAAGCAAAACATGAGAAAAAGTTAATCTTAAAAAGTGTATCTAGAGAAGGTAATATACTAGAGAAAAATATAATATACATGTTTATAAGCATAGATGGAAAAGAGATATACTATGTAGCTGAAGACGAGATAGAAAAATTATCTGAGATATTATCAGATTATGAAATAAAAAAACTTGGATACAATCTAAAAGAAGACTACACAGCTCTAAAACCATATGAAATTGAATTAAACAATATTCACTTTGACGTATCGATTGCAGAGTACTTAATCGACTCGACCTCTTCTACATCTTATGATTGTTCAGCAATAGCAATGAAATACCTATCAAAAAATGTAAAATCAAGGGAAGATTTACTTGGTAAAGGAGTAAAAGCTAAAAAGTACGAAGACCTTAACCTAGAAGAGCTATCTAACTATATCGGAAGTGTAATTAAAACTGTTTCTGAAGTTATACCTCAAATGGAGAGTAAATTAGTTGAGATGGAAATGGATGGTTTATTCTACCATGTAGAAATGCCGCTTGTAGAAGTTCTAGGACATATGGAATTTGTCGGCATAATGGTTGATAGAGAGAAGCTAAATGAATTGGGTGTAAAATTCAAAGAAATAATAGAAACTCTAGAAAAAGAAATATTTGAATTATCTGGAGAAAAGTTTAATATAAATTCACCGAAGCAACTGGGTGTCATACTATTTGAAAAACTAGAACTTCCAGTTGTGAAAAAAACTAAAACAGGGTACTCAACAAATGCAGATGTGCTTGAAAAGCTTCAAGATAAGCATCCTATCGTAGAAAAAATTACTGAATACAGACAGATTACTAAGCTTAATTCAACTTATGTTGAAGGATTACTAGGCATCATAAATCCTATAAGCAATAGAATACATTCTTCATTTAATCAAACTATTACTACAACAGGAAGGATTTCATCAACTGATCCGAACCTTCAAAACATCCCGGTTAGAATGGAAATAGGTAGGGAAATTCGTAAAGTATTTATTTCTGGAGAGGGTTGCCAGCTTGTAGATGCGGACTACTCTCAAGTTGAGCTTAGAGTTCTTGCACATATGAGTCAAGATGAAAATATGATTGAAGCTTTTAAGGAACATGAAGATATTCATACTAAGACAGCATCTCAAGTATTCGGTGTTGATACAAAAGATGTAACTCTAGAGTTGAGAAGTGCTGCAAAAGCTGTAAACTTCGGTATTATATACGGAAAATCTGACTTTGGTCTGGCAGATGATTTGAATATTTCTGTGCCAAAAGCAAAAGAGTATATAGAAAGTTACTTCGCAAAATACAGCAAAATTAAAGAGTTTATGGATGATACAATAGAGAAAGCAACTGAAACTGGATATGCAACTACTATTTTAAATAGAAGAAGATATATACCAGAGATAAAATCGTCAAATTTTGTTGAGAGAAATAGAGGGAAAAGATTTGCGATGAATGCACCTATACAAGGAAGCGCAGCAGATATAATCAAAATAGCAATGGTAAGTGTTCATAAAAAGCTAGAAGAGAGTTCTCTTAAATCTAAACTTATACTGCAAGTTCACGATGAGCTTATAGTTGAAACTACGGATGATGAAATAGAAGAAGTAAAAATTATAGTAAGAGAAGAAATGGAAAATGCGGTACAGATGGATGTGCATTTAGATGTAGATTTAAATGTAGGAAATTCTTGGTATGACGTTAAGTAGGTGATTTAGATATGTTAATACTAGGACTTACTGGAAATATAGGCTGTGGCAAAAGCAGCCTATCTAAAATATTTATAAGAAACGGTATCGATGTAATCGATGCAGACAAAGTTGCAAGAGAAATAATGGAAGATGAAAATTTTTTGGTAAAGATATACGAAGAATTTGGATATGAAATTCGAAACGATAACAAAACTCTAAACAGAAAAAAACTTGGAAGTATAGTATTTAAAGATGAAGAGAGACTTGAAAAACTAAATTCTCTAACGTATCCAATGATACAAGAAGTAATACTGTCTAGGATAGAATATTTTAAAAATTTAAAGAAAGCCATAACAGTAATCGACGCAGCTGTTTTAATTGAGCATGGTTATACTAAAATTGTAGATAAGCTGTTGGTAGTTACATGCAATATAGATGAACAGATAAGAAGAGTACAAATAAGAGATAAATGTACAAAAGAGGAAGCTTTAAATAGAATTAACTCTCAAATGGACCAGAATGAAAAAGCGAAAATTGCAGACTATATTATAGATAATTCCGGTACCTATGCAGAGTTAAATAATAAAGCGTATAAGTTTATGGTATATATGAAGGAGAATTGGTGTGAATAAGAGAAAAATAGTTGTTTTATTTATTATTATCATCTTATTTGGCTCATTTTTATATGAAAAGAAGGTTGTACATAAATTTATATATCCTCAAAAATATTCGGAATATGTGGAAAAATATTCTAAAGAATTTAATTTGGATAAAAATATAGTGTATAGTGTTATAAAAGTTGAAAGCAAATTTAACTCTAATGCTGTATCAAAAAAAGATGCTAAAGGTCTGATGCAGATAAGAGATATAACGCGCGATTGGGCAGCTGATGAGCTAAAAATCAAACATGTAGATATATTTGATCCAGAAACTAATATAAGAATAGGATGCTGGTATTTAAGCAAATTATATGATGAGTTTGGTAAGTTGGATCTTGTAATAGCTGCGTACAATGGTGGTTCTGGAAATGTAAAAAAATGGCTAGAAGATGATAAATACAGTAAAGACGGAGAAAATTTACATTCTATACCTTTTGATCAAACCTCGAACTATGTAGATAAGGTCAAAAAGTACTACAAAGAATACAAAAGAATATACGGGGATAGTGAATCTAAGTAGAAGGGGAATATAAGTATGAAAAAACTAAAGATGTTAATTGCAACCCTTGTTTCAGTGGTTCTAGTAAGCGGATGTAGTCCAAGTAAACTTACTGAAAATAATGACGAAAAGAGCAAGGTCTATAATGATTCTAAGTATATAAATTTAACTATGGTAAAACCAAAAACTATTAACCCTATAATTAATACCGATGAGTCGGTCTCTTATATTATGAATATGATTTACGATGGGTTGTTTGAAATAGATAAAAACTACAATGTAGTGCCTCGATTAGTTAAAGAATACTCTATATCAGCGGATGGAATGAGCATAGATATTGAACTTAATGATGCAAGATGGCACAATGGTAAAGATGTTACATCCTCAGACGTAAATTATACAATTGATCTTATAAATAAGACACCACAGAGTATTTATAAGAGTTTAACTGAAAATATTGCATCAGTAACGGTAAATGGTAATAAAAAACTTACAATAAAGTTCAAATCTAGTGAGGCTTTTCCTACTAACAAGCTAGTATTTCCGATAGTATCAAGTAATATAGGATCGAAAGATGTAGAAGTGGACAAAAATAATCTTATTGGAAATGGACAGTACAAGATCGAGAGTTACTCAGAACGTGAAAATATGATATTGACTGCCAATAATGATTACTACCTTGATCAGCCTAATGATATTAAACAGGTAAAAGTAAAGACAGTACCAGATGAAGAGGCTAGAGTTTCGATGGTGATGTCATTAGACAGTGATATAACAGATGTAACAATTAATGATTTGAGCAAATTTCAAGAAGATAAGTTTGATATAACTAAATATCAAGGTAGAGAGTTCGAGTTTATATCGTTTAATTTCAACAAAAGTTACCTACAAAATAGCGATTTTAGAAAAGCAATAGCCCACTCAATTAACAGAAAAAATTTATTTGAAGAGGGATATATGAGCGATGCAACAATGGTTAATTTTCCATTAAATTCTAAATCAGAGTACTACAATGATAAAATAGGTCAGTTAGAATTTAGTAAGGAAAAAGCTAAAAGTTACTTAGATAAAGTTAAGTTTACAGGAGAAGAAAATAAGGATTCTAATAAAACAGATGCATCTAATAATAAAAATAATTATAATGCTAAATTAGAGGACAAAAATAAAACACCTGACAGCAATAAAGACGTAGATAAAAATAATATTGCAAATAGCGGACAAAATGATGATGTAGATAAAGAAAAAGAAGCTAAAGCTAACAATAAAGCTGATAAAGAATCTGGAGATAAGCAAGTTAATAAATCAAAAAATGATAAAAGCTCAGATACAAATAATGATGTCGATGTAAAAACTAATAATGTCTCTAAAAACAATAACCAAAAAATCAAGAGTATAGACGATATAGATTTAAGCATTGTAGTAAACAAGGATAACATCGAAAGAGTAAAAACAGCTAATCTTATAAGTACTAATCTAAAATCAGTTGGAATTAATTCGACTGTTGAGCAACTGTCATCTGAAGATCTTGAAAATGCTATGAATACAAATAATTATGATTTAGCTGTAACAGGATGGGTATTATCTAATGTACCAGATGTTAAAGAAATTATAGAGTACAGTGGATACTCTGATGAGAAATTAAGTGGATATATGGATCAATTGGGTAAAGAAACTTCAAAAGATAAAATTAGAAATTTATATGGAAAAATGCAAAAAAATATCAATGATAATGTTGGATTTATAAGCTTATTTGTAAGAAATAATCACATTGTAACTAACAATAGACTTGATGGAAAAATAGATCCAAATGATTTTGATGTATACGAGGGTATAACAAACCTTAATATAAAAACTAATAAATAAATTAATATGGAGGATACTTATGAAAAAGAAATTACTTATAGAAGGTATGAGCTGTGGACACTGTGTAAATCATGTAACAACTGCACTTACTGAAGATATAGAAGGGATAAAAGTTTTAGAAGTAAGCTTAGAAGACAAATGCGCACTAGTCGATATGGACGAAAGTGTTCAAGAGAATAAATTAAGAGAAGTTATAGAAGACCTTGGATTTGAATTAAAAGGAATAGAGTAAAGTTCCCTTATAAAGAGCCCTTAGCTAGTACTCGTACTATATAAGGGTTCTTTATTTTGCTATTTTATTTAAATTAAAGAATATTTAAATATTTTTTAAATATTTTTTAAACTTTTGTATAAATCTTTTATATAAGGACATAATAATTAATGTAAAATCAAACATACTCAATCTCCCCCCATTTATAGACCCTTATTTCCCCCAATAAGGGTCTTTTAATGTTTTGATTTTATTGTGTAACATCTTTCTTAGAACATTAACTATTTAATTTGAATATAATATAACTAGTTAAAGGAGGGTGAATCATGGAATCTATGATAAAAAAAGAAGAATTAAAAAAATTGATACTTGATATGGCCCAGAATGAACTTCAAGGATTTGCATCTAAAAAGGGAGCAGAAAAATACTTTGAAGGGAATCTTGAAAAAGTTATCGACAAAAATATATCTAAGTATAAAACATTTGGTAGTAATAAAAGGGTGTATTCAAGGATTTTAAACGAGTGCTCATATCAAAAAAATTCAACTGCTATTGCAAAGATAATTAAAAGAGAGGAGCTTTTTAAGACTAAGAAAGAACTATATGAATTTTCAAAGTACATTGGAGTTGAGATGCGTGGAAAATTATCATATAGCAACTTAATTAGAAGAGTCTCTAACCATATCTATCAAAATAAAAGTTTTTATTCTAAAAAATACATACTTTTAAAACGAGGAGAAGATGAGTATGTATTGGAGCCGGAAATTATAAAGGAAGAATTAATTGAAAGTTACAAATCGAAGACTCGAGGAGATATGAAGAATATTGCAAGAATATTAGATATAGATACAGATGAAGACTACAGCGCAGAAGATATAAGAAGGAAGATAATCAACAGTATAGTAAAAGAAAAGATGAATGTTTAATTGATTTATTCAAATAGAATAATAGGGTATACAAAAATGATATTAACAATTTTGTATACCCTATTATTTTATCGCTACAAGTAGCCTTCGCTTTTACTAAAGAACAAAGTTTTATTGATTAATTATAAAGAAAAGTGATATTCGCCATCATTTTTCTTTATAATTAATCAATAATGCAACTATATAAAACTTTTATGTGGTAATATTTATAATATTGCAATAAAATAATGTATTTATTGTATATATTTGGTATAATGTTAATATTAGGGATTTAGTATAGTTTAGGAGGGGATAGATATGAACTTTAAATTTAGTCATAACAACTATAATGTAACTAATCTAGAAAAAAGTTTAGAGTTTTACAATAACGCTTTAAACCTAAAAGAAGTTAGACGCAAAGAGGCTCAAGATGGAAGTTTTGTACTTGTGTACCTTGGAGATGGTGAAACAGCTCACAACTTGGAATTAACTTGGTTAAGAGACTGGGATAGAGAGTACAACTTAGGGGATAATGAATTTCACTTGGCACTAGAAGTAGACGATTTTGAAGGTGCTAAAAAATTACATAGGGAAATGGATTGTATTTGCTTTGAGAATGAGGCAATGGGTATATACTTTATATCAGATCCAGACAACTATTGGATAGAGATAATTCCTCAGAGAAAAAGATAAATTTAAAAATATAAAAAATTTACATAAATGAAATTTTTACATGTAATCTAATTTAGGGAGTTGATAAGGATGAAAAAAGCAATTACCGCACTAGGAATAGGAGCTGTGGCAATCGCAGTTAATACAGTAGATGCAAGTGCACTTCAAAAGGGAGTAATAACTGCTGGAGCTTTAAATATTAGAAGCAATCCAAGTAATGATTCTGCAAAAGTAGGATTAGCTTATAAAGGAGCTAGCGTAGAAATACTTGATAAATCAAATGGGTGGTACAAAGTTAAGGTTTCAAACAGTTTAGTAGGCTGGGGAAGTGCACAGTACATATCTCTTGATTCATCAGCGGGATCTAATTCAGGCTCTTCATCAGGATCTTCAAATAATGGAGGTTCAACTTCACAAAGTGGAAATGGTAAAGTTGCTGTTGGTTCTAGATTAAATGTTAGAAGTGGACCTGGGACAAACTATGGTATCGTTGGAAAAGCTAATAATGGAGAAGTTCTCCAGCTATTAGAGCTATCAAATGGCTGGTACAAAGTTAAACTAAGCAACGGTACAGTTGGTTGGGTTACAAGTCAGTACATTGTTAAAACAAATGAAAGTGTAGGATCGGGGTCAAATTCAGGAGATAAAGGAAATTCAGGAAGTACAAATGTTCAAGGCAAAAAAGGAAAGATAAGAACTGGAATAAGGTTAAATGTAAGAAGTGGTGCAGGAACAGGATATTCAGTTGTTGGAAAGCTTAATGGTGGAGATGTAGTACAATTGCTTGAGCTTAAAAGCGGTTGGTACAAAGTAAAGATGCAAAATGGAACTACTGGATGGGTAAGTGGAGACTATGTATCTGAGACTAATGAATCTCCAAACGAAGGTGGATCTACTGGATCTGGAAATAACAACAATAATGGTAGCGGAAACAATGGTGGAACATCAGGTGGACAAACTCCGTCTTATGGAAATGGTGCCAAAGTAGTTGATTTTGCATATACACTTATTGGTATACCATATCAATGGGGGGCAAATGGTCCGAATTCATTTGACTGTTCTGGATTTACTAAGTATGTATATGAAAAATCTACGGGAGTAAGTATACCTAGAGTTTCTAAAGCACAGGCTAGTTATGGTAGCCCAGTATCAATGGGAAATTATGCTCAAGGGGATTTAGTTTACTTTGATACTGATGGCGATGGAGCAACAAATCACGTTGGTATATACGTTGGAAATAGCAAGTTTATTCATTGTAGTGGAACACAGGCAAATCCAAATAAAGTTAAAGTTGATAGCTTGACTGGATCATATTGGTCTAAAGCATTACTTGGAGCAAGAAGAATTTTATAATAACTGGAATTTTAAATATAATTAATTACATAGAGATAAGGGTGTGTCAAACAATTTGATGCACCCTTTTTAGTTATATCTAAATTAATATATCAAATAAGTGAATTTATGAATTTAGATATTAATATTATATTTGAAATTTTAAATAAAGTATTTATCATAAAGTACAACCCTGACGAATATTATAAATACAAAGAATATATTATTGGGGGGATTAACTAATGAATAGAAGAAAGATGATGTACAATCGTTATTATAATAGAAAAAGAACAAATAGAAGAAAAGTTATAGTTACATTTTGCTGCCTAGCTTTAATATGTTTTTACTCTTATACGAAGTTTAGAGAGACGAGCGTAGTGGATTATATTGCTGACAAAGTTGAGTTTTGGAATAAATCTATAGATACATTATCTAATAACGATATAACATCTAAGGATATTTCAAAAGAGTTGGACGAGTTAAACAAGAAAAAAAATCCGACAGAAAAGGAGAGTAGCAATAAAAATGAAAATAGCAGTGAAGTAGAAAACAAAGAAAAGGAAGTATCAAAAATTGCTACAATAGATTCTTGGAATGTATATACTGTTCAAATAGCATCGGTAGATAATGATGAAAAACTAAAAAAGATTCAAAATACTTTAATTTCAAGCAAAATTCCATTTTCTGTAATGGAAAAGGACGGAGTTAAAAAGGTTCAGACTTTTTGTTCTTTTGATAAAGATGTAACTAGGGCTTCAGTTGATGAGGTTAAAGATAAGTTTCCAGATGCTTTTGTATCTACACTAGAAGCTCCTGTTGTATCTCTAAAGTATACAAATAAATTTAGTGCAGCAGAAGAGGTTTCCAAAGATATTAATACACTAGCAAAAAATTTCGAAGAAGAATCTAAGTTCTGGAATGAGAATAAAAACACAGAGAATTTAAATAAAGAGACATATAAAAATATTATGTCAAATAGAAAGACTATTATTGAGAGTATTGAAACAAGTGCAAAACAGCTAGACTACAATGAAATGAAGGAATTCAAAGAAGGTTTGTTAAGATTTACTCAAAGTGTAGGTGATAAATTAGAAATTTCAATTAAGGGGGTCGAAGAGTCGAAATATGACATAAGTACGGGATTGATGTTGTCATCAATACAGGAATATTGCCAATTTATAATTTCGATAGAATAATAACAAAAAAGCTGTTTAAAAACAGCTTTTTTTTATTAACAAAAATTTAATTTCACTTTATTTTATCTCAAAATACATTGTTTCTTTTTTAACAATTGTTAAGGTTTTTATATTTATATAGTATACTATAAACGAACAGAAAAATATGTTTATTCAATTGATAAGGGGGTAAACCAATGAAACTCTTAACTTTTAAAGGAGGAATACATCCTCAGTATAGAAAAGAGTACTCTAATAGCAAAGCACTTGAAAAAGCTTTAGAACCAAGAGTTGTTTATATTCCTCTTCAGCAACATATAGGAGCACCTGCAAAACCTATAGTTGAGGTTGGAGATGAAGTAAAGCTTGGTCAAAAAATAGGCGAATTACAAGGGTTTGTTTCAGCGAACGTTCATTCATCAGTATCGGGAAAAGTAGTTGCAATTGAGCAACACGAAATTCCAGGCGGCACTGGTCAATGTATCGTAATTGAAAATGATTTCAAAGAAGAAGTACATGAAAGTGTCAAAGCAAAAGGTGATCTCGAAAATCTTACTAAAGAAGAAATTGTTGAGATCATAAAGGAAGCTGGTATTGTTGGTATGGGTGGAGCAACATTCCCAACTCATGTCAAAGTATCTCCTCCGCCAGACAGTAAGGCAGAAGTAGTAATACTAAACGGAGCCGAATGTGAGCCATATCTAACAGCAGATCATAGGTTAATGGTTGAAAAGCCAGAAGACGTCGTTTATGGTTTAAGAGTATTAATGAAAGCTCTTAATGTAAGCAAAGGTTACATTGGAATTGAGACGAATAAACCAGATGCAATCGAAGCCATTTCAAAGGTTGCAAAAAATCACAGTAATATTGAAGTTGTAAGCTTAGAAGTTAAATATCCACAAGGTGCTGAGAAGCAGCTGATATTTGCATGTACAGGTAAAGAAGTGCCATCAGGTGGACTTCCTATAGCAGTTGGAGCTGTTGTTGATAACGTTGGAACTGCAGCGCAAATAGCAAAATCAGTTAAGACTGGCATGCCTTTAGTTGAAAGAATAACAACAGTAACAGGTAGCGGTATAAATGAACCTAAAAACTTAATCACTAAAGTTGGAACTGTGGTATCTGAAATTATAGACCAATGTGGCGGATTAAAAGATAATACAGTAGGTAAATTTATAATGGGTGGACCTATGATGGGGATTGCTCAGTATACAACAGAAATAGTTACAAATAAAGGTTCTTCAGGAATTCTATTATTAAATGAAAAAGAAGCGCATATTCCTGATGTGAAAAACTGCATAAGATGTGGTAGATGTGCGGATGTATGTCCAGCATTTTTACAGCCTCTTTATATAAGTGCATACTCTCTTAGAGATGAATTTGACAGTGCAGAGAAATTCAGAGCTATGGACTGTATAGAGTGTGGTTCTTGTTCATTCATATGCCCTGCATCAAGACCATTACTTCAATCTATAAGACTGGCTAAAAATGAGATTGGGGCAAAGAGAAGAAAACAATCAGCTAAGAAATAGAGAAAGTTAGGGGGAAAAATAATGGAAAATAAGTTGATAGTATCGTCTTCACCTCATATTAGAAGTAATGAAGATACGTCATATATAATGAAACAAGTTACAATAGCACTTCTTCCAGCTGCGGTCGCAGGAATTTATTTCTTTAGACTGAGTGCTCTAAGTGCAATGTTTTTCTGTATACTAGGTACAGTTGGTTCAGAGTTTTTATTTCAAAAATTACTGAAAAAAGAAAGTAGTATTGGTGATTATTCTGCATTAGTTACGGGATTATTGCTAGCATTTAACGTTCCTGCATCACTTCCTTGGTGGATGTGCCTATTAGGTGGGGCGTTTGCAATCATAGTAGTTAAAATGGTGTTTGGTGGAATAGGTAATAACTTCTTAAACCCAGCACTAGCGTCAAGAGCATTTTTACTAGCATCTTTCCCAGTTGCTATGACAGCTTGGACAGCTCCAGGAGCTACCAACTGGATAGGTAAAAACATAGATGCAGTTTCAGCTGCTACACCACTTAGCTTCCTTAAGCAAGGTGCAGATGGAGTTTCAGCTCTAGCTCAAAATAATATAAGCCTAACAGATATGATATTTGGTAATATAGGAGGATCTTTAGGAGAGACTTCAGCTATACTTCTAATCCTAGGTGGAGTTTACTTGATGTATAAAGGAATAATAAACTATGTAATACCAGTTGCATACATTGTAACAGTTTTTATATTAACATTTTTATTCAGCGGATTCGATCTTACGTTCGCAGTATATCAATTATTCGCAGGTGGACTTATGTTAGGTGCTTTTTTCATGCTTACTGATTATACAACATCGCCAATGACGAAAAAAGCTCAAATAATATATGCAGTAGTAGCAGGACTACTTACTACAGTTATTAGAATGTACGGAGGATATCCAGAAGGAGTATCTTATTCTATATTACTAGTTAACGTTTTAACACCACTATTAGATAAGTTTGTTAAGAACAGAGTATTCGGGGAGGTGGCGAAGTAATGAAAAGCATGGTTAAATTAGGCCTTACCCTACTTGCAATTTGTGTGGTAGCATCATTAGCACTTGGAGTTACTAATGAAGTAACGTCTCCAATAATAGTGCAAAGAGGAATACAAGCAAATAATGAATTAAGACAAGCTGTTTTACCAGAAGCTAAAGATTTTGCACAGGTAAAAGAATCAGTATATAAAGGTATCGGAGACGGAATAGTTGCAGAAGTATACGAAGGTCTTGATGATTCAGGAGAAGTTGTTGGTTATACTATAAAAACTACACCAAGTGGTTATGGTGGAGCTATTGAGCTTATGGTTGGACTATCTACAGATGGTAAAATTACAGGCGTAAAGACAGGAACTATGGCTGAAACTCCAGGACTAGGATCTAAAGCAGCTGACCCAGCCTTTATAGATCAGTATAAAGATAAAACTGCAGCAGCTTTAGAAGTTGCTAAGGGAAGTGCTTCAGGAGAAAATCAAATACTAGCAATATCAGGAGCAACTATTACATCTACAGCAGTAACTAATGGAGTTAATACTGCAATAGAAGTTTATAATAGTGCTTTAAATAAATAATAGGAGGGTTATATATGAGCTTAGCTAAGATATTTAAAAACGGGCTAATTGATGAGAACCCAACGTTTGTACAGGTTATCGGTATGTGCCCTACGTTGGCTGTAACTACTTCAGCGATCAACGGACTTGGTATGGGGCTTTCCACAGCAGTGGTTCTATTATGTGCAAATATTTTTATTTCACTAATAAGAAAAATAGTGCCAGATAAAATAAGAATACCTGCATTTGTCGTTGTAATAGCTACGTTTACTACAATAGTTGGAATGTTACTTAAGGCTTATGTGCCAGCTTTAGATGCGGCTTTAGGTCTTTATATACCTCTAATAGTTGTTAACTGTATACTACTTGCACGTGCAGAGAGTTTTGCATCGAAAAATGGAGTAGTAGCATCAGCAGTTGACGGAATTAGTATGGGGCTTGGATTCAGTTTAGCACTTACAGTATTAGGAGCAGTTAGAGAATTACTTGGGAACGGTAGTATATTTGGATATGCTTTATTTGGGGCTTCATTCCAACCAATATTAATATTTGTATTGCCTCCAGGTGCGTTTTTAACACTAGGATTTTTATTCGCTGGATTTAATAAATTAAAAGGCAAGAAAGCATAGTGGAGGTGCGATAAATGAATTTAATACTTTTATTTTTAAGTGTTGTTCTTGTTAATAACGTTATAACTTCTCAATTCTTGGGGATATGTCCATTCCTTGGAGTATCTAAAAAGACTGATACTGCTTTAGGTATGGGTGTTGCAGTTACTTTCGTTTTGACATTGGCGTCATTTATAACATATTTTATTCAAATGCTGCTTGTAAAAACTAACACAGAATTTTTGCAAACAATAGCATTTATATTAGTTATAGCTTCAATAGTACAGTTCGTTGAAATGGTAATACAGAAAATGAGTCCATCGCTTTACCAAGCTCTTGGGGTTTTCTTACCACTTATAACTACAAACTGTGCGGTACTTGGTATAGCACTTGTTAACGTTCAAAATGGATATAATCTAATTGAAACTATTATAAATGGGTTCGGAGCAGGAGCAGGTTTTACCCTTGCAATCGTACTATTTGCAGGTATAAGAGAGAGACTAGAACTTGCAGATATACCAGACGCATTTAAAGGATTTCCAATAACTTTAATCTCTGCAGGACTTATGTCGATAGCATTCTTAGGTTTTACAGGGCTTATAAAGTTATAGAATTGGGGGTAAATGTATATGAATACAATAGTAATTTCGGTACTAGTTTTAGGAATCATGGGTTTGATCTTCGGAGTAGTACTTGCATTTGCTTCTCAGAAGTTTGCGGTTGAAACTGATGAAAGAGTAGATGCAATACTTGAAGTTCTTCCAGGAGCAAACTGCGGTGGTTGTGGATTCCCAGGATGTGGAGGACTTGCGACGGCAGTTGTGGAAGGAAAAGCACCAGTAAATGGTTGTCCTGTTGGTGGGGCAGATGTAGCAGCTAAAGTTGGAGAAATAATGGGAATTGTAGCTGAAACTGGTGAAAGAAAAGTTGCAAAAGTAATATGTAAAGGCGATTGTGCAAGTGCTAAGAATAAATACGAATACGAAGGAATAACTGATTGTAGAACAGCAAATGTTTTAAACTCAGGTGCAAAAACTTGTAAATTCGGTTGTTTAGGTCTTGGAACATGTAAAGATGCTTGTAAATTTGACGCTATAACTGTTAAAGATGGTATAGCTGTAGTAGATGAAGAAAAATGTGTTAACTGTGGAAAATGTATTGAAGTATGTCCTAAAGCGATTATAAAAGAAAAACCAGCTAACAAAGAAGTAGTTGTTGAGTGTAACAGCAAAGAGTTTGGAAAAAATGTAAAAGAGAAATGTATAGTTGGATGTATAGGTTGTGGAATGTGTGTTAAAGCATGTAAATACGACGCTATTATATTCGAAGATAAGATTGCTAGAATTGACTACGATAAGTGTGTAGAGTGTATGGAATGTGTTAAAAAGTGCCCTACAAAAGTTATCAAAGGAGATATAACAAAACAACACATAAGTTAAGATTAATGATCAACATTGTATAAAATGTTTAATTTGCAAAAAGCAATGTAAATTCTATGCATAGAATAGGCCCAGTAAAGTGTGCTGCATGTCATTTATGCGTTGAAAAATGTCCGAAGAAAGCTATTAAAACAATTTAATTTGGATAGAATAAGGGTATGGGAGAAAATCCATACCCTTTTTTAGTGGAAACATTTGTTATTGCTGTGAAAGATAACGATATTATATTAAAAAAGGTTCGACATTTCTGTTGATATTTTTACAATATAATGATAGACTTAATAGGTACAAATTTACGTACAGATGAGGTGAACTAATGAATATAGTCTTGGCGTCGGCTTCTCCAAGAAGAAAAGAAATACTGGAGAACTATAATGTAAAATTTAATATAATTAAGAGTGAAATAGACGAGGTTATATTAGGACATGAGTCGCCTGTTCAGGCAGTAGTAAGATTGGCATTAGAAAAGGGGACAGACGTTGCGAGTAAAAACCAAGGGGACTTGGTTATTGCAGCAGATACTATTGTTGTACTTAATGATATGATCCTTGGTAAGCCTAAAGATGAATCTGATGCGTATAAAACACTAAATAGTTTGTCTGGTAGAGAGCATCAAGTCGTAACTGGAATTAGTTTAATAAATATAGCTGAGAATAAAAAAGTAGTGGACTATGTTGTCAGTGAAGTTAAATTCAAGCACTTGTCAGATAAAGTAATCTCAGATTATTTAAAGACAGGAGAGTTCCAGGATAAAGCAGGTGCTTACGGCATACAAGGGTATGGTGCATTGTTGGTTGATGAAATTAAAGGCGACTATTTTAATATAGTTGGGCTTCCAATTTCTAAACTCAGTGATTTATTAATCAAGTATTTTGATATAAATCTTTTTTATGGAGCGTGATTTTACTGAAACAGTCATTTAATTCTAATATTACTATGAAAAAAATGACGTTAGAGGAAAGACCGAGAGAAAAGATGCTTATTAACGGCATAAAAAGTTTATCTAATTCAGAGCTACTGGCTATAATACTTAGAACCGGTACAATAAAGATGAATGCGATAGATCTTGCAAATAAGATTATAAATACAGATGCACAAGGGATTAGAAATCTAGAGCATATGACAATAGAAGAGTTATGTGAAATAGAAGGCATAGGAATATCCAAAGCAGCACAAATTAAAGCTGCACTTGAACTTGGAGTAAGGATAGCATCGTATAAGCCCTTAAAACACAAAATAAACGATCCATGGGATGTATATAAATGCTATGTAGATAGTTTAAGGTTTTTAGACAAAGAAGTATTCAAAACTATTCTTTTAAACACTAAAAATGAAGTTATATCTGATGTGGAAATATCAGTTGGAACTTTAAATTCATCATTGGTTCATCCTAGAGAAGTTTTTAAAGAAGCAATCAAAAGAAGTACTAATAAAATAATCTTAATACACAACCATCCATCTGGATATGTAGAACCTTCTAGTGAAGATAAAAGTATAACGAGCAGGTTGGTAAAATGCGGTGAAATTTTAGGGATTGGAATCCTAGACCACATAATAATTGGAGATGGAAATTATTTTAGTTTTAAAGAAAATATGTTAATTTGATTTATATATGGAAGGAGCATTTAATAATGGCTAAAGAAAAAAAAGAGAAAAAAGAGAAAAAATCATGGTTTGGTGGATTTAAAAAAGTTACAAAGGATATGGGGATAGACTTGGGTACTGCTAATACGTTAGTTTACATAAAAGGTCAAAATATCGTAGTTAGAGAGCCTTCGGTTGTCGCTATTAGAGATGACACCAAAGAGGTTTTAGCTGTTGGAGAAGAAGCTAAAAAAATGATAGGTAGAACTCCAGGAAATATAGTTGCTATAAGACCAATGAAAGACGGAGTTATAGCCGATTTTGATATTACACAATCGATGCTTAGCTATTTTATACAGAAAGCTGCGGATAAAAAAGGAGTTATTAATCCTAGAATCGCTATTTGTGTTCCTTTCGGAGTAACGGAAGTAGAAAAAAGAGCTATAGAGGAAGCTGCTAGAAATGCTGGAGCAAGAGATGCTTATCTAATAGAAGAACCTATGGCAGCTGCAATAGGGGCTAATCTAAAAGTTGAAGAGCCAGAAGGAAATATGGTAGTAGATATCGGTGGAGGTACAACAGAAATAGCTGTAATATCTCTGGGAGGTATTGTTACTGCTAAGTCTATCAGAATAGGTGGAGACGAATTTGACGAGTCTATAGTAAGCTACGTTAAAAAAGAGTACAACCTTATGATAGGTGAAAGAACAGCGGAAAATGTAAAAATAACAATTGGATCAACGTACAAAGAAGATCAAGAGACAAATATGCAAATAAGAGGTAGAGATTTAATATCTGGACTACCTAAAACAATAGAAATCTGTTCAACTGAGGTTAGAGAAGCATTAAAAGAGCCAATTAGCTCAATAGTAGATGCAATAAGATCAACTTTAGAAAAGACACCACCAGAGTTGGCATCGGATATAATGGAAAATGGAATTATGCTGACAGGTGGAGGGGCACTTCTTAGAGGTTTGGACAAGTTAATAAATCAAGAAACTGGTATGCAAGTACAAATAGCAGATGCGCCACTTGACTGTGTGGCACTTGGAACTGGTAAATCTGTAGAAGATCAAGAGATATTTGAAAAAGTATTGATGATGAATGCTAGGAAGTAAAGGTTGGTGTTAACCTTGAGATTTGACAAAAATAAAAAGGGTAAAAAAAAGATTAACGTTAAAGTGATAGCGACAGGCGTAGTTGCTATCACTTTAATTGGAATTGTAGGGATATCAGTTTTTAAGTTTTCTGGGACAAATCCTATAGCTACTAGGCCGGTAAGTGACGGAGTTACGAGTGTAGGAGGTAGTGTAAACAAAGGATTTTCATTTTTTTCAGATAATATAGGCGATATTTTCAAATTTAAGTCAAATGCAGATAAAGCTAATAAATTAGAAAAAGAAAACGAAAAACTTAAGGATGAAATAATAAAATTAAACGGAAAACTAGACAAATCTGAATCTCTTGAGGAATTAAAAAAGTCTCTTAACTTTGTAGAGGAAGAGTATAAAGCAACTAGTATTGCAACTACTGTAGTCGAAAAAAATGACGGCAACTGGTACAATAGTATGGTTTTGGCAGCTGGCAAGAGTTCTGGCGTAAGAAAAGATAGCATTATTATGAATGGAAGAGGTTTAGTAGGTTTTGTATACGATGTTTCAGGAAACTACAGCAAGGCTATATCTCTTTTGGACTCAAAGGCATCAATAAGCTTTAAATTATCAAAGAATGATAATTCTAAAGGAATAATTACACAGAACACCAATATTGAAGATAAAGAAAAATACAATAGTAAAGGCTATTTACAAGGATACATGTTTGATTCATCATACGATGTTGTTCAAGGTGATGTTGTTGTGACATCAGGACTTGGTATATTTCCAGAAGGTATACCTATAGGAGAGGTTGAAAAGGTTATTGATGACAAAAATAACTCGCTGAAATATGTAGTTATTAAACCTTATGTAAACTTTAAAAATATAGACGATGTCGTAATAGTTGAACCGAGAAATATAGAGCAAAGGGGAAAATAAACTATGAAAAAAGTTTTGCTTTGCGTATTGGGATTATTGCTTGTAATAGTTGAAAACAGTATTTTTAATTATATAAATATATTTGGAATAAGTATAAATTTGATTCTTATATATGTAACGTTTATATCTCTGTATTTAGATGGACTTGAAGGTGGAATTGTCGCGGCTATTCTAGGTATAGTAAAAGATATAACTGTAGGTGGTATATTTGGTGTAAATGCCTTGATACTATTTGCAGTCGCATATGTTATAGGCTATATGAGAGAAAAATTGTATAAAGATAGTTACAGCACGATATTTATATTGGTTGTTTTAGCGACTATGCTTGACTCTGTTGTAAATATAGCGATGTCCAGTATAATTTATCACAGTTTTGGGATACTTACATTGGCTATTAAGGGGTTATTTATAGCACCGCTAGCAAATGGATTTGTCAGTTTAATACTGTATAGATTATCTCGAAAATTTGTGCTAAAACTAAAAGAAGATTAGTTGGTGATATGATGGATGAAAATAAACAGATTGATAGACTTTCAACTATAAAGAAAATAATAATAATAGTATTTATCATAATCTTTGCAAAAATTCTGTACATGACTACCTTTAAACATGCTCATTACTCCGAGCTAGCTGAAAATAAAACTTACAAGAAACTATTAATTGAAGCTCCTAGGGGAGAGATTAGAGATAGATACGGAAGATTGCTTGCAGGAAATAAAAATTTATTCACTGTTCAGATATCTGGAAATGATTTAAACAAAAACGGTGAAGAAAAAGCAAATGAAATTTCTTTAAAACTTATCGAACTTTTAGAGAAAAACAATGAAGAGTATGTAGACGAATTTCCTATTTACGTCGAAAATGGTAAATACTTTTATACATTTGACAGAAATATAAATGATTACAAGAAAGAAAATAAAATCCCTTTAAATTATAATGCCAAAAAGAGTTTTTACTTCTTGGTGGATAAGGCGATTAAAGAAGGAGTTTTAACAAGCTCTGAGAGGGATTTAGAACCTGTAAAATTGCAGCAAAAACTAAATGAAAATGGATACTATCCACCGATTTTAGTTAAAACTTGGACTTTTACAGACCAGAGAGACAAGAAGGATTGGCTAGAAAGTTACAAAATAAAAGATAGTATACCTAGTGCTAGAGAGGCATTTGTAGAAATAAGAAATAGCGAATCTCTAAATATAGATAAAAGTTTAAGCGATGTAGATGCAAGAAAAATACTGGTTGTTAGAGATCTAGTTAAATCGCAAGGTTATTCACAGTACAATCCTGTAACGATAGCAAAGGATATAGATGAAACTGCAATAGCACAAATTGAAGAAAGTGCAATGGATTTAGTAGGAGTTTCTGTAGCTATTGAGCCTGTTAGAGACTATCCAAACAAATCTTTAGCATCTCATGTTCTTGGGTATGTTGGAAAAATACCATCTACACAAGAAGAAGAATATGTAGCCAAGGGATATTCTAAAAAGGATATGATAGGTCTTTCAGGAATAGAGAAGAGCTATGAAGGTTTACTAAAAGGTAAAGATGGATATAAGATGGTTCAGGTAGATGCTCTAGGAAGAATAAGCAAAGAGATAGAATCGAAGGAACCTAAATCTGGAGATACTGTATACCTTAGTTTGGATAAAGATCTTCAGGAAGTGGCAGAAAGTTCTCTAAAACAAATTGTAGAAGTTGCTACAAAAGGTGGAACTTTTAAAAGTAAATTTGGAAATAAGGCTGTAGCTACTTATGCTGGTGAAGCCAAATCAGGAGCTATAATAGCACTTGATGTTAAAACAGGAGAAGTGTTAGCTTCAGCAAGTTATCCAGATTACGATCCAAATAAGTTTGCAACAGGAATAAGTTCAAAAGATTACAAAGCACTGCAACCAGAAAATCAAAATGATTTATTAGCGGCTAGTCCTCTTTTAAACTTAGTATCACAAGGTGCATTCCAGCCGGGATCAACATTTAAGATAATAACTGGTATGGCAGCATTAGAAAATGGACTGGATCCAAATTACTCTATAGCGGATACAGGGGTTATACGACTAGGAGGTCAGACATTTGGGGACTACATTTGGAACCACGGTAAAGGAAACCATGGTATTACAAACTTATATAAAGCTATACAAGAATCTTGTAATATATACTTCTATACTGTAGCTTCAGGCAAAAACTGGATAGGTTCAAATGATCCCGGTATAAATATGGGAGCTGATAAAGTACTTGAGGTCGCAAAAATGTTTGGGCTTGATGAAAGTACAGGACTTGGAAGACAGATAGAAGAGAGATTTGGCAGGGTCCCTAATACTAAAGATAAATTAGAAGCAACTCAAACTATGCTTAAGACAGAGCTGATGAAAAAGATGGCAAACGACTTTACGGATATAACAAAAGCTAAAAACCCTAAAGAATTTGAAAAGAGAATTGATGAAATTGTAGGATGGGCAGCAGAAGAAAAGACTCCAGGCAGAGTAGAAGCTATGAAGAGACTAAAAAAGCTTAAGGTAAAAGAAGATAGAATTGAGCCTAATGCCGATTCAATAGTATTCAGTTATTTAAACTTTGCGAAATGGAGTGTAGCGGATACATTTAACTTAGCGATTGGACAAGGGGAAAATGCGTATACGCCAGCTCAGATGGCTAGAGCTATAGCAGCTGTAGCAAATGGAGGAAATCTAGTAGACTTGACTGTTGTAGAAAAGTCTGTATCTAGTGATTATTCAAAATCTAAAACTGTTGAAAAAAAATCTACAAAAATTCCATTTAAACATCCGGAAAATATAAAAGAACTTGTAAAAGGTATGAAACTAGTTTCTACTCAAGGTTCTGGTAAAGGGGTCTATGCAAACTTCCCTGTGGAAGTAGCATCAAAGACTGGTACAGCAGAGAAAAGTGGAAAAATACCAACGGAAAATGAGTATGAATACCTAAAGAGTCATATAAAATCTTATTCTGTAGATCTTAAGGACGCTGAAAAGCTTGCAGATAAGTTCAAAAAAGAAAAAGAAAAAGAATTATCAAAAGAAAAAGAAAATGAAATTAAAGAAAATTTAAAAGATAAAAAATTAGATGAAAAAGAAAGAGAAAAATTAGAAGAACAGTTAAAAGATGGTGTAAAAGTTAAGTTGGATGATACGGACAAAATTAATGCCTCTTACTTGAGAAAAGCTATGAAAGAATTAAATCAAGATTTAACTGATGAGCAAATAGATAAATATAAAGCTGACTACGCTTCATTCTCGTGGAGTGTATCATTTGCACCAGCAGATGATCCTGAGATTGCAGTAATTTGTGTTATCCCACAGGGAAACTCAAGTGCATTCTCACTTTTACCATCGAGAGAAGTAATAGGTGCTTATATGGGACTTCTTGATAACAGTGACAAAGAGAAAGACAAAAAATCTGATAAAAAAGAGCCAAACAAAGCAGAGCAATCTTCTAATAACATGAATTTTTCGTCACAAATTAACAGATAATCTAAAAGTAAATTAAACTTTTGCTTTTATTACAAAATTTAAAGGAATTTGCGATTAATTTGAAGAATATTAAATGTATATCATTCTGGAGGTTGTTATGTCTTTAAGAGAGTCTATAAATCAGGAGCCCATAGAATTTAAGGGTAATAAAGAGGGCATAATAGTAAATATAAAGAGAGAGTTACCCTTCGAAGAAATTAAAGAGAATTTGATTAATAAATTAGAGTCTTATGTTGGATTTTTCAATGGGGCTAAAATTAGTAAAATAAATAGTAAATATTTAGATGACATAGAAATTTTACAGTTAAAAGATAGTATTACATCCAAATTTGATGTAGAATTTATCGAGGAACAACTCATTGAAGAATTAGCAAATTTTGATACAAAGTATGTTAAATCATTAAGATCAGGTGAGTATATTGAATACGACGGAGATGTTGTTGTACTTAGTGATATGAAACCAGGATCAGAGGTCGTTTCAACATTTAATACTGTAGTAATGGGTGATATTCAATCAGGTGCTAAAGTGATTGCTGGTGGTAATGTAACTGTAATGGGGAGTATATTAGGCTTCGTACATGCAGGTTCAAATGGCAATCAATCTGCATATGTTGTATCTAAAAATCTTAGACCAAAAGTTCTAAAAATTGCTGAGGTCATAGCAGAGGCACCAGACGATGAAGATTGTGTGGAACAAAAAGACTCAAGTCCAGAAATAGCATATGTAAGTAATGATAGAATCGTAATAGAAAGTTATTTATCTTTTGTAGTTAAATAACGAATAAATAGGGGGTAGAAATATGAGCGAAGTTATAGTTATAACATCTGGGAAAGGTGGAGTTGGGAAGACTACCACTTCAGCTAATCTTGGGACTGCGCTAAGCTTGGAGAATAAAAAAACAGTAATAGTGGATGCTGATATTGGACTTAGAAATCTTGATGTAGTAATGGGTCTAGAAAATAGAATAGTATACGACATAGTTGATGTTGTAGAAGGAACTTGTAGACTTAAGCAAGCTCTTATAAAAGATAAGAGATTTGATAATCTTTATCTGCTTCCTGCAGCACAAACTAGGGATAAGAATGCACTTCACGCAGACCAAATGAAAGATCTTTGTGAAAAACTTAAAGAGTCATTTGACTTTATACTAATCGATTGTCCAGCTGGAATCGAGCAAGGTTTTAAAAATGCGATATCAGGAGCTGATAGAGCAATAGTAGTAACAAATCCAGAGATATCAGCTGTAAGAGATGCTGACAGAATAATCGGATTATTAGAGTCTAATGAAATAAAAGACATAAGACTTATTATCAACAGAATAAAACAAGATATGGTGGATCGTGGCGATATGATGGATAAACAAGATATCCTTGAAATATTAGCTATAGATTTAATCGGACTTGTTCCTGATGATGAGAGTATAATTATATCAACTAACAAAGGGGAACCAGCTATACTTGATTCTAAATCTCAGGCTGGACAAGCATATAAAAATATTGCCAAAAGAATATTAGGTCAAGAAGTACCTTTACTAGAATTTGCTACAGAAGGTGGATTCTTCAGCAAGTTAAAAAGACTAGTTATGGCAAAATAACAGGAGGGGAATAGATTATGGCTGTGTTTGATTTATTTAAAGCTTTTTCTAATGATAGTAGAAAAAGCAAGTCTGTTGCTAAAGAAAGATTAAAATTGGTTTTGGTTCATGACAGAGTTGATTGTTCACCTCAACTGCTTGACATGATAAAATCGGATATATTAAATGTAATTGCAAACTATGCGGAAATAGAAGAATCAGGATTAGAAATAAAAATGTCAAAGTGTAGAAGTGAACTCGACGACAATCCTATCTCAGCGCTTGTTGCAAATATACCACTAAAGAGTATAAAAGAGAGAAATATGTAGATAAATAGGGGGTATCTTATATAAGATCAACCCCCTATTATTATTTATAAGTGTTTTATTGGGTGGAGAGTAGGTGAGAGTATGTTTAAGATTGACTATAAAATGATGGTAAAATTAATTAAGCAGTTGGACTTTAAGCTGATAGCGATCGTTTTATTGATACTTGGATTTGGTCTTGTTATGATAACCAGTGCTACGCATCTAAATTCAGGGGGTAGCTTTGCAAAGATATATAAACAATTAATAGCATTTGTTCTAGGTGTAGGGATTGTTATGATTATTTTATGTTTTGACTACAATACTATCGGTAAACACTATAAAGCTTTGTATATAATCAGTTTGATTTTACTAGTATCAGTTCTGTTACCTGGATTAGGTCTTGAAAGCAGAGGTGCTAGTAGATGGATAAAACTAGGTCCAATTACACTTCAGACTTCAGAGATAGCCAAGTTTACGTTTATTATGTCTTACGCAAAGATATTAGAAAGTCATAGGGGTAAGCTAAATAATTTAAAAGAAATAGTACCAGTTGTTATATATGCAGTACCTTTTTTGGGGCTTATAATAGCACAGCCTGATTTAGGTACAGCTCTTGTATTTATTTGCATTGTTGGTGCAATGCTGTTTGTTTCTGGGCTAAATTCAAAAATAATTAAGAGATGTATAGTAATAGCAGTGATTTTATCTCCACTTCTTTATTTGATGATGGCTGATCACCAAAAAGTTAGAATAGAAGCATTTTTAAACCCAGAAGATATAACATTAAAAGGAAACTATCAGGTGATGCAGTCTCTAATAGCAATAGGGTCTGGTGGGATTACAGGAAAAGGAATTTACAACGGAACACAAAATCAGGAGGATTTTCTACCTATAAATGACAGTGACTTTATATTTGCGGTTGTAGGTGAAGAACTTGGCGCTATTGGAATGTTAGTTTTAATTGGATTGTACGTACTAATGTTGTTTAGACTTATATACATATCAGGTGAGGCGAAAGATTTTTATGGAACCCTCATTGTAATAGGAGTTTTTGGAATGCTTTTCTATCAGATCGTCCAAAATATAAGTATGACTATTGCCGTGCTTCCTGTTACCGGAATAACACTCCCGTTTGTAAGTGCAGGAGCTAGTTCAGTTCTTACATCACTTGCAAATATTGGATTGGCATTAAACGTGTACATGAGGAGAAAAAAGATAAATTTCTAAACTTTAAAAAGTGTATATTATTAATGTCGTATTTTATGATATTATAATATATATAGATTTTTAAATTTAAAGTATAGGCTTTATTAAATGTAATTTCTTAAAGGGGAATATCCTAAGGGATTATTCTCCTTTATTTAGTAAATAAGAGCTTATTATAAAGTTGGAGAGTGGTGGTTATTTGTTCAATATAAATTATAAATTGACATTAAAATTGATCAAACAGTTGGATTGGAAGCTTATAACGATAGTTTCAGTAATTTTTGGATTTGGCCTGATTATACTGAGTAGTGCAACACATGCTAACTCTACAGGCGGGTTTACACAAATCTATAAACAAATGTTGGCGTTTATTCTTGGAGCGGTAGCATTAATATTTATTCTGTTGTTTGATTACAATATTTTAGGGAAATATTATAAAGAAATTTATTTGATAAGTTTGATACTTCTAGCCGTTGTATTAATTCCGGGTATAGGAGCGGTTAGGGGTGGAGCTAGATCTTGGCTTCATCTTGGGCCGCTGGATTTACAGACTTCTGAGATAGTCAAGCTTACATTTATCATAAGCTATGCAAAAATAGTGGAGAGCAAAAAAGGAAAGTTAAATACAATTAAAGAAATAGTTCCAGTTTTACTATATGCGCTACCTTTTATAGGGCTTTTACTTGCTCAGCCAGACCTTGGTGGAGCTATAGTATTTATTTGTATTATAGCCGCAATGCTTTTCCTTTCAGGACTTAGTACAAAGCTAATAAAAAGAACTATAATTATAATTGTTTTAATATCTCCCCTTCTTTACTTGGCGATGGCGGATCACCAAAAGGTGAGGATAGAGGCGTTTTTAAATCCAGAGGATGTAACTTTAAAAGGAAATTACCAAGTTATGCAATCATTGATAGCTATAGGCTCAGGAGGAGTTACAGGTAAGGGATTGTACAATGGAAGTCAAAATCAGGAAAACTTCTTGCCAGTTCAAGACAGTGACTTTGTATTTGCAGTAATTGGAGAGGAACTGGGTGCCTTTGGAATGTTATTTGTAATACTGATGTTTACTCTATTTATAATTCGGCTTTTGTATATAGCCAAAGAAGCGAAGGATTTTTATGGATCCTTAATTGTAATAGGGGTTATGGGGATGTTCGCATACCAGATAATACAAAACATTGGTATGACAGTTGCCTTAATACCCGTTACAGGAGTGACACTGCCATTTATAAGTGCAGGAGCTAGTTCAGTTCTTACATCTCTTGCAAACTTAGGGCTTGTTTTAAATGTGTACATGAGAAGAAAAAAAATAAATTTTTAAACTATGTAAGGTGGAAATTTTATGAATATAGCATTAATTGCTCATGATCAAATGAAAGAGACAATGGTAGCATTTTGTATAGGATACGAGGCTATACTAAAGAAATACGGTTTATACGCTACAGGAACGACAGGCAAGAGAATTATGGAAGGTACTGACCTTAATATCAATAGACTCGCTTCAGGACCATTAGGAGGCGATCAGCAAATAGGATCTTTAGTAGTAAATAAAGAAATTGATCTCGTTATATTTTTAAGAGATCCTCTAACATCACAACCACATGAAACGGATATACAAGCTCTTATTAGGCTATGCGATGTATACTATGTTCCAATAGCAACTAATCTAGCTTCAGCTGAAATATTTATTAAAGCTTTAGATAGAGGTGAGTTATCTTGGAGAGAAGTTCGTAAAAAGTAGAGCGTTGCCATGAAATAATCTATAACGATATATTCGCTTCAAGGCAAATCTATCGTTATAGATTATGATGTCTCTGTATATGTCTATCTGACTGATTTAAATAAAAGATGCACTCTGTTTTAACAGAGTGCATCTTTTATTATTTGATTTATAGCAATTAATATAAAAACTATTGTAATTTATACCAAAAATAGTATAAATTATAATAAAATAGTATTAATTTTAGGTGAGGTGGTATTTTTGGGCGAATTATCAATGTTGCCAAATATAGGTAAAGAGGTCGAATTGCAATTGAATAAAGTAGGTATCAAATCTCTTAAAGAGCTACAGGAATTAGGTAGTAAACAAGCTTGGATGTATATTAAAAATATCGATGATTCTGCATGTATACAGAGATTATATGCAATAGAAGGGGCAATACGTGGGATAAAGAAGAGCGAATTGCCGAAAAACGTTAAAGAAGATCTTAAAGAATTTTATAATTATGTAAGCAATAAATAGAATAATGTTGTTGTATAATTATAAAACTATATTTTATCTTTTTCATACAAACAATACAAATAAAAAGAAAATCAAAAAAATCTAGGTAAAAACAACAAAATATGAAGTAGCTAAAATTGAGATCTTGAATAAGTTTTTAAACTAACAAGAGTAGTAAATTTCAGCTACTTTTTTATTTTTAAATTTGAATACTACAGCTGGAAAATCGTATAAAATAATAAATAAATATTGACAAATTAGAGTTTTAAAAAAGCGAGTACTATAAGCAAAACTCCACTTATCCAAGAGATATCCATATTAATCTTTTCAGATACTTTCCCTCCTAAATTACAAGCTATAACCATCAAAGATGTATTGACCACTAAAAAGGAAAATAAGACTAAAGAATAACTAATATCGGCGATTCCAGCTCCGAAGCCTGCTGCAAGTGCATCCATCGATAGGGCTAAGGCTAGAGCCACAGATTCTTTTACAGAGAGCGATTTTGATAAGTCTTTATCTGCATTTTCAGGATTTACATAAATTTGTAATATAAAGCTTAAATTAAACATAGAAAAGTTAATTTCTTTATTGATATTGTTGTTTTTTTGATAAAAGATTTAGAAGTACTGTCAAACAGCTTTATTAAACCGATAAAAAATAAAATTGAAAAACAGATAATTTTAGTTAAATTTGAAGGGATATAAGACCCTATAGCCGATCCTAGAAATAAAGAAACTCCTAATACTAAAGTACAAATGATATTAATAACAGCTACTGATGAAATAGGAATTTTAATCTTATTAGCTCCATAGGCAAAGCTGGCAACAAAAGAATCTATTGAAAGTGCTATAACAAGCAAGAAAATTTCTAAAAAATAAAATACGCTAAAGCTCATAAATGACACCGCCTTTCACTGTCTATTTTATATTTATTCATTCAACAAATTTTTGTTACGAGTTTAAATTTCTACATTTTAAAAATTTACAAAATAAAGTATATACATTGAGATTTTACAGATACTATGTACATGATTATTAGATTTTTAATTTATGGAGCAATAGGATGGTGCATGGAAATAATGTGGACTGGATTCCACTCATTAAAAAATAAAGATTATAAGATGACAGCTACAACATCTATTTGGATGTTTTTTATATACGGCATGGTAGTTTTCTTTGAACCTGTTTGCGATGTATTGGCAGGACTTCCAATATTAATTAGAGGAGGAATATATGTACTGTGTATTTTTTGTATTGAGTACTTAACGGGAGGATTTTTAAAAAGGCTAGGAACATGTCCATGGGATTATACAGGTAGTAAGTATAGCATCAATGGTCTTATAAGATTAGATTATGCACCAGCGTGGTTTTTGGCAGGCATTATATTTGAAGCGGTGTATAGACAATTAATCTAATATATTGCATCAAAAGTCAGAACTTTAGCTGTGTCATATATATTAAAATATTAAGGAGTGATAATAGTGGCAAGAAAAGAAAATAAAAATAAACAAAATAAGAAATTCGAGAAAATAGATACTGAAAACAAAGGTATGTTTAACAGTATTACAAACTCTGTCTCTGTAGAAAATCAGAATCAACATCACAATGCAAAAAAGCATCTCTAGGTCCAAATACAAAGAGATGAGGTAAGGATATATTGCAGGAGCAATTAGAAAAAATAAATTATCAAAAAACTAAATTTTTGTAGAAAATTTATATTTGATTTAGGAATATTAACTTAGTAATAAAAGCATAGAACGATATAAAAATAGTGTAACAAAATAGAAATGGTAAAATAAAATACAAAAGCAGTAAATTTTTATTTGAATTTACTGCTTTTATATTTTGTTATACGTTTAATTCAATTTTGCATTTAATATAAAAAGGTAGATGCTGTGGTTAACATCTACCCAAATCAACTTTTTTAATTTTAGCCGTATAACTAAAAACGATTTATTTTATAAATTGTGCAAATTCTTTACCGAAGTTTATACAGTCTTCAAAAGTATCTTCACTTGGAGAGAATTTTTTCTTAAGCGGCTCAACAGGTGATTTAAATACCATAGACTTAATAAGTGTTTGAGCAATAGTTATACCTTCTCCACTCCATCCAAATGATCCATATACCCCAGCTATTTTACCTTGGTTTATAACTGGATCAATTATTGAAAATAAATCCCACATTGGTTTAACCATAGTTTTGTTAATTGTAGGTGAGCCTAATAAAACAACTTTAGATGATAAGAAAACATCATGAACTTCTGATAATTTCATATGTTCTAAGTCGTACAATGTAGCTTCAGCACCTTCTGCCTTTATAGCTTCTACTATTTTTCCACCCATTTTCTTAGTGTTTTCATAAGCTGATAAATAGAATACAGCTGCTTTATTTTGATTTATAAAGCCAACATCCTCTGTAGCCCATTTTACGTATTTTTCAACTACTGCTTTAGGATCTTTGCTTAGTATTGGACCGTGAGAAGTAAGAATTGTATCAAACTCTACATTTAATTTTCCTAGTTTCTCAACTGCACTCAATACGTGTTTAGCAAATGGTTTTACTATGCAATCATAGTAGAATCTTAAAGAATCTTCGTAGTTTTCAGTTCCATATATCTCAGGATTTGTATCAGCGTAATGGCATCCGAAAGCGTCACAAGTAAATAGAAGTTTATCTTCCTCTACATAAGTGAACATTGTGTCTACCCAGTGTAAAAATGGTGCAGTTATAAATTTGATAGTTCTCTTACCTATATTAAGGGTTTCACCATCTTTTATTACATGACAATTAAAAGGCTTGTTTATTTGACCGTCCAAATAAGTTTTTGCAGCTTTTGTACAGTATACTACGATGTCTGGATTCATATCTAGAAGGTATTTTAAACAACCAGTATGATCCGGCTCAGTATGATGGACTACTACATAGTCTATATCAGATACTTCAGTTACCTCTTTTAGATTACTAAAAAATTGATCTTTAAAGTTTTCTTTAGCAGTGTCAAATAGTACAGTTTTCTCATCTTTGATTAAGTATGAGTTATATGTAGTTCCATAATGTGTTTCCATTATTATGTCAAAAACTTTTAAGTCTTTGTCAATAACACCCGTATAATAAACATCTTTTTTAATTTCAAAAACATTGCTCATTTTAAATTCCTCCTCTAAAATAAAATCATTTTTATCCATAAGTTAAATTATACCCAGAAAAAGGCATAAATAAAACATTATTTTTAAATCCCATAAAAATGTTCACATAAATATAAGTATATATTAACATAATTTACAAAAGATACAATCGGCTTTAGATAAAAACGTAAAAATTCAAATATTCAGTCTAATTTATGGCAGATATTGTCTGATTCATAATATTATATTTTGATAGTAAAACTTATATCGTGTATAATAATAATGACAAATTTAAATAGATTATAACTAATTGGAGGTTTACTAATAGATGAAGAAAGTTGATTTGAAAAGAATACTAAAAAAAGTAGAAAAACCGTCTAGATATCTAGGCAATGAGATCAACTCTATACACAAAGACACAGATAAAGAGAATCTTATAAGATATGCACATTGTTTTCCTGATATATATGAAGTTGGTATGAGTCATTTAGGCAGTCACATACTTTACGAAGTTATAAATAGAGATGAAGATGTATTTTGTGAAAGGGTGTACTCTCCTGGCGTAGATATGGAAAATATAATGAGAGAAAAAAATATACCTTTATTTGCGTTGGAGTCGAGGGAGCCTATAACTGATTTTGACTTTGTAACGTTTACACTTCAATACGAACTATCTTACACAAATATATTAAATATTCTGGATTTAGCAGGTATACCGATATTAAAAGAAGATAGAAAATTAGATGATCCATTTGTAATGGTAGGGGGTCCATGTTCCTATAACTCTGAGCCACTTGCTGATTTTGTGGACATAGTAATACTTGGTGAAGGTGAAGAAGTAAATTTAGAAGTAGTCGATTTATATAAAGAGTGGAAGAAAAATAAGACTAGTAGAGAGGATTTTCTATATAGAATATCTAATATAGAAGGTGTTTATATTCCGAGTTTTTACGATGTAAACTACAATGAGGATGGAACAGTTAAAAATGTAGTGACATTAAAAGAAGGAATACCGACAAATCCAAGCAAGAGAATAATTAAAGATGTAGAGAATGTATTATATCCAGAGAAACTTATAGTACCTTATATAGATACAGTACACGACAGAATAGTACTTGAGCTATTTAGAGGATGTACTAGGGGCTGTAGATTCTGCCAAGCAGGAATGATATATAGACCAATAAGAGAGAAATCAGTAGAGAGACTAAAAGAGATATTAGACAAGTTAGTTAAAAACACAGGTTATGATGAGATATCACTTTCATCTCTTAGTACTAGTGATTACACTCATTTATCAGAGCTTACGGACTATTTGGTAGATGAATACGCATCAAACAATATTGGAATATCTCTGCCATCACTTAGACTTGACAATTTCTCTATGGAAATAGCGGATAAAATACAACAAGTTAGAAAATCAGGACTAACATTTGCCCCAGAAGCTGGAACTCAAAGGATGAGAGATGTAATTAACAAAGGGGTAACAGAAGAAGATTTAGAAAATGCTACACGTAAGGCATTTGAAATGGGATGGAATAGTGTGAAATTATACTTTATGATAGGTCTTCCAACAGAGACATATGACGATCTTGATGGTATAGCAAAACTAGCATATGAAGTAATTGATATCTACAGAGATGTACATCAAGGCAAGCTTAAGAAAAACTTTGGTGTAACTGTAAGTACATCGACATTTGTTCCGAAGCCATTTACACCATTCCAATGGCACGCACAGGATACTACTGAAGAAATAGTAGAAAAACAAAGACATTTAGTTAAGAAACTTAGAAACAAAAATATAAAGTACAACTACCATGATTCAAGTACTAGTTTAATGGAAGCAGTAGTAGCAAGAGGTGACCGTAAGATAGGTAAGGTTATCTACGACGCCTTTAAAATAGGAGCTAAGTTTGATGGATGGTCTGAGTACTTTAAACTTGATATCTGGAAGGAAGCTATGGAAAAGAACGATCTGTCAATAGAGTTTTACGCTAATAGAGATAGAAATTACGATGAGGTATTCCCATGGGATCATATTGATGTAGGAGTAGATAAAGATTTCCTTATAAGAGAAAACGATAAAGCTAAGCTGGATGAAATAACGCCAGATTGTAGAAATGGTTGCAATGTCTGTGGTATAAATACGCATGATATAGGAAGGGGATTATGCTAGATGAGTAAGATAATTAGAGTGAAATTTAAAAAAGAAGGGGATATGATCTACATATCTCATCTTGATTTACAGAGACTGCTTCACAGAGCATTTAGAAGAGCTGAGATTAACTTATCTCACTCACAAGGTTACAACCCTCACCCAAAAATGAGTTATGGAAATGCGCTTGCTCTTGGTACAGAGAGTCAAGGCGAATATGTCGATATAGAGATAGAGGACGATCTAACAATTAATGAATTCTTGGAGAGAATATCTAAAAAGCTTCCAGCGGGGATTGAATTTATGAAAGCTATGGAAATTGATTCTCAAACACCATCCCTTTCATCAATTATAGATTATGGTGAATATATTTTCAGTATAGACCTTGAAAGACCTCTTAGTAAAGAGTATGTAAAGGGCAAAATAGTTGAGTTTATGAACCAAGAAGAGATAATGATAACTAAAAAGAATAAAAAAGGAAAAATGGTCGATGTAGACATAAGACCTTTAATAAAGAGCTTCGACCTTATAGATCTAAATGAAGAGAGAATAACAATAAATACAATGATAGCTACAGGATCAAAGCAAAACTTAAATACAAATATATTTATACCAAAGATTTTGGAGCTTTTCGGCATAATTATGAATCCGCTAGATGTAGATATACTTAGACGAGATCTTTATATTCAAAAGGATGGGCACCTTGAAACTCCTATGTAGAAGGTATAAAAAATACTTTAAACGAATTTTTAGAGCATAGAGGTGAAAAGTTTGAAAAGTATAATAATAGAAACATTGACAACTTCACAGAAAACAGCTGTAACTAGCGATAATAAGCTGCTAGACTTTTTTATCGACGACAATGATCGCGAGAAAAATGTATCAAACATATATCGAGGAGTTGTAAAAAAAGTATTAAATGGAATCGATGCGTGTTTTGTAGATATAGGATTGGAAAAGCTTGCGTATCTACAACTGGATAACGGCTCAGAGATTAAATCTGGAAGTGATGTTTTAGTTCAGGTAAATAAAGAAGAAGTAGGTACAAAAGGAGCCAAATTAAGCTTAGAGATTAGCGTTGCAGGTAGATACTTAGTGTATATACCTGCGAATACCCGAGTAACTATGTCTAGTAAAATTAGAGATGAAAAAGAGATTGTAAGACTCAAAAAGTTAGTTAAAGAGGCAAATGTAGAAAATCTAGGGCTAATTATAAGGACGGAAGCTCAAGGATGTACAATAGAAGATCTACAAAAAGACATTTATGAATTGAAATATAAATACAGTGAGATTTTAAAAGAATATAAACTTGGTATAGGTCCGAAGCTTCTCTATAAATCTGAGAGCTCAGCTGTAAAATATATAAATGATAATTTAAGTGAAGAAATAGAAAAAATTGTTACAGACAATGTAGATACTTATGAAGAGGTAAAAGTAAAATTAAAGTCTATTGACAAGAAATTTATTGAAAAACTAGTTTTAGAGGAAGATGAAAATGTATTTGAACTCCATAGAGTTGACGATAAAATAAATAAGCTATTTGACAAGAAGGTTTGGCTAAAAAGTGGTGGTTATATAGTAGTAGATAGAACTGAAGCTATGACAGTTGTTGATGTAAATACAGGTAAGTTCACTAAGAGTGCTAAGCTTTCAGATACTATTTTAAAGACTAATTTAGAGGCTGCCTCAGAGATTGCATATCAGTTGAGGATTAGAGATATAAGCGGAATTGTTGTAATAGATTTTATAGATATGAAATCTAGTAAAGAAAAGTACGAAGTACTTAGAGTGTTAGATGAGAGTTTAAAAAGTGATAGAAGAAAATCTGAAGTGCTAGGGATAACTAGGTTAGGTCTTGTTGAGGTAGCTAGAAGAAGAGAAAAAAGCTCAATAGACTCTTATTACTTAATGGATTGTAAAACATGTAATTCATTAAATTCTCTAAAGTCTATAAAGTATGTAATTGACAAGATAGAAAGAGAGATAAGAAGAACAAAAAAACATACTGTGTATAAAGATGTATCTGTAGAGGTTAATAGCGCAGTATTTAGAGTTATAACTGAGGAATACTTAAATATCATTGAAAATATTAGCAAAAAATATAGCATAAAAACAACTTTATTGGAAAATCATAGAATAGAGCATGAAAATATACACGTGGTTTTCATTAAAAATAGTTGACAAAGTAATGTGATTATCATATAATTAATAACTGTAATGCCGCTCAGTAAAGGTTTAAATCTTCGTTCGGAGTACCTTATATTGGCGAGTTTGTGACCGAGGAGGTGTATATATGTACGCTATAGTTAAGACTGGTGGAAAACAGTATAAAGTTTCTGAAGGTGATGTATTATTTGTTGAGAAGTTAGAAGCGAACACAGGTGATACTGTTACTTTAGATGAAGTATTAGCATGCTCAAAAGATGGAGAACTTAAATTAGGTGCTCCAGTTGTTGAAGGTGCTTCTGTACAAGCTAAAGTAGTTGAGCAAGGAAAAGCTAAAAAAGTTATAGTTTATAAGTATAAAGCTAAAAAAGACTATAGAAGAAAGCAAGGACATCGTCAAGCATATACTAAGTTAGTTGTTGAAAAAATAAACGCTTAGTGAGTATATAATATGATAAAAGTAAAATATTATTATAATGATGATTTCCAAATAAAAGGGTTTTGTTTAAGTGGACATGCTGGATTTGCTGATGCAGGTCAGGATATAGTTTGTTCAGCGGTTACATCTAATGCTATTGCTGTTATAAACTCACTAAACAAACTACAAAAAGTTGAATTTGAAAAGATAGTCGCTGACGAAGGTCATATAGAGTGTATAGTAGATACATCTTATATAGAGAAATCGAAATTGTTGCTAGAGCATTTTCAGCTTGCAGTTGAAGAGATAAAACGAGAATATCCAAAGTATATAAAAATTTTGAAAAAGTAGGGGGTGACTCCATATGTTAAAAATGAATTTACAATTACTTGCATCTAAAAAAGGAGTAGGTTCTTCTAAAAACGGTAGAGATTCTGTTTCTAAGAGATTAGGTGTTAAGAGATTTGATGGACAATTAGTAACTGCTGGAAGTATAATAGTTAGACAAAGAGGAACTAAAATACATCCAGGAACTAATGTAGGAAAAGGTAGCGATGATACTTTATTTGCATTAGTTGACGGTACTGTTAAGTTCGAAAGAAAAGATAAGAAGAGAAAAAAAGTAAGTATATATCCAGTAGCAGTTGCTGAGTAATATACTATGGAAGGAGTGTGGATACACTCCTTTTTATTTTAGTAAAAAGACAATTGGACTCTACCTGGAATTTATATTTAAATTCGGGGTAAAATAGTATAAAGATTAATCAAGTAGGTGATGTTGTGTTTATAGATAAGGCGAAAATATTCGTTAAGGCTGGAAATGGTGGAAACGGTGGAATATCTTTTAGAAGAGAGAAATACGTTCCAGCAGGGGGCCCTGATGGCGGAGACGGCGGACGTGGTGCAAGTGTAGTATTTGAAGTGGATTTGGGCATAAGAACACTTCTAGACTTCAAATATCAAAGAAAATACTTAGCTCCATCAGGCGAAAACGGAACAAAAAGAAAAAGATCTGGTAAAAACGGAGAAGATATAGTTTTAAAAGTACCAGCTGGGACTGTAATTAGAGATGAAGCAACTGGGCTAGTTTTAGCAGATTTAAAAGATGAAAATGATAGAATTGTAGTTGCAAGAGGTGGATATGGCGGTAAAGGTAATCATAATTTTGCCACAGCGACTAGACAAGCTCCAAATTTTGCAAAGCCTGGAACAGATGGAGAAGAAAGATGGATAGTACTAGAGCTTAAAATGCTTGCGGATGTAGGTCTTTTAGGATTCCCCAATGTAGGTAAATCTACTTTCTTATCGCTTGTTACAAAAGCTAAGCCAAAGATTGCAAACTATCATTTTACGACTATTACTCCAAATTTAGGCGTTGTGCAAACTAAACATGCAGATAGTTTTGTACTTGCAGATATTCCTGGAATAATAGAAGGAGCTTCTGAAGGAATAGGGCTTGGTCATGAGTTTTTAAGACATGTGGAGAGAACAAAGGTGCTTATCCATATAGTAGATATATCTGGTATAGAGGGTAGAGATCCTATAGACGATTTTGATAAGATAAATGAAGAGCTTAAACTGTACAATGAAAAACTTGCAACAAGACCTCAAATAGTTGTTGCAAACAAGATGGACATACTTCAAGACGAAGAAGTATATGAAGAATTTAAAAAGACTATTGAAGCAAGAGGATATAAAGTATTTAAAATGTCTGCAGCTACTAGAGAAGGTGTAGACGATGTAATAACTTATGTATCAAATGCTCTAAAAGAAGTTGAAGAAATTGAGCTGATTTCTGAAGAGGATATGTACAAACCTGAAGCTGAATTAATAAATGATGAAGAATTAAATATCAAAATAGATGACGATGGAGTATATGAAGTTACTGGAAAAGCTCTTAGAAGGGTCATGTATTCTATAAACTTTGACGATATGGAGTCGCTTCAATTCTTCCAAAAGACTATGGAAAGCAGAGGCGTTTTTGATAGACTTAGAGAAATGGGTATTGAAGACGGGGATACTGTTAGAATATACGAATTAGAATTTGAGTTTTACAATTAAATTATAGATCTTGAGTCTAGATTTAATAAATAGATTATTTAATAGAAAAGTGGTGAAGTAATGTTAAAGGGGAAACAAAGATCTTATTTAAAATCTTTAGCAAACAACCTTAAACCTACAACTCAGATAGGTAAAGATGGCGTGACAGAAAGCTTTTTAGAGCAATTAGACGGCATGCTTAGAACGAGAGAACTAGTAAAGATAACAATACTAGAAAATGCAGGATTAGACGCTAAGGAGACTGCAAATGAAGTTTGTAAAGCTTTAAGAGCGGAGTTTGTTCAGGCTATAGGGTTTAAATTTACAGTATACAAGAAAAATATGGAAGATCCTAAAATAGAATTTCCGGGACATAGCCAAGCGAAAGCTAAGGTTAGAGACAATAAAGTTACTAAAAAAGGGAATCTTACAAAGAGCAATTACAGGTAGTTATAACTAGCTATAACAATTTTGTAGTGTTTATAAAAAAAGTTGTTAATTATTTAGACACACTCGCATTGAAATTCGAGCGTGTCTTTTATTTTATTATTTATATTTTAAACTCAATTTAAGACCATCTTCACCGATAATTGTGTTTTCAAAGACATCTTTTGCATTATCAATAAATATTTCGGGTTTCATAACAGAGGGGCTAAAGTGAGTTAATAATAACTGAGAGGCATTTCCAAGTCTTGCTAAGTTGGCACTTTCCCTAAATGTCATATGGTTGTTTTTAACAGCTTTATCTATATCTGAATCATCTCCATACATTGCCTCGCACACTAGAAGATCGCTGTCTTTTATAAAATCAGGAATCTCGAACATAGGTCTTGTATCCGTTATAAAACTTAGTTTTATTCCAATCCTTTCGTTGCCTAAAACCATTTCTGGAGTATATGTCTTGTCGTTTATAATCATTTTTTCGCCATTTTGAAGCTTTCTCCACATAAACCTTGGAACATCATTATAAAAGGCTTTGTCCATATCAAATTTTCTACTTCTGTTAAATTTAAAACTGTATCCAATACATTCGACTGAATGCTCTAAGTCTATTGTAGATATCTCTAGATTTTTGAAGTTTGGATCGGAGATTTTAAAATTTACTCCGGGGTTTTCAACTACATTCACATTGTACGGCAGTACTCCTAGAAGCATTTTTATATACTTTACAGCATCTATTATTCCTGAAGGTCCGAGTATAGTTAAGTCGTCAGTTTTGCCACTATTTCCAATAGTGGACAAAATACCTGGTAGCCCGAAAATATGATCTCCGTGTAGATGAGTAATACAAATTAAATCAATATCCTTAAAACCACATTTATTGATTTTTAAGGATACTTGGGTCCCTTCTCCGCAATCTATTAAAATTTTTCTTCCATTGTAGTTTATAAATAAAGATGATAAGAATCTATTTGGGATAGGCACATTTCCACCGCAACCAAGCAAAGTTAAATCTATCATATCGTCTGAGTATCTCCTTTCAAATTTCTTTACCAAATATATACATTCATTCTATCATTAATTTAGGATTTACATATTATTTTTTCTAAAATCAAATTAAATATTCGATTAAATACCTTCAACTAATAATTTATTACCATAAATTTCCATTTATTTTAGGAAACTAGTATAAAAAAGTAGTTAAAACTGGTAAAATGGACTTAACAAAAGGGTAATCATGGAGGATTTTAATATTATGTCAGTATCAGAAATAAAAATTGAAGAGAGTATGTGGTTATTGGCAGATAGATTGAGGGGAAGTATGGATCCATCAGAATATAAAAATATTGTATTAGGCTTAATCTTTTTAAAATATATATCAGAGACATTTGAAGAAAGATATGATGAGTTAAAAAATAATGAGAGCTCAAATGAAGAAGATAAAAGTGAGTATATAACGAAAAATATATTCTGGGTACCACAGAAAGCACGTTGGGAATACATAACAAAAAACTCCGAAAATAAAGATTTAGGTAAGATAATTGATAATGCTATGAGTATGATAGAAAAAGAGAATCCATCTCTAAAAGATGTATTGCCAAAGGATTTTGCAAAGCCGCAATTAAATGCGTCGAAATTAAGAGATGTAATTGATCTATTGAAATTTAAAGTCAGTGATGCAGATAGTCAGTCCAAAGATATACTTGGAAGAATTTATGAATACTTTTTAAGTAAATTCGCAAGTGCTGAAGGAAAAGCAGGAGGTGAGTTTTACACACCGAGATCAGTCGTTAAATTATTAGTTGAGATGTTAAAGCCTTGTAAGGGTAATGTATACGATCCATGTTGTGGATCTGGTGGATTATTTGTGCAGTCTGAAAGGTTTATAGAAGATCATAAAGGTAAACCCGGAGATATTCGTATATTCGGACAGGAGTCGAATCCGACAACTTGGAGAATGTGCAAGATGAACTTAGCACTCAGAGGTATTGACGGAGATATAGGAAAGAGCAATGCAGATACATTTCACAATGATTTACATAAAGATTTAAAAGCAGATTATGTATTGGCAAATCCGCCGTTTAACATAAGTGATTGGGGCGGAGAAAAGCTAGAAAATGATAACAGATGGGTGTATGGAATTCCACCTCAGGGAAATGCAAACTACGCATGGATACAACATATAATATCGAAGTTATCTGACAAAGGTAGAGCTGGATTTGTAATGGCAAATGGAAGTTTATCTACAAAAAATATTTTAAGTGAGTATGAAATACGTAAAAATCTAATTGAAAATGATTTAGTTGACTGTATAGTTTTACTACCCGCACAGATGTTTTATTCAACTCAGATACCAGCGTGTTTATGGTTTTTATCAAACGATAAAAAAGGAAACAATAAATCTAGAAAAGGTGAAATCCTGTTTATAGACGCAGGTAAAAAAGGATTTATGGCCGACAGAATCCATAAAGAATTTGCTGAAGATGAAATTCATGAGATATCTAGAACATATCATGCTTGGAGAGGAAGTATTGACCAAGAGTATAAAGATATTCAAGGGTACTGTAAAGTTGAGACTATTGAAAATATAATTAAAAATGATTATATTTTAACTCCAAATAGATTTGTTGGTGTAGAGTTAGAAGAAGAAGATACAGAGCTATACGATGATAAGATGAAAAGATTAACTAAAACTCTAAATGAGCAATTTAAAAAATCTCATAAACTTGAAGATGATATCAAAAGAGTACTTGGAGGAATTGGTTATGAAGTATAGCGATGTTAGAATAGAAGATATATTTGTAGCTCGTTACGGAAAGTCACTTCCAAAGTTGAAGAGAAAAGAAGGAAATGTAAAAGTTTATGGCTCTGGAGGAGTAATAGGATATCATAATAAAGCCTTAGTAGAAGGTCCAGCAATAATACTCGGTAGAAAAGGAAATATAGGAAGAGTATTTTATGAGGAGGAAGAGTTTTTTCCTATAGATACGACTTACTATATTGAAGAAGACAGCTCTTATGATCTGAAATTTATATATTACTTATTGCAGACACTTAATCTTGAGAAGCTAAACACTCATAGTGCGGTACCAGGACTTAATAGAGAAAATTTATACAGTCTAAATGTAAGTATACCTGATAAAAGCAAACAAATTGCTATAGGTAAAATATTGACTTTATTTGATAGCAAGATAGAATTAAACAATGTTATAGTGGATACAATTGAGGAAATAATCTCAGGGATATTTAAAAGGTGGTTTAAGGATTTTGAATTTCCAGACTCAGATAAAAAGCCATATAGAACAAATTCTGGAGAATTTATCGAAAGTGAATTCGGGCAAATACCAATTGGATGGAAGATTTCAGAACTATCTCAATTAATAAAGATAAAATCCGGAAAAAGACCTGAGAATACTAGAAAAAAGTACAACAGTGAATATAGAATCCCTGTAGTTGGAGCAACTAAAATAATAGGTTATACAAATGAGGCACTTGTTGAAGGATCGATAATAACGACAGGTAGAGTTGGAACACATGGATGTATTAGACGATATGACCAGCCTATTTGGATATCAGACAATGCGTTTTATATAAGGAGTGAATATGAAGAATACATTTACCAAGTAATGAAGTATATTGATTATTATTCACTAAATAGAGGGTCGACTCAACCTCTTATAAGCCAAAATGACCTCAAAAAGTATCCGATGTTATTGCCCCCTATAGGAATAATAAAAGACTACGAAGAAAGAGTATCTCTGTTATCGAAAGAAATTGATACGTATAAAAAAGAAAATATGACATTGAATTTTATAAAAGCAACTATAATGCCAAAGCTTATATCTGGAGAAATCGAACTTCCAAGTTACGATAAGGCAATAGCTTTTAACTATTAGAAGTTTTTATACAGTAATAAATATAAATAGTCTATAAATTTATAAACAAATAATAGGCCAATTGAACGAATTGATATCAGTAAATATTATTATTCGTTCAATTGGCCTATATCTTTTTAAAGTTAACTTATGCTTCGAGAAAATCTCCATTTCTGTTGTTTAATCGAGTCGTTTTAATTACATGATATCATAAATATTAATTACTTAAGACTTTCTTCTTTGTACAACTTAAAAACATTGTATATTCCAAGCATAAAGCTTAGTGCTCCGATAATAATCTTAGTCATCACAAACCTCCAAGTAAGTTGATTATCTATAAATTATAGCATATAAATCTACATATCATATTCATCAGTATTTAAAAGCTTATCCAAAACCCTCTTTACAGTATTGTAGTCGAAGCCTTTATAAGAAAGATGCTGATACAGTTTTTGGTAGGCCTTTCTTTTTTCTAATTTATTTACTTGAGCATATTTTTTCTTAGCTAAATACATTGCATTTTCAAACTCTACATCATCGTCGATATCGGAAATTGCATCGTTTATATCTTCTTTTTTTATACCCTTTGTGTACAGATTTTGCTTGATCTTATTTTTACCCCATTTGTTAAGATGAACATTTTTATTGGTTAGTTTATGAGCTAACGAATTGTCGTCTATTAATTTATATCCTTCCAAAAATTCAACAACTTGGTCTATAATGTGCTCGTCGAAATCTTCAGTAAGTTTGTCTCTCATAGTTTTTTCGGATTTATCTGAACGAGTAAGCATATTTATCGCTTTGTTCTTTGCTTTTATAAACATTTCCTTATCAAGCATTTCTTTTAAACTTTCCTCATCTATAGAGTCGCCTTTTTTTAGATTGAATGAGTAAATAAGTTCTTTATACACTCCTACAAAGTATTTATCGTCTACATAAATACTTACTCTATCTTCGTTTTTTTTCTGTGCCTCTAGTTTTGTAATTATTGCCATAATATTATCCTTTCCAATTTTAATACTTATAAATCTTTATATAAATTATTATACTACAATTAAAAATATATTTATAAAACTAAAATACTAAAATATAAATTGCATTTTTAGATAAACTATAAATAACTAACAAAATGTTTTCTGCTATAGCACTATACTACAAAATATTCTAATATAAATTATGAAAAAACATTTATATACTTTAAGAAATCTAAAAAAATGATACAATATATAGTATAACATTAAAAGGAGACTTAATATGAAAATAGATGATCTAGTTAAGACCGCTGTCAAAGAAAATGCTGAAAAACTAGAGAGATTTAAACACAGTTCGAAAAAAATAAAATTAGGTATTCTAGGAGGAACGTTTGACCCAATTCACTATGCTCACTTAGCTACTGCTGAATTCATTAGAGATAAATATAAGTTAGACAAAATAATATTTATTCCATCGGGGAATCCTCCACATAAAAAAAGTATAGTTACCGATAAAAAAGATAGGTACAATATGGTTCTTTTAGCAACTGAAAGTAACGATGATTTTTTTGTATCAGATATTGAAATTAAAAAAGAAAAGAGATCTTATACCGTTGATACATTAGAAATGTTAAATCAGTGTTATAAAGATGCAGAGTTATATTTTATTACTGGGGCTGATGCTATATGCGGCATTGAAGAGTGGAAAGACGTAAAGCGTAACTTTGAACTCGCAACATTTATAGCGGCGACTAGACCTGGGATAAGCCTTCTTAAGGCACAAGAAACAATTGAAAAGCTAATCAAAAAATACGATGCAGATATTATTACTGTTTACGTACCTTCACTGGATATATCTTCAACATATATTAGAGATCAATTAGAAGTTGGAAAATCTGTTAGATATTTGATGCCAGATAGTGTAGAGAAGTATTTATACGATAAAAAAATATACAGTATGGAGATGAGTAAATGAACATAGAAGAGATTAATCATAAACTTAGTACATTGTTACCAAAAGGAAGAGTTAATCATTCTTACAGAGTTGCGGATTGTGCTGTAAAACTGTCTAAATTATACAACTGCGATGAAGAAAAGGCGTATTTAGCTGGTATTGTTCACGATGCAGCTAAATGCTTAAAGGATGATCAAGTTAAGGATTATGTAGAAAAATATGAGATTTACCTCGATCCTATTGAAGAAAATAACTTAGCTTTATCACATAGTGTAATAGGGTCATATATAGCTGAGTACGAATTTAATATAAAGGACAAAGAAATAACTAATGCTGTAAAATACCATACCACTGGAAAAGAAAATATGAAACTTCTTGAAAAAATTATATACATAGCTGATTTAATTGAAGATGGAAGAACACTGCCACATGTGCAACATCTTAGAGATTTGTCATATGGAGGAAAATTAGATGAAGCTTTACTTATCTCATTTAATAATACGCTTAATTTTGTTATAAAAAATAATAATTTGATACATCCTCGCACAATAAGTGCAAGAAATTACTTAATTAAAGAAATGTTATTATAATTTAAGTTTTATGGTATAATAACTAATAGATTTGTTTAGTAGAGATTTGATTTATGAAAGAGAGGATTATTATATGGCATTTGAACAAATGACAGTAGACCAAATGACAAAAGTTATATACGACGCTATTGAAGATAAACTTGGCAAAGATACAGTTATCATTAATGTTGGAGCAGTATCAAGTCTATGTGATTACTTTATTATAACTACAGCTTCATCACAGAGACAAGTTAAGGCTATCGCAGATTCAGTAGAAGAAGAAATGACGAAAAACGGTATGGAGCCTAGAGGTAAAGAGGGCTATGATACTAAGAACTGGATACTTATAGACTATGTAGATGTTATGGTTCATGTATTTGATGAAGATAACAGAGGATTTTACAACTTAGAAAAGTTGTGGAGAGATGCTCCTTATATAGATGTCGAAGGTTTAAAATAAATATTTACAAAAAATATTGACAATAAAAAGTATGTATGATATTATCTTAAATACTTAACAAAGTTGTTGATATATTTTGTATAGTTAGAATATTTATAAAATTAGAATTATTTACAATAGACTAGAGTAGTAGGAAAGTATACTTTTAAAGAGAGTTAGTGGTTGGTGTGAACTAATACTGTATATATCCGAACTTGCTAGATTAAATCTATTGACCTTAGCTGGTTTAAAAGCTTTGAGAGAGTTCAAAATTTTGAGCTAATTAGGGTGGTACCGCGATGATATCCTCGTCCCTAAACGTAATGTTTAGAGATGGGGATTTTTTAGTTTCTAAAAACAATAAAAGTCATGATATGTTTAGGCAATTATAAAAAATATTTAAATATAGGAGGTATTATATGAGCGTTTATAATTTTAAAGAAATAGAAAGCAAATGGAAAAAGATATGGGAAGAAACAGGTCAGTACAAAGTGGATACAAGACAGGCTGATAAGCCAAATTACTACACTTTAGAGATGTTTCCATATCCATCTGGACAAATACACATGGGTCACGTTAGAAACTACTCTATAGGTGATGTAGTTGCTAGATTTAAGAAGATGGAAGGGTTTAATGTGCTTCATCCAATGGGATGGGACTCATTTGGACTTCCGGCTGAAAATGCTGCTATAAAAAATGGAATACATCCACACATATGGACTATGAAAAACATAGAAGAAATGAAGGATAAGCTTAATTTACTAGGTGGAAGTTACGATTGGGATAAAGAGATAGCTACATCTACTCCAGAATACTATAAATTTACTCAAGAGATATTCCTAAAATTATTAGAAAACGGATTAGCTTACAAAAAGAAATCACTAGTAAATTGGTGTACGTCTTGTGAAACAGTTCTTGCAAATGAGCAGGTTGTTCAAGGGGGATGTGAAAGATGTGGATCTCCTGTTGTTAAGAAAGATCTTGATCAGTGGTATTTCAAGATAACAGACTTTGCAGAAGAGTTGTTGGAAGATTTAGATACACTTGACGGATGGCCAGAAAAAGTAAAACTTATGCAAAAGAATTGGATAGGAAAGAGTGAAGGAGCTGACATAGACTTTAAGATAGCAGGTACTGATAAAACTATGACAGTATTTACTACTAGACCAGATACAATATACGGAGTTACATGTATGGTATTGGCACCGGAGCTAGATTTAGTTAAAGAATTAGTAGCTGGGACAGAGTATGAAAAAGATGTAGAGAACTTTGTAACAGAGATGTACAAATATAGTGAAATAGAGAGAACATCAACTGATACAGAAAAGCAAGGTATGTTTATAGGCAAATATGCTATAAATCCAATAAACGGGAAAGAAGTTCCGATATGGATAGCAAACTATGTTATGCCAGACTACGGAACAGGCGTTGTAATGTCAGTACCAGCTCATGATGATAGAGATAAAGAGTTTGCACAGAAGTATAATATAGAAATAATTGATGTAATAGATGATGATGGAAAAATGATAAACTCTGAAGAGTTTAATGGAATGGATAATAAAGACGCGTTCAAAAAATAATAGAGAAGGTAGAAACTTATAAATTAGGAAAGAAAACAGTAAACTACAGACTTAGAGATTGGTTGCTATCAAGACAAAGATACTGGGGATGCCCTATACCTGTTGTGTACTGCGACGATTGTGGAATAGTTCATGAGAAGAAAGAAAACTTACCAGTATTACTTCCAACAGATGTTGAGTTTACAGGGAAAGGAGAGTCGCCTCTTACTACTTCAAAAGAATTTATGAATGCAACTTGTCCAAAATGCGGAAAGCCAGCGAAAAGGGAAGTTGACACAATGGATACATTTGTCGATTCATCTTGGTACTTCTTAAGATATACGGACAATAAAAATGAGGAAGAAGCATTTGACAGCGATTTAGCGAATAAATGGCTTCCAGTAGATCAATATATAGGTGGAGTAGAGCATGCCATCCTTCACTTACTTTATGCAAGATGGTTTGTAAAAGCATTCTATAAAATGGGAATGGTAAACTTTAGAGAGCCATTTAAAAACCTGCTTACTCAAGGTATGGTGCTAAAAGATGGCACTAAGATGAGTAAATCAAAAGGAAACACAGTATCTCCAGTAGAGATAATTGAAGAGTACGGTGCAGATACAGCTAGATTATTCGTGCTGTTTGCAGCACCACCAGAGAGAGATCTAGAGTGGTCAGAGCAAGGTGTTGATGGATGCTTCAGATTCCTAAACAGAGTTTACAGACTAGTTGACGAGTTAAAAGATATAGTTAAAGAAGACACTTCATTTGGCGAAATGACTAAAGAAGATAAGCATATGAGATTTACAGTAAACACAACACTTAAAAAAGTTACTGAAGACTTAAGTGAAAAATTTGGATTTAACACTGCAATATCAGCTCTTATGGAATTGATAAATGAAGCGTATAAATACAAAGAATTAGATACTAGAAATAATGCAGTTTTAAAAGAATGTGTAGAAACAGTAATAGTAATACTTGCTCCATTTGCACCTCACTTAGGTGACGAGCTTTGGTCTATAATAGGTAAAGAGGGAAGTGTATTTAGTATATCTTGGCCAAAATACGATGAAACTGCACTAGTTCAAGATGAGATAGAAGTAGTTGTTCAAGTAAATGGAAAAGTAAGGGACAAAATGAATATACCTGCTAATACAAGCAAAGAAGATTTGGAAAAATTAGCTATGGATAACAATAAGATAAAAGAACTTGTTGAAGGTAAGACAATAGTGAAAATAGTTGGAGTACCTAATAAACTTGTTAATATAGTTGTAAAATAATTTTTAAATATTAGTCTAATGAAGTTTATAAAGTAATGATAATAACCATAAAAGTGAGCCTGTAATGTATTAACTGATAAAATTGAAACTTGATTTTATCAGTTAATACATTACAGGCTCATTTAATTATAAAAATAATTCGTTTATGATATAAAGTATATTTTATTTTACATTATTTCTTTTAAACCTATTTTTTAGTATTTCTATAAAATAATCGGTTGCATCAATTTTTAACATTAAGATTATTATAATATATACAATTGCCCCTGCAGTAACTGAAACCAATAGCGATATTAGTTCACTTGTGGCAGAGAGTTTTTCGAACACTGTTAAAACTACAACTGCCATTATCCCTGATGTAAAGGAAATTTTTATAAAGCTTATAATCATATTTGTTGCGTTAAGATGTCCTATTTTCTTTCTCAATTGATACATCAAGAAACATACTGCTAGTATTGCTGATATACTTGAACCTAGGGCTAACCCAGGAGCTTTTAAATATCTAATTAGTATTAGGTTGAATACGATGTTGAAGAAAACGCATAATAGACTGTTCTTCATCGGCGTTTTGGTGTCGTTTAATGAATAATAAACTATTACAACTATATCTCTGATTCCACTAGCTAACATACCTATAGCATAAAAAGCTAAAACTTGTGCTGATAGAACTGTAGCGCTACTATCGAATTCACCACTTTCAAATAAGACTCTTATTATAGGCTCTGAAAGTATAAAAGCGCCTACAGATATTGGTAGAGTTACTAATGTGATTGCATTGATCGATAGAGATAAATTATCTTTTAACTTTTGTATATTTTTGTTGGCTCCTAATTTTGAAAATAAAGGATACATAACTGATGTTATTGAAGCTACAAATAATCCTGTTACAAAGATATTTAATCTGTAACCGTAATTTAATGCTGATAATGAACCTTCAGCTAGTGTGGAAGCTAGATTTTTGTCTACTAAACTGTTGACTTGATTAGCAGAAGCTCCTATCAAAATTGGAACTATCGCTAAAGCCATACGCTTTACATTTTTGTCTTTTAGATTAAATTTTAATTTATATTTAAAACCTTTCTTACAACAAAATGGAATCAGAAAAAGAATTTGTGCCAAAAATGCAAAGACGGTACCATATCCTAATATTCCAACCCCAAAATTTTTACTGAGGTATACTGAGATTATTATGGATATATTGTATGGTATGCTCATAAGGCCTGTTATTAAAAAGTAATTGTGTATTTCCAAGTACGCTTTTAGTATGTACGTAACACTAACCAAACCGACAGAAAATAAAACTATTCTAGTTAATTGTATCGTAAGTGCTAATGTCTTTCCTGTAAATCCCATAGCGAATAATTTGACTAAAGGTTCAGTAAAAACCCATCCAAATACTACTACTACCAAAGAAAAAATTACAATAATATTTATAATATTACCAGTAAACTCGAGAGCTTTTGAGCGTCCGTCATTCTTTTCTATTTTTGTATATATAGGCATATACGTACTCTGTATAGCAACACAAAACAATCCGATAAAAGCCACTGTGATGATATTTAAAGACATAAAATAAGCATCAGATATGGCACCTGCGCCATAGACCTTTGCAATGACAACATCTCTAAAAAATCCAAGAACCTTTGAAATCATGGTTGCCGCAAAGAAAATAAATGCGGATTTAACTGTATTAGACATAAAGTTTACCTCTTTTCTATAATTAACGAAAAAGATTACTAGCTAAATCGAAGTTTGGATATTTTCAACTTAATTAAATAACTATAATATCCAATAGATTTTGGCATAAGTAATCTTTATAACTAAAAAGCAATTTAAATTTTGTTAACATATATAGCAATTTCAGACATATTATTTATATAATGATTATATGGAAAATGAAATAATTTAGCAAGTACGTTTTATCAATTAGATCGAACAACAAAGTAAAATTTATATAATTATGAATAAAAAAAGTGCTGGGACTACGATACAGTGGATAGAGAATACATAGATGACGTAATCATTGTATAACTGTTATTCTCTATTCACTGTCATCATAGGATTCAGCACTATTTAACAGTAAATTCCTTTTTCAAATATATCTTTTATACTATCTAAGTCATCATTTTTACCAAGAGCTAGTATAAGTTTAATTCTAGCTTTTTGTCCTGGAAGATCTCCACCAAAAATACAACCAAGGTTTCTAAGATCTCTACCAGATCCATAGTATCCGTAACTATCTAGAACTCTACCAGAATGGCATCTTGAAACGACCACTACAGGGATGCCTTTCTCTCTTGCATACTTTATACCAGAGAACATGCTAGGAGGAATATTACCTCTTCCCATACACTCAACAACAATTCCTTTGTAGCCTTGGTCAACTGCATATTTTATAAATAGATCATCTTCTCCAACACATGCTTTAAATATAGCTACTTTAGGTTCGACTTTATCTGTCTTTATTACTGATCTATTAACTATATCTCTATTTAAAACAAGTTCATTACAGTCGATCACACCAAGAGGACCGCTAGTTAACGATTGGAAAGTATTAAGTGCAAGTGTGTTTGTTTTAGTTGCCTCTGAAGCCAGTAATACTTCATTGTTTAAAACTACCAAAATTCCTTTGCCTATTGCATCTTTTGATATTGCAGTACATACAGCTGCCGATAAGTTGCTTGACCCATCGTAACCTAGCTCAGAACTACTTCTCATAGCACCAGTAACAATTACTGGTTTTATACTGTCTATTGTCAGATCTAGAAAATAAGCCGTTTCCTCTAAGCTGTCTGTTCCGTGCGTTACAACGACACCAGTTATATCTTCTCTATCTAGAAGTTCATTTATATAGTTTCTAAGTTCCATCATTATTTCAGGCGTAATATGTGGGCCAGGTATCTCAGCGAAATTAAAAACTTCAATATCTGCCACTTTATCTATATTAGTAACCATTGATAGGATCTGCTCACCTGATAATGTTGGTATAGCAGCTCCAACAGTATCATCTACTGTCATTGAAATCGTACCACCAGTAAAAACTATTGCGACTTTTTTCTTTATACTCATAGTATCTTCCCTCTTTTACAATTAAAATATTATCCGATTGAAATTATATCAGAAAAACATATCTTGGTCTATTACAATATCTATTAAAATCCCTATATTATGACAAACATTTTATCGATCGATATTTAAAAGTTTAAATTTATGATTTTTTAGTTTTGTTCCATTCATTTACATATTCTGAAAGTATATTATTAATTGCATTACCTATATCTGTATACGCATCATCGTTTAAGTTTGCAAGCGATATACGAAGTGACCACTTTGGACCTGCAAAGCCATCGCCGCTTAATAGTACAGTGGAGTAATCATTTGCAAGTTTATAAAGTATATCGACTAAAGAGTATTTCTTATTTATAAATTCGAAAAATTCGTCTCCATGATAAGCTTTAGCCCATTTTTCTATACTTAGAATCGTATAGTAAGCTGCATTGTTTTGTTCAAGTTTTAATGGGAAATCTAGTGCATTGTAAAGCAATTTAATACGTCTATGACATATGCTTATACTAAGTTTTTTGTATGCGTCTACTTTATCTATCAAAGCGAAGGCAGAAAAGAAGGCCATCTGAACCTGTTGTGGAGTAGACAGACCAGCAGTGTGATTAAGAGCAACCATTCTACTATCTGCAACAACCCTCTCCATAAATGTTAAATTTGATGGATCTATGCTCATGTCACTGTATCTCTTGTTTACTGATGCTTTTAAATTCTCTGAGAGAGATTGAATTCTTTTATCAAATATATTTTTTTTGTGAAGAGCAAATGTTCCAAGTCTCCATCCGGTTACACCAAAGTACTTAGAGTAAGAGTAAACTCCAATAGTGTTGTATGGAAGTCTAGACATTAGTGATTGGAAATTGTTTACAAAAGTACCGTATACATCATCTGAAATTATCATAAGGTCTTTGTTGTAGTTTTGTACAACATCTATAAGGTTAGAATATGATTTTTCATCAAGCGCTACTGAAGCTGGGTTGTTAGGATTTACTACAAATAAAGCTTTTATAGATTTATCCTCAAGTTTTTTAAGCTCTTCTCTAGAGTACTGCCATGTATTATTTCCGTCTTTGTCAACTGTGTCTGCGTATACGTGGACTATCTCGAAGTTGTATCTAGGTAGATGAGGGATCTCCAAGTAAGGTGTAAATATAGGAGTCATAATAGCAATTTTATCGCCTCTTCTAAGAAGTTCATTTGCCATAAGCGAATCAAATATATAGCACATTGCGGCAGTAGCTCCCTCAACTGCAAATATTTCAACATCTCCGTATTTTCCATCTATGTCGTATTTCATTTCTTTTACTAGGTATTCGTGCACGATTTTTTCTATATGAGGAAGCATTCTGTCTGGTAGTGGGTAGTTGTCCCCAATAATACCGTCTGCAAGTTCGTATATAAAATCATCCTCATTAAAATTGAGTTCATCTATTCCATAATCAATAATTTCTTTGGCTAAATGTGCTCCAGGCATATCTATATTTTTGTTTATATAATCGTAAAATCTTTCTGCTATACCTTCTTTTTTAGGCATACCCGATAAATTTCCAAGGTCCCAGTTTCGTCTAGATTCAGAGACAGAAAAGTTACCAAAAGTAAAGAATGCCTCTCTAGCTGTTGAATTTGTCCAGTTAGGGTTTCCACGTCCAGCATCATGTAGTGGACGATTATTTTCCTCAGCAGTGAACTTCGCTATATTTAAAAGTTTATCCTTAAATTCGAATGGACTTAATTTTCCATACATATTTTTTATTTCTTGATAATTATAACATTTCATTTAAACTCCTCCTTTTATAGTAGATTAAACAAATTTTTAGAAGTTAAATCATACAAATTTTTTATTAAAAATATTTATACTTTAATTATATATGGTTATATAAAAAAGTAAAGTGGTTTAATAAACTTTTATAAAAATTTAACTTTATATAATAAGTTCTTTTAAACTAAATGTATTATTTATATCTTTGATGAAAAGAATACAAATAATCTATAATACTAATTAAAAAAATTCAAGATGTTGATTTTTTTGACAAAAAAATATAGAATCTAAGTGTAAGATATAAAATATGTTCTACAGGAGTGAGTAAAAATGAATAAAGTAACATTAGAAGATGTTAAGAGTGCAAGAGAGACCATCAAAGATATAGTTAAAAAAACTGACTTGTTGGAAAGCGTTAAACTTAGTGAAAAAACTGGTTCTAGAGTTTTTTACAAATGTGAGAATCTACAAAAAACAGGTTCTTTCAAACTAAGAGGAGCATGTAACAAGATTGCAAACTTAACAGAAGAAGAAAAAGCATGTGGCGTAATAGCTTCTAGTGCTGGGAACCATGCACAAGGGGTTGCTTATGGTGCAAAAATGACTGGTATAAAGGCTACAATAGTTATGCCTGCTACAGCACCAATAGCTAAAGTAAGTGCTACTAAGGGTTATGGAGCAGAAGTAATACTTAATGGTACTGTATACGATGATGCTTTTGCTAAAGCTGTTGAAGTTCAAAAAGAAACAGGAGCTACATTCCTACATCCATTCGATGACAAATATGTTATAGCTGGACAAGGAACTATAGGTCTAGAAATATTTGAGCAATTAGACAGTAATGTAGATACTATACTTTGCCCAATCGGTGGCGGTGGTATAATATCTGGGATAGCGGTTGCAGCAAAAGCTCTAAACCCAAATGTAAAAATAATAGGTGTTCAAACAGAAAATATACCATCAATGAAAGAATCAATGGAAAATGGAAAAATAACTTCAGCATTTAAAGATACTACAATAGCTGATGGTATTGCAGTTAAAACTCCTGGAGATTTAACTTTCGAAATAATTCATGAGCTAGTTGATGAAGTAGTAGTAGTTACTGAAGAAGAAATAGCAGATTCTATACTATTTATGATGGAAAGTCAAAAATTAGTTTCTGAAGGAGCGGGTGCGGTTTGTACAGCAGCTTTACTAAGTGGAAAATACGTTCCTGAGAAAGATGAAAATGTTGTATGTATAATATCTGGAGGAAATGTAGATGTTAACGTTCTTTACAGAATTATTGGTGTAGCTTTAGCTTCAGAAGGAAGAAGATTCTCTTTCACTGTAGTGATGGACGACAAACCAGGCAACTTTGCTAGACTTGCAACTCTAATAAGTGAAAATGGCGGAAACGTATTAACAGCAAACCAAGGTAAAATATCAGCAGGGGAGTCTCTAGGAAAACAAAGCGCTGAGTTTACATTAGAAACATATGGTTTTGATCACATAAACAAATTAACTGAAGTTATAAGAGACAACGGTTTTACAATAATTTAATGATTCAACCTATGGACTTAAGAAAAGATTTTACAGTAAATAGATAAATTTATGACAAAAACTTTTCCATAAAGTGAAAAAAGGTTATAATAATAAAGTATATTGATGATTTTGATATACAAAATTTGATTTATTAAAAAATTAGGAGGAATTTATTATGAAATTCGATGTAATACATACAGACAATGCTCCTGCAGCATTAGGACCATATTCTCAAGCTATAAAATCTGGAAACATGTTATTTGTATCAGGACAAATACCACTAGTACCAGCTACTATGGAACTTGTAGAAGGAGACGTTAAAGCTCAAACTGCTCAATCATTAGAAAATCTTAAAGCTGTTCTTAAAGAATCTGGAGCAGATTTCTCAAATGTAGTAAAAACTACAGTATTTATAAAAGATATGGACCAATTTGGTGACATAAACTCAGTTTATGCTGAGTACTTTGGTGACAACAAACCAGCTAGAGCTTGTGTTGAAGTTGCTAGATTACCAAAAGATGTATTAGTAGAAATAGAAGCAATAGCTATGTTATAAGATTATTAAAATTCATTTAATGTATAGAGCAGAGTAAAATATGCGATAACATTATATGCTACTAAATTGCCACCATTAGAGAAATGGTGGCAATTTATTTTATAGTAAACTACAGAAAAGGTTTTTGTAGACAATTTAATTGATTTAGTATATAATACTAGTATAAATTAATAAATAACTACCTCGAAGGGGAGTAGCTGACACGAAAGTGATGATTGGTCGTCAAGACAGTAGAGATACTCGGTCAATCAACAAGTTAACCTTGATAGCAAGACCTTCGAAACAGATGCAGTTGTATTTGTTTCGAAGGTTTTTTTGTTATCAAGGTTTTTTATTTATTAATTAGGTCATTATAGTATATATATTACTATAGAGACATAAAATAACTTTATTAAACTAGGAGGAATGTTGCATGTCTTACAAAAACGATTATGAAGAAGTAATCAAATCTTTAGGCTCTAGTTTGGACGGACTAAGTAAAAAAGAGGCATCAGAGCGATTAGAGAAAAACGGATCAAATGAACTAAAGGAAACTGATAAAGTTCCTACATACAAATTATTCTTAGAGAGCTTTAAAGATCCGTTAGTAGTAATTTTAATAATTGCAGGTGTAGTACAAATGGTTCTTGGCGAACGAATAGAATCACTTATTATATTTGCAGTTATAGTTCTAAATTCAATACTTGGAGTAGTTCAGACTAAGAAGGCAGAGAGCTCACTAGATAGTTTAAAAGTACTTTCTGCACCAAATGCAAAAGTTATAAGAGATGGAGAAAAAAATACACTGCCAGCGAGGGAATTAGTAGTTGGAGATATTGTATTTTTAGAGGCAGGAGACTATATACCTGCTGATGGTAGAATTATAAACTCACAATCTTTAAAAGTTGAAGAGGGAATGCTTACTGGAGAATCAGAAGCTGTTCTAAAAAATACAAATAAGATTGACGAAGATGTAGCTCTAGGAGATCAGATTAATATGGTTTTCAGTGGATCCATGGTTGTATATGGAAGAGGAAGTTTTGTAGTTACTAAGACTGCTATGGAGACAGAAATGGGTAAGATAGCATCTATGATAGAGAGTGCAGAAAAGAAAGCTACACCTCTACAGAAGAAAATAGATGAATTCAGTAAAAAACTAGGTATTGGAATAGTTATACTTGCATTACTTATATTTGGGATACAAGTAGCAAGAGGGTACATGACTGGCGGAGAAGGCGAGATGTTTGGTATAGTCGTAGATTCATTTATGTTTGCTATAGCTCTTGCAGTTGCAGCTATACCAGAGGCATTATCTTCCATAGTTACAATAGTCCTTGCAGTAGGGACTAATAACATGGCTAAAAACCACGCTATAATTAGAAAGTTACCAGCTGTTGAAACTTTAGGATCGACAAGTGTGATATGTACTGACAAAACTGGTACACTTACTCAAAATAAAATGACAGTAGTTGATGGATATCTTTATGGAGCAGAGGATTTTGAAGTAAATAACAAAAATATAAAAAATTCTTATCATGCAAAGTTATTAGCTCTTGTATCTGCACTTTGCAACGATTCACAGATAACTAATACTGGAAAAGAGATAGGTGATCCAACCGAAGTAGCTTTAATTAATTACTCAAATAAAAATGACTTAGATTACGATAAACTTAGAAATAAATACACTAGACTTGATGAGATTCCATTTGATTCTGACAGAAAGTTGATGTCTACTGTAAACAGTATTTATGGAGATGCAATACTTCTTACAAAAGGCGCACCAGATATAGTTTTCAATAGATGTAAATATGTATTAAATAATGGAGAGACAGTAGAGCTTACAGAAGATATACTTTCAGAGTATAAAAAGAAAAATGAAGATTTCTCAAATAGAGCACTTAGAGTACTGGCATTTGCTATAAAAGATGTTCCAGACTCAGGATTTGAGCCTAGAATTAGCGACGAAAATGAAATGACATTAGTTGGACTTTTAGCGATGATAGATCCACCTAGGGAAGAAGTGATAGATGCCATTAGAAATGCAAAAAGCGCAGGTATAAAGACCGTAATGATAACTGGAGATCATAAAACAACAGCTAGGGCAATAGCTAAAGAAATAGGGATAATTAAAGAGGGAGATATTGCACTTACTGGTAAGGAGCTAGATGAACTTACAGATTCAGAGTTAGACACTGACTTAGATAGAATAAGCGTATATGCTAGAGTATCACCAGAAAATAAGATAAGAATAGTTAAAGCATGGCAAAAGAAAAACAAAATTACAGCTATGACCGGAGATGGTGTAAATGACTCACCTGCACTAAAACAAGCGGATATAGGTATTGGTATGGGAAGTGGTACTGATGTTGCTAAGGATGCTTCAGCGATGATATTAGTAGATGATAACTTTGCGAGTATTGTGAAGGCAGTTGAAGTTGGTAGAACTGTTTACAGCAATATCAAGAAATCAATAACTTATTTATTTGCAGGCAACCTAGGTGCAATAATAGCAATACTATTTGCAGTATTTGCAGGATGGTCAAATCCATTTACAGCACTACAGTTACTTTTTATAAACTTGGTAAATGATTCGCTTCCAGCTATTGCACTTGGTTTTGAAAAAGCAGAAAAAAATGTAATGAAGAAAAAGCCAAGAGATCCAGACGAAGGTATACTTGCTGGGGGAACACTTCAAATAGTATTATTTAGAGGTATAGTAATAGGTATTGCAACAATAATAGCTCAGAAAATAGGCATGATAGTTTCTCCTGAAATGGGAGTAGCTATGGCGTTTTCAACACTAATACTTTCTAGAATAATTCAGACGTTACCAGCTCGCTCAAATGAACAGACATCATTTGGAATAGGATTTTTCTCAAATAAGTATGTATTAGGTGCAATGGTTATATGCTTTGTACTTTATGGTGTAACATTAGTTCCCGGACTTAGAGGAATATTCTCGATACCAATGGGATTTGGATTTAGAGAACTTTCTATATGTTTTGGATTGGCATTATCAGCATCAGTAGTTATGGAGTTAAAGAAAATTATCTTCAATAAAAGAAGAATTTCTGTTGAATCTATAGACTCAGAAATTTAATTTTAAGAAGTATATAAAATAAACCTACAGACAGTAAAGATATTATCTTTCAGGCTGTAGGTTTTTAATTTTCTATGTATATTAAATTTTAATTTAAACTTGACATCATATATATAAAAATAGCATTAATTACTGCAAAGGTAGCTCCTAAAGAGCCTAGTACAAAACATACTATAGAGCCAATATGTTTACCTTTACTTGAACTTTTATTTGTGGTTGCTAAATAAAAACCTATAAGAATCATAGCTATAGCAAAGACAATATGTGCAGTTATAAGTATGGGAGAAGCTTTTATAATAAAGTTTATTAAATTAGAAAATGATTCTAACAAAGTATCAACCTCCATTTCTAGTATAAAAAATTGAAATTTACTTAAGTAAATAATTATAAATATATAAATAGAATTGTACCATATAAATAGCAAGAATTCGATAAATTATATTTAATAGAATTCAAATGATAACAATAATAACAAAGAATAAAAAAATAGATAAAAATAAACCTATAGATTGCACAAATTGTAATAATGTACACTCTGTAGGTTTTATTTAAAAATAAATTATTGAAATTAATCAATTGTAGAAGTATAGATGGCTCCTAAAATTCCAAGTCCACCCAAAACAATCGCCCATTTTTTGAAGATAAAACTCCAAAAGCGATAAGTCCGGTACCAACAGTTCCATTTGTAACAGCACTAATCTTAAAAGCTAGTTTAGATGGTTTTGGTATTGCTATTTGTATACCCACTAAATCATTAGTTTTTTCAGTTGTAGTGTCAAGAACCTTAACTATATATCCTAGCATTTTCTCACCCCCTTTAGCTTAATTAGATAGAGTAAATATGAAAAAAACATTAATTATAGCACTCAATGTACTCAAAACAGAGAATGATATACATACTATAGCGCCAATTTTTTTCTCTTTACTCGAATGTTGATTATTTTTATTTAAATATATCCCCAAAATTAACATGCATATAGCAAAAACGATATTGATCGCACTAGATATAGGAGAAACTCTTAAAATAAAGTTTATTAAATTTGAAAAAGATAGTGTCATTTTTAGCCCCCGATTTTAGTGATAAATTGTATTAATTAAATTATTATTAGTCAAATGTAACAATGCAGATAGCCCATAAAACTCCAAGTGCACCTAGAACAATTGCCCATTTGCTTGAAGATAAAACTCCGAAAATAATAAGTCCAGAACCAATAGTTCCATTTGTAACAGCAGTGACCTTAAAAGATCGTTTAGATGGTTTTGGTAATGTTATTTGTATGCCAAAATCATTTATTTTTTTATTTGTAGTATCAAGAACCTTAATTATATTTTTAAACATTTTCTTATCTCCTTTATATTCTAATTAGACATAGCATACTTGCAAAAATATTCACTAGCGCCATATGTACTCGAAACATAGAATGATATACAAACTATGGCGCCAATTTTTCACTTTACTCAAAAATATCATCTACCACTTTATTAAGTATAAATTGAAATGCTCCATTGTAATCACAAGAACTCGATAAGTCGCCTTTAGATGCTATAGTAGAAAATAAAAGTGAAAATACAGAAAAAGCTATATCTTCATCGACTTTAAGTTTTAAATTCGCTTTTTGTATAGATTTACAGAAAAGATCAGCATTGTACGATTCAAGTGTCTTAATTTTTTCTTCTGAAAATTTCTTATACAGGGCTAGGAAGTCAGGAGTCTTTGTATTGTATAAAAATGGCTTACTTTCGTATTCAAAGTAGAGTTCATTGACTGCAATCAAGAAACCTTGTTTGGTGGAGTTTAGTGATATTGCATCAATGAAATTTTTATTTGCTGTAGTCTGTACTTCGCTAAGTGTTTCGAAAAAGAGGTCTTCTTTTGAAGTGTACAGGCTGTAAAATGCACCTGTAGAAATACCAGCACGAGAAGCCAACTCTTTTATACTCGTTTCCTTATATCCTTGTGACACCCAAAGTTCTTTGCAAATATCTATTAAATTTCTTCTAATTTTATTTTTATCTTCAGTTGTAAATACTTTTACACCTCTGGCCATAATTTACTCCTATCCTATCTTATGAATATATCATACGAATATTTTTAATATATATTCATATAATAAGTATAATACATAAAATTGTCAATAGGCTAATGATAAAAGTAAATATTTTTGCAGAGTTTATATAATAAAAGTTATTACAATTGATATTGCAAAAATTATGTTATAATTTAAATAGGGTAAAACATTATAAACATTTATACAATATAGGCAAAGGTTGTGAATTTAAAATATGCAATATAAACTAATTGTGACTGATATGGATGGAACTTTATTAAATAGAGAGCAAGAAATGACCCCAAAAAATAGAGAGGCAATTGATTTTGCTATAGAAAACGGAGTTAGTGTAGCTTTGGCATCAGGTAGGATGTACGATTCTGCTAAGCAACATATAGAGTATCTAAATATGGATATACCTATTATTGCATGTAATGGTTCGTTGATAAAATCATCAAATGGTACACTTATATATTCAAATAAGATAGACACAGAATTATGTCTAAAGGCAGTAGAGGTATTGGAGAAATATAATGTATACTACCAGTGTCAACATGAAGATCTGTTATTCTGTAAAGAATCAGATAATAAAGACAGTAAATACTATAAAATAAATGAGTTTATGAAAACTCAAACCAAAGTCGTAATAGAAGACGATTTAAAAGATTCTATACTAAACAACGATATATTGAAATTTACTATTATTGAAGAAAACAATACATCTATTTTGCCAGTTATAAAGGAAGAATTAGAGAAAATAGAAGGTCTAAAGATAACATCTTCTTGGGAAAATAATATAGAGATAATGAGTGAAGGTGTAGATAAAGGACAAGCTATAAAAATGTTATGCGAGCATTTAAACATAGATAGAAGTGAAATAATGGCTTTTGGCGATAACTACAATGATATAGAGATGTTGGAGTACGCAGGGCTTGGAGTTGCAATGGGCAACTCAAATGACGATATAAAAGAGAGTGCTGATTACGTTACTGATACTAACGAAGAGAGTGGATTCGCGAACGCGATTTTTAAGTTTATGTATACTGATGAAGTTGGTGACTTAGCTACAAATATAAAATAATTTTTAATATGAGGTGAATAGAGTGAAATTATGGGGTGGACGTTTTAGAAAAGAAGAAAACAAGCTGATGGAGGAGTTTAATAAATCATTTGGCTACGACTGCGTACTTTATCAAAAAGATATAGAGGGCAGTTTAGCTCATGTATATATGCAGCAGCAATGTGGCTTGCTTACAGAAGAAGAGGCTAAAGCGATAACTAATGGATTATGTAGTATATTAAATGATATTGAAGATGGAAAACTTCTCTTAGAAGGGAATTATGAAGATATACATAGTTTTATAGAAATAAACTTAATTGAAAGAATTGGTGAAGTTGGAAAGAAACTGCATACAGGAAGAAGCCGAAATGATCAAGTTGCAGTTGATATGAGATTATTTGCAAAAGAAAAATCGATTGGTCTTATAGAACTAGTTGCAAACTTAAAAGAAACTCTTAAAGTGGTTGCTGAAAATAATTCTGTAATTATGCCAGGATATACTCATCTTCAAAGAGCCCAAGTTGTAACCTTTAAACACCATCTACTTGCGTATTATAGTATGCTTGATAGAGATGAAAAGAGACTTAAAAACGCTCTAGAGATACTTGACGAATCTCCTCTAGGGTGTGGAGCTCTAGCAGGTACAACACACGAAATCGACAGAAATATAACTTGTGGAAAGTTAGGATTTAAAAAGCCTGTAAATAATTTTATGGACGGAGTAAGTGATAGAGATTACTTACTTGAGCTTATGAGCGACTTTTCAATAATAATGATGCACTTAAGTAGACTTAGTGAAGAGCTTATTCTTTGGAGTTCTCAGGAATTTAAATTTGTAGAGCTTGACGACTTATATTCTACAGGTAGCAGTATTATGCCGCAAAAGAAAAATCCAGATGGAGCAGAGCTAATTAGAGGAAAATCGGGAAGAGTATATGGAAATCTATTTAGCCTTTTAACTGTAATGAAGGGTCTTCCTCTAACTTACAATAAAGATATGCAAGAAGATAAGGAAGGATTCTTTGATAGTGTTCATACACTTGAGATGTGCCTTCAAATAATGGAGAGAATGATCGCTACATTAAGAGTAAATGTAGAGAATATGAAACAAGCTGTTAAAAAAGGTTTCTTAAATGCTACAGAAGTTGCAGATTACTTAGTAAAAAACAATGTTGCATTTAGAGATGCTCATGGAATTGTAGGAAATATAGTAATCTACTGTGAAGATAACAATAAGTCCATAGAAGAACTAACTTTAGAAGAGCTTAGAAAATTCTCTGATGCTTTTAAAGAGGATATATACGACTTTATCGATTACGAAAGTATTTTAAATAAAGGTATAAAGAAAAATCTACGATAAGAATACTCTAATTAATTTAAAAGTGATATTGATATAATAAGAAGTAATTTAGTTTTTATATATTTTGAGATCTACAAATAAAAAATTAAATTAGGACCAACTACAATTAATGCTGTAACGCAACAATTGTAGTTGGTTCTTTAAATTTATGTAAAAATAATATATGCAGTTGACAAATAACCCAAATAGGTATATCATATTATCTAATGATAATGAATATCAATATTGAGTAGTAATGATAATAAATGGAGGAGATAATATGAACTTATTAGTAATCGGTGGACATGAAAGAATGGAGAGGGACTACATGCAGTTGGGCAAAAAAAATGGCTTTAAAACTAAAGTTTATACAACTGCATCATCTAAATTAAGCAAGTCTATCGGAAATCCAGATGCAGTAGTTATATTGACCTCAACAGTCTCACATAAGATGTGCAGAATAGTAGAGAGTAAAGCTAAAAAACAAGATATACCAATTGTTAGACATAAAAATAGCAGCAAAGTTGCATTTACTGAGTGTTTAAATAAAGTGAATGAATGTCTAGGAAATTGTGATAACTGTATTTACAATATTGATGTTGATTAATCGGACGGAAAAGTAATTACATAGAAAAAACCTACAGAACTTATGGAGAAGTAGCTCCTAATTGTCTGTAGGTTTTTTTAATTTGTATTTTAATTATTTTTTCTTTTTCTTAATTTTAAATCCGATTTTTACTACTATAATGATTACTGCAAGTCCTAAAATACCTTTACATATGTTTAATGCAAGTGTATTCTCTGTTATAAATGCAAAAGAACTATTTAAATCGTTTTGTGCGATAAGATCGATTGTCTTGTCCTTTTCGCTACCGTTGTATACATCTAATGTTCCTACTTTATCGCCTTTTTTAATTGGAAGATCTATTTTGTCTAAATTAGACTTAATTGTATAGTCTTTCTTCTGCTCGTCGTTTCTCAGTGTAAGCTTGTAGCTGAACTTAGGTTTATAAATTAATTCTTTTTGTTTAGTAAACATTACTTTTTTAGTTTTTACATAATCATCTTTGTCTAGCACAGTAGCTGAATAGAAATTATCAAATCCATAGTCTAAAAGTTCTCTTGAATCTAAGTAAAGTCCATCATTAGTAGAGTTAAATACCGCAGATATAACTCTTCTGTCATCTTTTACAGCACTAGACAGTAAGCATTTACCAGCAGCGTCTGTAAAACCTGTCTTTATACCATCCACGATATCGTATTTTATATTTACTTCTTTACCTTTATAGAGCATTTTATTATTAGAAGTTAAAAGTTGATTAGTATTTGAAAAATGTCTTTCATAAGGATACGCTTCTGTAGCATCAAACTTAATGTATGTAGTTTTCACTATTTCTCTAAATACAGTGTTGCTCATTGCTTTTCTAGCCATTACAGCCATATCGTGGGCTGTAGTGTAGTGGTTTGGATCAGGAAGTCCGTGTGGATTTGTAAAATGAGAATTTTTGGCACCAATTGATCTGGCTTCTGTATTCATCATATCTACAAATTTATTTACATCTCCTTTACCTGTATATCTTGCAAGTACAAATGCTGCATCGTTTGAAGAATGAACAAGTAAAGCATCTAAAAGTTGTTTTACTGTAAAAGATTCTCCTTCTTTTAGGTACATACTTGAACCGTCAATGGTTGGTAAGTCTTCAATCTTTATTACATCGTTTAGATCGTCAACATTTTTTAAGACCATGTAGGCTGTCCACATTTTAGTTGTAGAAGCTGGATAAAGCTTTTTATTCCCATTTTTGCTATATAAAGTTTTACCAGTTTCGTAGTCTAGAAGAACTGCGTACTTCGCTTGTAATGGTAGCGAATTTGGATTGCTGTTTACTTGTTTCGAAGTGTTGTTTTCATTAAGAGTCCCTTTAATCGTATTAATGTTATTAGTTGTCTGAGTAGTGCTATTTCCGTCATTATTAATTGCGTAAGATATATTAGTCATTCCTGTGATAGGTGCTATTGTTAGAAAACCGACTAATAAAAGTGAAAATATCCTTTTCATTTTTAACCTCCAAATTATAAATTCATATTTTAGTATAGCATAAATATGGTAATAATTGAAATAAGGGAGTGGTATATGTGAAAAAAAAGAAAAGAATTTTGATAATCTCTTTGTTAATTTTAGTATTTTGTCTTATTATACTAATAAAACTAGGTACTGGATTTGGAAATGATGTTTATGTAGTAAGTAAAAATGAAGATGTAAGCAAGAAAAACGATTCCAATAAAGTAAATAAGACTGAGGAAGCAGATAATAACCTTAATAAGCTAAATGAGGAAGCAGATAAAAAAGAAAAGGATGGCAAGATTACAGTGTACATAAGTGGAGCAGTTCAAAAGCCGGGTATTGTGACAATAAATTCTAATAAAAGGTTGTTTGATGCAGTGCAAATGCTTGGAGGGACTACGGAGAAAGCTGATTTAAACAGAGTGAATATGGCATCTAAGTTAGAAGATGAAAAACATTATATAGTCCCGAGAATAGGGGAAGTAATTGATGTGGAGGATGATGAAATTGCTTCAGCAGACAACAAAGGGGAAAATAGCATTGGAGCTGGTACAAATAATGGCGAAAGTGAATCAAATAGCTCTGGAAAAGTTAATATAAATACAGCGGAATTAAAAGACCTAGATACACTTCCGGGAATAGGTGAGGCTACAGCGAATAAAACAATTCAGTACAGAGAAGAAAATGGAAAATTTAATTCAATAGAAGATATAAAAAATGTTAATGGAATAGGAGATAAAAAGTATGACAATATAAAAGAGATGATAAGTGTTAATTAAATACCCAATTAATTTAAACAACATAATAATAAGTATTTTTAATAGAATTGTAGTATGTTATTATTAATATGTAGAAGTATGTAACAGGAGGTAGAATCATGGGAAAAGAATTTAAAAAACTTACAGATATGACAAAAGCAGGAGGTTGAGCCGCTAAAATTGGTCCAGAAGTTCTGGCATCAGTGTTATCTCAGCTTCCAAAGAATGAAAATACAGAAAATTTAATAGTAGGATTAGAAACAGCAGACGATGCTGCCGTATATAAATTAAACGATGAAACAGCTTTAATACAGACTTTAGACTTTTTTACACCGATGGTGGATGATCCGTATATATTTGGACAGATAGCTGCATCGAATTCACTTTCAGATGTTTATGCTATGGGAGGAAAACCTTTGGTGGCTATGAATATAGTATGCTTTCCAGCATGTCATGACATGGATGTACTAGCTGAGATTCTTAAAGGCGGTTTTGACAAGGTTAAAGAGAGTGGAGCACTTTTAGTTGGGGGGCATACAGTAGACGATAAAGAGCCGAAGTACGGGCTTTCTGTATCGGGTACAGTACATCCAGACAAGGTGCTTGCAAACTCGGGTGCAAAACCAGGAGACAAATTGATTTTGACAAAGCCAGTAGGAGTAGGAATTTTAAATACTGCTATGAAAGAGGGAATGGTGTCTCAAGAGATATTTGATGAAGTTATCAAAGTTATGATTCATCTTAATAAGTATGCAGCAATGAGTTTTGAGAACTTTGAAGTAAATTCTGTTACTGATATTACGGGATTTGGCTTATAGGCCACACACTTGAGATGGCAAAAGCATCTGAAGTGACTGTAGAAATAGATGCAAAAGAAGTACCCATATTAGATGGCGCAGTTGATATGGCTGAGATGGGAATTATTCCAGAGGGAATGTACAAAAATATGTACTACGCATCTAAAGATGTAGAGTTAGCAGGGGATGTAAAAGAAGCTGTTAAGGATGTATTCTACGATCCACAAACTGCAGGAGGTTTACTGATTTCTGTAAAAGCAGATTTAGCAGAAGCTCTAGCTGAAGACATGAAGAAAAATGGTTCTTTAGAAGCAAAGATTATAGGACAAGTAGTAGAGAAAAAAGATGAAGATAAATACATTAAAATAATATAAATAAGTACAGGGAGTGGGATTATTTTGGACAAGAGAAATCTATTTGCAATGTTGCCATCGGTTGATGAAGTAATAAGTGATAAGAGATTCGAAGATTTTTTAGAATCTTACCCAAGGACATTGATATTAGAGTCTATTAGAGAAAGTATTGAGTACAACAGACAAAAGATATTAAAGCTAAAAGATGAAGAGGTTGAATCTTACAAGGTAAATTTAGATGAAATAATTGAGAATTCACTAGTTAATGCAAAAAATAAATACTCTTTATCTCTTAAAAAAGTTATAAATGCCACAGGCACAGTTCTTCATACTAATTTAGGAAGATCTTTGCTCAGCGAGGAAATAAAGGATGAATTATGGACAGCGGCATCTAGATATTCCAATCTTGAGTACAATTTAGGCAAAGGGGAGAGGGGCTCTAGATATGTTCACCTTACAGATACAATTAAGAGACTTACTGGGGCTGAAGATGTACTAGTTGTCAACAACAATGCAGCTGCAGTTTTACTAGTTTTAAGTACAATGGCAAAAGGTGGAGAAGCTATAGTATCTAGAGGAGAGCTTGTTGAGGTAGGAGGATCTTTTAGAATACCAAGTATTATGGCTTTAAGTGGGGCGGATTTAGTCGAGATAGGTTCTACTAATAAGACTCATTTAAATGATTACGAAGATGCTATAACTGAAAATACAAAAGTTCTTATGAAGGTTCACACAAGTAACTACAGGGTGCTTGGATTTACTGAAAGCGTAGGTGTGGATGAACTATCAGACTTAGGTAAAAAATACAGACTTCCAGTAATAGAAGACTTGGGAAGTGGCGTATTTATAGATTTATCAAAATTTGGAATGACATATGAGCCAACTGTTATGGATTCACTAAAAAATGGTGCGGACATAGTAACGTTTAGTGGTGATAAAATGTTAGGCGGCCCGCAAGCAGGTATAATAGTTGGGAAAAAAGAGTATATAGAAAAAATGAAAAAAAATCAGCTGACGAGAGCTTTAAGGGTTGATAAATTAACTATATGTTCACTAGAGGCTACTCTTAGAATGTATTTAGATGAGAAAAAAGCAATAGAAAATGTTCCTACACTTAAAATGTTGCTTTATTCATATGAGGAGCTAGCTGAGAGAGCAGAGATCTTATACACTAAAATTAAAAGCTCAAATATTGATGCAGATGTATCTATGGAAGATGGTCTTTCACAAGTAGGTGGGGGATCTATGCCGCTTGAAACTATGAAGAGTAGAGTAATAACAATAAGTCCAAAGATTATAAGTATATCTGAACTAGAAAAAAGACTTAGACTTAGCGATTCACATATAATTGCAAGAGTTTACGACGACAAATACGTTTTAGATGTAAGGACAATATTTGATGATGAATTTGGAGTATTAGCAAAAGAAATAGAAAAGGCTTTTAAATAGGAGGAAAAAATGAAGAATGTCATTATAGGAACAGCAGGACACATTGACCACGGTAAGACCACTCTTATAAAAGCTCTAACAGGTAGAGAGACAGATACTCTCGATGAAGAAAAGAAGAGGGGAATATCTATAAACCTTGGATTTACTTATTTCGATTTACCTAGCAATAAAAGAGTGGGTATAGTCGATGTCCCTGGTCATGAAAAGTTTATTAAAAATATGCTTGCTGGAGCTTCAGGACTTGATATGGTACTTTTAGTAGTTTCAGCAGAAGAAGGCGTAATGCCACAGACTGTTGAGCATTTAGATATACTATCTTACCTTAATGTAAAAAAAGGTATCGTTGTTCTTACAAAATGTGATGCAGTTGATCCTGAGTTTGTAAGCTTAGTAAAAGAAGATGTTTCTGAAAAAATAAGTGATACATTTTTAGCAGATGCAGAGATTATAGAAGTAGATTCTATATCGAAAAGAGGAATTGATAAACTTATACAAAAAATAGATGTATTAAGCGATGATATAGAAGATAAAAATGTAAATTCTCCTGCTAGACTAAATATAGATAGAGTTTTCTCAGTAAAAGGATTCGGAACTGTAATAACAGGGACTTTATTTGAGGGAAAAATCAATATAGATGATGACCTGATTGTATATCCTAAGAATCTAAAGACAAAGATAAGAAGCATACAAGTACACGGACAAGATGTAGAAACTGCCTATGCAGGTCAAAGAACGGCTATAAATATTTCTAATGTTAAGGTTGATGATGTTGAGCGAGGAAATGTTTTGGCATCTCCTAACTCTCTTGAGGAATCAATGATGTTAGATGTAAAACTATCAGCTGTAAAACATAGTGATAAATCGATAAAACACTGGGATAGGCTTAGACTATATCATGGCACTAGAGAAATTCTGTGTAGAGCTGTTCCTCTAAATAATGAGAAGATTGAACCTGGGGAAAGTGCATTTGTTCAGCTTAGACTAGAAGAAAGTATTGTTTGTAAAAAGGGAGATAAATTTGTAATAAGACTTTACTCCCCAATGGAAACTATTGGTGGAGGCGTTATAATAGATCCATCTCCTAGAAAACATAAAAGATTTGATGATAAAGTAATTGAGGCTTTAAAAGTAAAAGAAAAAGGCGAGTTAAAAGATATAATAGAAGAGTTTATAAAATCAAATAATGAGTATCCGACAATCAAAGTGATTATGAGCTACAGTGGAGCCCATGAAGCTGATATAGTTAAAGCATTAGAAACGTTAATAGGGAAAGAAAAAATCATAAATATGAACAACATGTATTTCCATATAAATCAGTATAGTATGCTAAAAGATAAGACTGTAATTTTACTAGGAGATTATCATAAAAAGTATAGGCTTAGAAAAGGTATGCTAAAAGAAGAACTAAGGTCAAAAGTAGCTAGTAAATTTAAAACTAGAGATATGGATTTACTACTAGAAAAACTTAGCAAAGAGAAGGTTATCAAGGTTACAGGGAATATAGTTTCTCTACACTATTTTGAAGTGAAACTAAATGATGCCCAAAAATCTATAGCTACAAGTATAAAGAAGAAACTAAAAGCTTGTGGTATGTCTTCAATTCTTACAATCGAAGAGGTTTGTGAAAATCATAATTACAATGAAGTTCTCGAATCTATGATAGGTGAAGATGTAGAGAAGCTAGATGATATATATGTAATGGATAAGGAAATATATGAAAAAGCAAAAGATATACTTATCGATTATATAAATAAAAATGGAGAGATAACATTAGGCGATTATAGGGATCTTGTGGATTCGAGTAGGAAAAATTGCATGATAATCCTAGAAAACTTTGATAGAAACAAAATCACTAAGAGGGTAGAGAATAAAAGAGTGTTTTTTAACTCTTAATATAATGATATAAAAGACTTGAGATCAATTAAATATAATTTACTTTAAGGTAATTAAGGATGCATATCAATTTAGTGCATCCTAATTTTTTGAAAACCAAAGCTTATTTGAGTATCTATAAACTATATGTCGAGTGTTTATATTTTAATAAAATTTATGCAATATAATGAAGTTGAAAAAAATAAAAAAATATATTTATTTGTATTTGAAATTGAAAGAAGGAATTACTGTGTCGAGTATCGTATAGTTATTTATACTAGAAAATTGTTAAGGAGTATGAGAGCTTTGAAAACAAGTATAGCAAAACCTAGAAATATTAACAGTACAAAATTCAATGAAACGAGAGATGTTGCTATTTTTTTGTTGATTTCGTTGGCAGCTATGTTTTTTGTAAATGATATTATAAGATTTGAAATAATAGTACACTGTCTGTATGCAACTTTTTTAATTGCAATGGGGATGATCATGCTAAATACTAGCCGCTTTAAGGTGGAAACTTTACAGACGTTTTTAGGAATAATAGTTACAGTTATAGGAGTATTCGAATGTGTATTTATAATTAAATACCTAAATTTTAAAGTTTTACCGGAAATGATGATGGATACGAGTATAATAATTCTTGCAATAACAGATTTATCACCTTTAGTGGGGGTATATCTGGCTATAAGTCATGTAAAGAATAAAAAATCAGTAATAAAAAGTGTAACTGAGTTTGTATGCTTTTTACTGGTTGTAGTCTCTGTAGTTTTATTTTTTAAATATATAAACAGCAGAAACGGTGGAACTATTCCGTACTACGCAGTCAGAGTTTTTATAAGCATAATTATGTTAACTCTAGCTGTGCTAGTATTTATGGAGATTAAAAATACTACCCAAAAGATGCAAGACGAAGAAATACTTTGCTATAAAAGAATAGTTATATTGCTTTTGTTATCTACTGTACCTACACTTCTTTATCCTTTGATAAATAATCTGTACACTGTAGATGTAATTAGCCAAATGACTATAAACCTAACTATGTATTATGTGTACAGATATATGGTCTATACAACTGTAAAAAAGACCTATGATCAATTAAATAATACAAATGATCAGCTAAAGGAAAAAAATGAAATTTTGCAAGAAAAAAATAAGATGTTGATAATGGAAAATCAAAAGATAGCTGATCTAAAAAAAGAACTACAAGAAAAAGAGATAAAACTACAAACAACTTTAGATCTTTCATGTAATGGAATTATAGTGCTCAATTTGCATAAACAAATATCATTTGCAAATTCAATTTTTGATAAAATATTTTTAAACGAAAAATCAAAAGATAGTTTTGAGGAGCATATTTTAAATTACGACGATTTAATGGAGAGTTTCAATTATGTATGTAGGGAGAAATCAGATGCAATTAAACTTGTTGAAACTATTGATAATATGACTTTTGAAGTAAAGTTGTCGCCGCTTTTAGTTGGATCAAATATCCAGGGAGTTTTATGTGTATTTAAAGATAAAACTAAGAAACTGGAGGCTGAGGAAAAGATCTATCAAGCAAACGAAAGATATGAACGATTTTTAGAGAGTATAGGTGATGGAATTGTAGTCGTATATGATGAACAAATTATATATACAAATAGAGCGTGTAAAAATATGTTCAAAGATAAAGTGGATGAAATAGATTTTCTTTCTTGTTGTAGACGAGGTCAGTACGAAAGAATGTACAGAGTAGGTAAAAATATAATCTATGTTGAGTTTGACTATGCAAAATACTCAAAAGACGAAAAAGACACGTATATAATTGTAGTGAGAGATGTTACTGAACGTAAAATATCAAAGATAAAACTTGAAGATAGTCAAGATTCTTATGCAGACTTTATAGATGTTTTACCAGACGGTATATGCCTTATTAATAAAAATATGAAAATAGCCTATGTAAATAAATCTATGTTAGATATACTAGATATGGAATCTTCATCAGGTATAGTTGGGCATAACTTTAAAGATTATGTAGATAATTCTATCAAATATGAAGATATAGAGAACATTGTCCATAGTGTTAATGATGATGGCAGAAGTTCAAACCTTATATCTCATGAAATTATTTCACAAAGCGGCGAGCGTAAAAATGTTGAGCTAAGTATACTTCCATTTACTATGAATAATAACAACTTAATTATGATTATTGTAAAGGATTTAATTCATAAAAGAAATTATGAGTTGGCTGAAGCTGAACTGCTTGAAAGATTTAAAGCGGATAAAATAAAAACTGAGTTCTTTGCAAATATGTCACATGAACTAAAAACACCACTAAATGTAATATCTAGTTCAAATCAATTAGTAGATTCATTCTACAAAAGTGGTAAAGTTATAGATTACAATGACAATATTAAAGGGCATGTAGATCTTGTAAAACAAAGTTCATATAGACTTCAGAGACTAATAAACAATATAATAGACCTTACTAAAATGGAGTCGGGATTCTACAGGTTAAAATTAGCCAGTTACAATATTGTAGAAGTAGTTGAAGATTTGTTTATGAAAATAGAACCTTACGCATTTAAAAAAGGGCTAAGCATATTATTTGATACAGAGGAAGAGGAGATATACACATACATTGATAAATTAGAGTTTGAAAGAATACTACTAAATTTATTTTCAAATTGTATAAAATTTACCGACAATGGAGGGAGTATATCTATAAATATGTACATATACGCAGAAGATGTTGTAATTAGCGTTAAAGATACTGGGGTTGGTATACCTAATGATAAGCTTGAGATAATCTTTGAGGAGTTCTCACAAGTAGACAAAACACTTTCTAGAAATACTGAGGGAAGTGGTATTGGCTTATCGATAGCTAAAAACCTTATTGAGTTACATGGGGGAGATATAAAAGTTCTGAGCAGTGAAAATGAAGGAACTGAATTTAAGCTAAGGGTCCCTATTAAGCCGGTAATTTATGATACAGTCAATGAAGATAAAAGGATTTATAATATAGAAGAAAAAATAAAAATAGAGTTCTCTGATATATATTATTAAAGTATATAATTATATAAGAATAGTTTATGTGAAAAAGAGCGTACACAGATTGTATCGGACTGGATACATTTTGTGTACGCTCTTTATTTGAGTGAATTTTTATTTTACAATTGTGTAGTCTTTATTTGTTACATTGAATTTATTTTTAGCTCCATTAGAGAGGTAGATTTTTTTATCTTTAGTTATAAAAATTGCATCTACATCGTCAAGGTTATTTATAAGCTTAAGTCCTTTTTCAAGACCAAGACCGAAAACTGATGTAGACAGGGCGTCGCAGTTAATTGATTTGCTTGAGATAATAGTGACTCCGCTTAGTTCGTTATCGTATGGATAGCCATCAAAAGGGCTTAGTATATGATGATAGAGTTTGCCTTCTTTTTTTATAAATCTTTCGTAAATTCCAGAAGTAACAACAGATGTATCTTTAGCTTGAACACTTCCAATAGAATTACCATTTTCTTTATTGGGGTCCTGAAGGCCGATGTTAAATTTTGATCCAGCTTCATTAGTTCCAATAACATATATGTTACCGCCTAAATTTACTATAGCTTTTTTAATACCCTCTGATCTTAAATATTTAGCAATCTCATCAGCTGCATATCCTTTGGCAATTCCACCTAAATCAAGTTTCATTTCTTTTTTTGCAAGTTTTACAGAGGAATTTTTATCATCTAGGAGTACATTTTTATAAGAAATAAGTGGGAGTAGATTATCTATCTCAGTTTTAGCAGGAACCCTTGCTTTATCAGTTCCGATGTCCCAAAGGCTAGAAAGAGGTCCTATAGTTGGATCAAAATGTCCATCTGAGATTTTAGCATATTGAACAGCTTCTTTAATTACCCAGAAAGTTTCATCTGATACTTTAATGTAAGATTTGCCAGAAGCAGCATTTATTTTATTTACTTCACTTGAAGATATTTTGGTACTCATTTTATTTTCTATATCTCTTAAAATTAGCTCGCATTTCTCTAAAATATTTTCGCCTTTAGTCTTTTTTACTCCATATATCTTTACCTCATTGACTGTGCCAAGGGCAAAGTAAGTTTTAGAATATTCGGCAGGCTTATTTGTAAATCTATAAAAAGAAAATAAGATAAGTCCTAAAGTCAGCAATATTATAAGGTAGGTGACTTTTTTGTTTTTCATGATTGTTCCTCCTATGAATTTGTATATTGTTTATTATATCATAGTTATTTGTAGAATTTCATTGGATAAAAAAGAATGATGCGCTTCAATAAAAAATCAATATATTCTTGTAATATAGTAAGTTAAAATTTTGTGTTTTATAGTCATAAATGATATTATTAAATAGTGATAAATTATAGAAAAAATATATTTAAAGACAGCTTTATACAAAAAACAATTACAAACATAATTTATAATCGAGTGTAAAAAATTAGTCTCTACATATTCAAATAGATGAAAAAAATTTATTAAGGGGGAAATGATAATATGGTAAACATAGGCAATGATTGGGATGAATTACTAGCTACAGAATTTGAAAAAGACTACTATAAAGATTTGAGACAATTTTTAATTCAAGAGTACAGTACTCGCCAGATCTTCCCGGATATGTACAATATATTTAAAGCTCTGAAGCATACATCCTATAAAGGTACTAAAGTGCTTATACTGGGACAGGATCCGTATCATGGAGATAATCAAGCTCATGGGCTATCTTTCTCGGTTCAGCCAAGTGTAAAAACTCCACCATCACTTCTTAATATGTTCAAGGAGCTTAAGGATGATTTAGGATGTTATATACCAAATAACGGATATTTAGTACCTTGGACGGACCAAGGGGTATTGCTTCTTAATACAGCTCTTACAGTTAGAGCACATGAAGCAAATTCTCATAAAGATAAAGGATGGGAAATTTTCACTGATAAAATAATATCTCTTTTGAGTGAACGTGAAGATCCTGTAATATTTGTACTTTGGGGAGGAAACGCGAGAAGCAAAGTAAAGCTTATAGATAAGAGTAAACATTATATATTAGAAGGGCCTCATCCAAGTCCTTTATCAGCGTACAGAGGATTTTTTGGATGTAAACATTTCTCAAGAATAAACAATATTCTAGCCGAACTTGGTAAAGAACCTATAAATTGGCAGATAGAAAATCTGTAGCAAATTTTGTAAAAACTACAAAAGTAACAGTGTTGTAATAAGTCGAAAGTGTACTCAAATGCCTGCAGTGGCTACATGAGTGCACTTTTTTTATTTGAATTTGACAAATCAAAATTAAAAGGTTACAATATGGTTACACTAATTAACAAAAGAAAAATATGGAAATTGAGATTAAATAAATTATATAGGTTTTAAATGGAGGAAGTATTTATGAGTTTTAAGAAAATGAACAATTTGAAAGTATCTGCTTTAGCAGTTGTACTATCAGTTGGAATTCTATCAGGATACTCAACACTGAATAAGGAAGTAACACTTGTAGTAAATGGAGAAGAGACAAAAGTAACTACACTGAAGTCTGATGTAAAAGGATTATTAGAAGATCAAAAAGTTAAATACGATAACAACGACATAGTGAGCTTGAGTTTTGATAAGAAACTTAAAAGTGGAGATAGACTGGAAGTAATTGATGTTAAAGAAAAAACAGTAAAAGAAAAGAAAGAAATACCTTTTTCTACTGAAGTTATCAAAAACGCAAAATCTACATCAGGTAAAACTGAAGTAGCAGAAGAAGGTAAAGCAGGCGAGAGTGAAGTTGTCTACAAGCTTACTTACCATGATGGAGATTTAGTAAACAAAGAATATGTTAAAGAAGAAGTAAAGTCTAAACCAGTTAACAAAGTTGTTAAGGAAGTTGCAGATGTAGATATGCAGGTTGCTACATCAAGAGGGGCTAGCTCAAGAAATATAGCGACATCTTCTTCTAAAACTAGCACAAGTCAAAATGGTAAAAACATGAGAGTGGTAGCTACTGCATACAGTGGACACAGTATAACAGCTACAGGAACTAAACCCAAATGGGGAACAATAGCAGTTGATCCAAAAGTTATACCTTATGGAACAAAAGTATATATACCTCAATTCGATATGGTATTCACTGCTGAAGACTGTGGTGGCGCTATAAAAGGTAATAAGATTGATATATTTATGAATGATTCTAAAACAGTTTACAACTGGGGTAGAAAGACTATAGATATACGTGTACTAGGCAAATAAAATTAAAAAGTTAAATATAGATATCGGATATTGATTTTAAAAACAACAATACCTCAGAATAGATAGATTTTATCTAACTTTTCTGAGGTATATTTTTTATTATAGAAGGAAACTATATAATATACAAAATAGTATAAGGAATTTCTATAAAGGTTATTGCAAAGAATAGCATTTTGTGATATTATTAACTTCGTTGGTAGGATTTTTACTCGAAAAATATCATAATATGGGGGTGGATGGGTGCTGGTGTGCCCTCTAGTCTTCAAAACTAGCATGAGGGGTTAGGAGCCTCTTAGGTGGGTTCGACTCCCACGCATTCCCGCCAGTAAATCCGTTAAGCGTTGTAACAACTTCGTTTGACGGATTTTTATTTTGCATGCGGTTCTAGTTTGGCTCTATAAATTCTAATCTCTTTGCAACTTCAAGTTGTTTATTAGGATAAAGGTGTGAATAGGTATTCCAAGTTGTATCTACTTTTTCATGACCTAAACGCTCACTTATAGTCAGAACATTTACATCCATATCAATTAAAAGCGACGCGTGAGAGTGTCTAATGTCATGTACTCTTATCTTTTTAACTTCAGCTATAGTAGCATATTTTTTTAATTGTTTGCCTAAATATGTTTTAGCAAATCTAAATATACGTTCGTGACTTTCTATTTCATATAAACTATCTATATAATTATTTATATCTTTACATAAAAAAACTGGTATATATACAATGCGCTTACTTTTAGGAGTTTTAGGTTCTGTAACTATTTYTTCGTTGTTTATCTTCGTGTATGTTTTGTTAATATCTATTAAGGCTTTTTTTGTGTCGATATCTGCCGGAGTAAGAGCCATTAACTCACCTATTCTAATTCCACTCCAAAATAGTATATTAAAAGCTAATTTAACATCAGGTTTACCTATTGTGTTTATAAAATGTTTAAATTCATCCAAAGTCCAAAAATCTATATCCTGCGCTTTTTTTTACCCATAGATACCATATGTTATACAACATATAATTTAAATTATAGAAATTTATTAAAATTTTGCTCATTTTCAATGCGTATTAATTTTGAATACACATAATTAAGTAAAGTTCCGTGATTTAATTCATCAGATATTATACTGAAAAGTTTATACTGATGTATTTGGGGAAAATATATTTCTTGTATTTGCTCTCTTGTAATAGTATGGATATACTCGAAGAAAAAGGAATCAAACCAATAATAATATAATATGTAATAAGTTTATAAGCATGATTGAAGTTTTAATTGAATGGAAATTGTAGTGCATGGAAAAATCTAACTAATATATTTTACTACTGTATGTTTCATATTTATTAACAAAACAAACAAAAGGGTATATCAGACAAGTCTAACACTTTGATTTAATATGGTAGAATTTCATGGAATATTCTAAAGGCTCTCCCTAAAATCTCCTGCGCAAAAAGAAAAAACCAACGTATATTTTTACGTTGGTTTTATACTGATACCGATACAATCGTGAAATCACTGGATTTTATTGGAATCACTGTTTAAAATAGTTGTTTTTATAGAGTGCCAGACATGAACGGTTTGTGATACTGCTAAATAAAAGAATAGTCCGCCAATAATCAACAGCGTTTTTCTTCCTATCAAGCGGTAAAAAAATACAGAAATGATTGCACCTAAAATAAAAGCAGTAACAACTAAAAAATAATGTATAAATCGTGATTTTGCATTCGCATCTCTTGTTATACAAAAATCATAAAGATTTACCACTACACCTTTTAAATTTCCCGTGGTAAATACGTTGGTATAACCTAACCCGTTAATTTTGTCAAAAGATCCCCATTGCACTGACGTTGTAAATACAATCATTATGGTAACCAATGTTGGATAAGATTGCAAAAAATTCAAACTTATTATGATAAAGAAGAAAGCTTCAAAATACAATAAATATAACCGCCAAAAATGTACTTCTTTTTTCTTAAAATAATCAATTATAAATTTAGATAATATTATTCCTAGGAAAAAAAACATGTTGATAGTAATTTCTTACCAACTAAGTCCCATTTTTCGTCATATGAGTCAATGATGGCTAATATGATATTCCCTGTCTGAGCACAAGAAAAAACACCATAACTGATATACGTGTAGCTATCCATCATTCCACCAATAAAGGTTAATAAAAGACCTACAGATCGTTTTTCATGGAAAGCAAATTTCATTTGAACATCAACTCTTTTCTACAGTCTAGTATATCACTTTTTTATATAGTTAGAAACTGGTTTCGTTTCAGTAAAATAATCTATAGTTTACTGTTAGAACAGTATAAACCAACCAAGTATAGCTAAGTCGTTAGTTTTGAAGCTATGATAAACGCGTAGCTCTAAGGCTTCCTCATACGATTTCAACTCAAAGATTTATTAACTGAAATACGTAATGATGATTACAAAGAGGGCCAGTCAGAAGACTTGGTATGCCTGCTTGTAATTTATCCAACTCTAATTATGTACAAATGTCATTTGATAAACTTTTTGTGGATATGCAAAGACATGAGAAAATAGATGTAACTATAGATAATTTAAAATACAGATTCAGACATTATGCAGTTCAAAGAGGAATTTCTCTTGTTGATACAGAATTGTCACATATAAATCCTAAAGCGATCATTTTATTCCAACAATATATAAATAATCAAATGTAAATATCATTTATAAATATATTTTCTTTTATTAAGTGAATACGCTATCTAAGTAGAAAATATAATGATAATAGATTTAATACAAAATGCTAAAAATAACTACAGTCAAATAAGGAGTTGTTGTTATGCCCAATGGTAACGATTATAGATTAGATGGAAATAATATTATTTATGACTTAACAGTAACATTTTTACCTAATTTTTTTTATGAGTTTGAATCTGCTGGCTATCCGTATGATTTCATGAGATTAACTAATAATATAGGAATTTTGCGATTAAGTGAAGAAACTTATTCACAAGGACTTGAAGATATATTAAAATTGCCATCAGTTGTAAATGTTGAAAGAACTGTAAGAATGGCTCCACTATCTCAAGTTAGTCAAGGCGTTGAAAATGGTATCGTTGCAACTGAGGAAATAGGTGTTAACTATTTTAAAAACAACCCTAATATATCTATAACTGGTAGAGGTGTAATAATAGCAGTTGCAGATAGTGGTATAGATTATTTACATCGTGATTTTATACATCCCGATGGAACATCTAAAATACTATATTTATGGGACCAGACAAAAGATGGTATACCTCCAGAAGGATTTTATTTTGGGACAGAGTATACAAGGGAAGATATTAATAGAGCCATACAGAACAATGACCCTAGTTTGTCTCAAGATGAAATAGGAAGAGGAACAATGATAAGTGGTATATGTGCTGGTATGGGAAATGTAAATCCTGAATATGCAGGTGTTGCATATGAAGCTGATTTGATTATTATAAAACTTGGAACTTTAGAAGGTTACTATAATAATGCGATGTTGGATGCAGCAACAGAGTATGCATATGGAAAAGCCCGACAACTAAATATGCCTGTAGTAATAAATGTTTCTTATGGAAGTAACAATCTCTTGGGGTTAACTAACACAAATACGTCAAGATACTACAATAGGGGATATTGTGAGGTTGCTGGAGCAGGAGATGAGGGCGATACACAAACACATACAACAGGAAGACTACAGTTTAATAGAGATACAGCCAATGTGGAGTTTGAGCTAAGTGAAGATGAAAAAGAACTAACATTAGACCTGTGGGTGCAAAGGCCAGATTTAATAGAGATGGAAGTTGTTTCTCCCTCAGGTGAAAGTACCAGGAGGGTAAGTGCGTACTCTAACTATCTTGAAGTTAGTGGGCTACTTGATTTAGAGGGAACCTCTTATAGAATAACTTCGAGATATCCTACAACCGTTTCAGGCCAACAATTTATTCAAATATATTTACGAAATGTTGTACGTGGTATTTGGACAATAAGAATAACTGGAATTAATATAATTAATGGGAGATATAATATATACTTACCAAATAGAATCTTTATAAATAGCGGAACAAGATTTAGAAACTCCAACCCATCTTATACCATAAATTACCCAGCAATTTTAGAAGAAATTATAACCGTAGGTGCATATAATTCATTCAACAGGAGTTTATGGAATAGTTCTTCAAGAGGTCCTACTATTCAAAATTGGGCAAAACCAGATATCATCGCTCCAGGTGTAAATATTATTGCTCCTTATCCTGGCAATACGTATGGCACTATAACAGGTACAGGAGCATCGGCAGCACATGTTTCAGGAGCTGCAGCATTGTATTTTCAGTATACATTTGTGGATGGAAACTACTATAATCAAGCATATCTATCTAATTTTAAAACATTTATAAAATTGGGTGCTGATCGAGCTACAAATATTGTTTATCCCAATTATAGTTATGGATATGGAGTTTTAGATGTTAGAAGAATGTTTGATTTTTTTAGATAGGAGGTAAATATGGAAAAATCATTTTACATTGTATATCAAGAAGGTTCAGACATAGGATCTGCCCTTAGAGAGAGAGGTTTAAATAACTTTATTATATTAAATGAAAGGCTTGCTGTCCTATACACACCATTAGATTTCAACTCAAATATTTTAAGAAGTATATATGAGGTTTCTTGGTATAGTGAATCTGATCCAATGAGTTCTATGATAGATTTAACAAATTATGTTGAGGCTGGTGATGGGGCAAGAAGTATCACTGGAGTGGATTATATTTATAAAAATGTTTACAATGATATTACAGGAAGAGGAGTTCTTATTGCAATAATAGATTCAGGAGTCGATTATTTACATCCTGATTTAATTAGAGATGATGGATCAAGTAAAATATTAAAGTTATGGGATCAAGAAGGGACTATAAATCCCCCTCCAGAAGGATATTTGTTTGGTAGTGAATTTACAAGAGAAGAGTTAAACGCCGCTATAGCAAGAAATGATGGAAGTTTAAGTAGAGATGATGTGGGAACAGGTACGATGGCTGCTGGAATTACAGTAGGTAGCGGAAGGATAAACTCTAACTACAAAGGAATAGCAGAAGGACCTGATTTAATTGTTGTAAAATTAAAATCATATCCCGGAAGGTATTATGTAGAAAAGCGTAATTATACAACTACTGATTTTTTGGCGGCGTTTTCATATGCTATAAACATTGCACTTATGGAGGAAAAATCTCTCATAATAAATTTAACTGTTGGGCAAAGATCTTCATTGGGATTTATAACATTACTAAACACATTTACTGAATTAGAATATCCAGGAGTTGTTGTAGTAAGTGGTGCAGGCAATCAAAGAAATACTTATATACATTATGCTGGTAAATTTAGAAATCAGATGGATATAAATGATATTATTATTGAATATGGTAATGGTCAAAATTTAGATATTTATCTTGAGGGGAGTGATTTAGATAGAATAATTGCAACTATCATTTCGCCATCAGGGGAAGTTAGTTATACAGCACCTTATGCACCAGATTACTATGAGTACATAGGAGTTTTCAATTTAGAAAACACAACATATAGAATGAGATACTTCTATCCTTGGACACCTACAGGATCACAATTATTTGAAATAAACCTCAGAAATATGAAACCAGGAGCTTGGACCCTTAGAGTTAGGCCAGATGTATTCCTAAATGGAGAATACCATGTTTATCTACCAAACAGTAATCTCATAGGTATTAATGATGGATTCATAGATACGAGTTCATTTTCAACTATAACTTCATTTGGAACTGGTGAGAATATAATTACTGTAGGTGCTTATGACAATAGATATGATAGTATATGGATTGGTTCATCAAAGGGACCTACTAAGGGTGTCTCTACGAAACCTGATTTCGTAGCTCCCGGCGTTAATATTATATCAACTTACGGCAATGGCTATAGATCAGGTACAGGGACCGGTATTAGCAGTTCTGTAACATCAGGTATGCTAGCGCTGTTAATGGAGTATATAAGTCGACAAAGTAGATACCCAAAATTATTGTTATATTCACAAGTTTTAAAAACATATTTAATGATAGGTGCAACAAGAAATGAATTATATGAATATCCTAACGATTCTCAAGGATATGGTTTAGTCGATTTCAGAAGGACTATTCAAATAATCTCTGATAGTTTATAAAACATTATTTAAAATTACCTGCTTAATTATAGATAGTTTTTTTATGTAAGAATAATGAACTTTAATTAAATTTAAGTAAAAAATAGAGAAATCAAAATAAACAGATTTCCCTCAAGGTAACTTTAATCGATTACATTTAACGTTTATGACATCTTAAAGGAAGTTTAAGAACGCTGCGCTTGTAATTCACTTGTGTAATAAAGTGTATGCATAATAATTTTAAAATGTGCATGTCTCAATAAAATAATCTAAAAAAATATAAGACCTAGAGTTTCTAGGTTTTTTATTTGCTATACTTTATAAATAATTTGGTTCTAATTTGGTTCTATAATAAAATAATGTCATTATTTTGTTTGTGAAAAATACGGAATTTACTAATAAAAACATTGAAACATCAATATAATGTAAATAAAAGCATTTTAAAAACGCTCCCACTCATTCCCGCCAGTAAAAGCTCTAGGCATTAGAAAAACTAATGCCTAGAGCTTTTTTTTTCTCATTGATACCTTTTTGTTACCATGAAGTTTAATCTTCGAATAACTTCAAGTTGTTTATTAGGATATAGGTGTGAATATGTATTCCAAGTTGTATCTAAGGGGGGATTAGATGGATATTATGAGTTTTATACCAGAGCAACTAATAACCCAGAGTCAGATAGAATTTGCAAGAGTTTAGAAAAATTAGGGATATAAAAATATAGGTTTGAAAGATGGAAGCGGATATAGCAGATTATGATTATAAGAAGTTATATGTGTAGAAATGCCTACGCTATAAGCGGTGGAGCAAACAAAGGGCTAGAGAAGTTCCCAGACAATGTAACTAGGTTTGTTGGTAATGGCTTTAAAGAGACGTACAGAAGAGTAGTTGAAAAATAATAATTAATAAAGGAATACTAAAAAAAGAACATGCCATCTTAATATACTTAAACAAGATGGCATGACCTTACTATTATTTTCCTAAAACATTTATAGAAATAAATAAATGAATAAATTTATTACTGTAATATTGAAAAAAGGTTTGATATTTAATTAAAAAACAATATATTTCAATTCGCTTAAGGAGGATGCAAAACAATACTTTAGTGGATTATATTCTTGTCCACTGATATATAATATGAAATTTATGTCGAAAAAGTGTTTGTAGTAATTTATATTGTTTTCAGCTTAACTAAGTTTGCAGGTAATGACTTTAGGAGACAAATAGGTTTGTTGTTTGGTTGGATAATAGAAAACTTATGTAACGCAAAAGGGTAGCTTAATTGCTACCCTATTTTGCTATTTACAATATATTTGCAAATTGTAAAAGTAAAGAATTATATAAATTCATATGATTCAGCTCATCGGATATAATACTTGAAATCGTAGTCCTATCAGAAGATGATGATAAACCATTCATTATAAGTCTATATTTTTTTACGGAGTCTAAATTTTCCATGAGCGCGTTTTCTAATCCGTCTGTAAGATTAACTGGTGGATAAAAGACCCCTTCATAAACCGAGGGATAAGACCCAGTAATTCGAAAATATAAATTTTGTAGCAAGACAAGATGTTTTAGTTCCTCATCCCTTATAGATTCTAAAAGTATTATTATTTCCTTTGCCTCGGATAGAGAAAGAGATGGTATAGGAGAAAGTTCTGATATCATAACATGATCAATTAACCATTGAAAAAATTGCAAATGTTTTTCTTTAGATATTATAGATTCACCAATCATATTTATTGTATTTTGCAATTGGTTAGTATCTGGGTAAAATTCTTCAGGCATAAATAACCTCCTAAATAGCTTTACTATAGTATATGTTCTAATTAAAGTTTTGCATACTTTTCGTTATATGCCTATAATAGACCATGCTATCCCTAAGATGTGATAGCATGGATATATTTAATAGAAAGGTAATCAAACAAATGTTAATAGCGGAGATGCAAGAATAGATATTTTATAGTATAGAAGGGAATTAATAAAAGCAAAGGGGCACCTATATATTTAACAAGTTGGCACTTGAATCTCACAATAAATTCTAAAAGGTAACTATTATCGAGGCCAATTTTATTTGTTAATATATATGAAAACACACAAAATTGTACTACCGCATTATAAAAATATGGCGGTATGATTTAAATTACGATACCATAACCCTAACAAAAAAGGAGTTATTATATACAACAAATCACTAAGAGGAAATACCGTTTTTGAATGGGCAGATTATATATCAGTGGATGAGAATATAATCCGCTATAGTTTTTAGTTTTACGTATCCCTTTTAGCGAATTGAGATACTATTTAACATATTTTTTCTATCAATGGTAACAAAGTAAATTTTTAATTCATTTCTATAAATGTATTAGGAAAATAATAGCAAGGTATCATGCCAACTTATTTAAGATTATTAAGATGGCATGTACTTTTTAAAGAAGAAAATTAATGTAGACGACAAAGGGTAGATTAATTTCTACCCTTATTTTATTTCTAATATTTGCAAATATTTTTCTATTTTATTGATAAAATTTAAGAAAAAGGATATTATTTAAGAAAAAGGATATATTATCATACCTTTATCTGGAAAATAGGAAGTATGTAATTTTGTGGAGATGAGAAAAAAGTGAAATTAAGTGTTCAAGATTTACCCTTACGGCGTAAATTATTTGAACCTTTTAGCAAAACCGTATACAATTTGGCAAATATTTTTACAAGATTATATTCATGAGTGTTTTTTATAGGAAAACAGCAAAAGGTAATACAAATTTGTGGAATACGGACATTCCTGATAGTTATTATAGTTATAGGAATATTTGTGATATATTCACTTTGCACTTAAGTAAACTTCCCATAGCGGTGAATTGGATTGAATAAGAATATAACAGGAGGATTTATTTATGGAGTTGAGGCAGCTAACAGATCGTATTTTTTATAGTATGTTTGATAAAGAGCTGATAGGCCAGTTCTTGGGTATATAAAAGGGCAAAGGTACTCTTTAATGGTGGACTCAGGTAATTCTAAAAAACATGTTGAATTATTTAATGAAGCTATACGTAATAATGGATTAAGAAAACCAGACGTTATTGCTATTACTCATTGGCATTGGGATCATTCTTTTGGTATGCATGCAGTGGATGGGATTACTATTGCTCACAAAGAAACAAACAATAAATTAGAGGAAATAGCGAAGTGGAAATGGACAGATTCTGAGATGAAAAAGAGATTAGAAGCAAAGGTTGAGATTGAATTCGCTGATACTTGTATTCGTAAAGAATATCCGCTACTTTCGGATATACGAGTAATGACTTCTGATATCTCTTTTAAAGGAGATATGGAAGTTGATCTAGGAGATATTGTTGTAGAATTACATCATATAGTATCTCCTCATAGTGAAGATTGTATTTGCATATTTATACCCCAAGAAAAGGTGTTATTTATTGGTGATGCTGTTGGAGTGAATTATTACAATAATTGCTATTTAGATAAAGATAAATTACGTTCTTTAATTACATCTATTGAAGAATTTGATTTTGATATTTGTGTAATGGGGCATGCTGAACCAGTTAGCAAACTGAATATTCTTAATATCATGTCTTCTCTTCTAGACAGTTAAGAAAATATGATAGTAAATAACTTGTACAAATAAAGACATTAAAAGAAAAGAATTGTTAGACATGGACTATCAATAGAAGATGAATTTAACTCTAAGAAAAAAGAGTTATTAAATATATAAAAAAAAGCACACAATTATGTGTGCTTTTTATATTGTTTCAATAAAAATGTATGTATCAGTTACCTAGTTATCCACTGATATAATATATGAAATTTATGTATAAATAATTAGCGGTTTTGATATTCGGATATAAATGAGTATATGTATTCCATGTTGTATCCACCTTATCATGTCCTAATCTTTCTGAAATAGTAAGTATAAGGAAAGAAGCATACAGAAAATATTATCATATATCATATTACCAGAAAGACACAAAGTACGTATAGAAAAGTAGCTTAGTGATTGGGAGATAGAAAATTAGTGTAAGATAAAAGGGTAGTTTAGTTGCTACCCTATTTTGTGATTTGATCTATATTTGAAAACTTTGTAAGTAAAGAATTATATAAGTTTATATGATTTAGCTCATCAGATATTATACTTGAAATCGTATCTCTATCAGAAGAGGATGATAAACCATTCATTATTAGTCTATATTTTTTAACTGATTCTAGATTTTCCATGAGCGCGTTTTCTAATCCGGCTACAAGATTATCTGGTGGATAAAAAACCCCTTCATATAACGGGGAATAAGAGCCAGTAACTCGATAATATATATTTTGTAGTAAGACAAGATGTTTTAGTTCCTCATCTCTTATATATTCTAAAAGTGTTATTACTTGTTTTGCCTGAGATAATGAAAGAGATGGTATAGGAGAAAGTTCTGATATCATAACATGATCAATCAACCACTGAAAAAATTGCAAATGTTTTTCTTTAGATATTATAGATTCGCCAATCATATTTATAGTATTCTGCTGTTCAATAGGATTTCGGTAAACTTCTTCATACATAATAAACCTCCTAAGTATTTTTATATAAATATATGTCTAAATAATGTTATGTATACTTTAATAAAAATGAAGCTTAAAATCACCAACTATTGTCTATACTAATCGTAACTAATAGTTTAAATTCTATAATTTATCTACAATTTCTATTTGTTATTTTGTTACAAGTGTAAATATCTATTCATGTAGTTTCTACTTTTTCATTTCCAAGTCGTTCCTATATAGTTAGAAATTAATATGCAATGCAATATCTATATTTGCCACCAATAAGTTGTAAACGAATCTCTTCTATATTTTTGTAAGTATTAGCATATTAAATATAGGTGATTTTTATACAGCATTTAGTTTATTAATCCTAGATATTCGTTGGTATGAATATATTCAAATATGTTGTACAAGATAAAAAGAAAAAAGATATATACCTCTCAATCATTAAAACATTAGAATCAAATTTTCATAAGTAATAATTTATATTATCATTGCTTTTTATACCCCGTGGGGGTATAATAATATCAGGAATAAAAAACATAAATAATTTTGTTATGAGTTAAATTCATGAATTTAAGTATGGTTAAGAAAACATAAAAGATAGCAGGAGTGTTGTGTAAATTATGTGTAAAGTTAGTTGAAAGTAGTGTTTGTATGCTTAGTGGTAATTCAAACAAAAATGTAAATATAGAATATGATAAGTCATAGGCAAAGTTAATAATATAAAAGTAGTAATTAAAGAAGCTGGGTACGGCATACTCGAGGAATATTAACTTGAAATATTTAATCACAACTGTAAAAGAAAAGAGGAGAATAAATGGAAAAAATATTAGAGGTAAAGGATTTAAAGAAGGTTTTCAAGAAAAAAGATGGAAGTGAACATATTGCTGTTAATGGCATTAGCTTTCATTTAGTTAAAGGAGAGATTTTTAGTTTTCTTGGGCCTAATGGAGCAGGGAAAAGTACTACTATCAATATGTTAACCACGCAAATGGAACCTACAGGAGGTACCATTACCCTACACAAACAGCCGATCAGTGAAGAACCAACATTCGCAAGAGGAAGGATTGGAATTGTAGCACAGCATAACAATCTGGATAGAGGATTAACTGCGAAAGAAAACTTAGTCTATCATGGAAAGTATTTTGGAATGACACATTCGGAAGCCGAACAGAAAGCTTCTGAATTATTAAAAAGTTTTGGGTTAAGTAATTGGCAGAATGAATTTGTAAAAAGCTTTTCTGGAGGAATGGCACAACGTTTAAAAATTGCACGAGCTATCATGCATGAACCAGAAATATTATTTTTAGATGAACCGACAACGGGTTTGGATCCAGCTTATCGTGAGATTTTATGGGAACATGTCCTACATTTAAATAAGAAAAAAGGAACAACGGTTTTTTTAACAACACACTATATGGAAGAACCTGAGCGTTTTTCTGATCGCGTTGCCGTTTACAATCAAGGCGAAATTAAAGCGATTGGAACTGTAGATGAATTACGAAAACTTATACCATCAAGTGATGTTATTAACATAACTGTAGATTCATTAGCTTCTATTAATATCATGAATGTAATGGAGATGAATGGAGTTAAAGATGTAACTTTGAAAGATGAAAAGACATTTATAGTCTATACAGAAAACAGTAAAGAAGTATTAAGCAAATTATTGGGTTGGTTAGATGAACAAAATGCCAGTATTGAAAATATCAATTTAAGCTCCGCCACACTTGAAGATATTTTCATTCATTTAACAAATCAGAAAACGAAAGGAGGAAATTAAAATGACGACTGAGAAAGAACGTAAAATAAAAACACAAGTTTTTTGGACAATGGTAAAGCGAGATTTATTGATACAAGGAAGAAACTGGATGGAATTTATTTTCCGAGTGGGAATGTTGCCATTCATATTAATTTTAACATATGGATATGTATTACCGAAAATTGGTATACTTTCACCAGATTTCCCAAATCAATTATTTCCTGGAATGGTTGGTATGAGTTTATTGGTGACAGGTATTCATGGAACGGCCGTTCCTATGGCAATGGATTTCAATAATTCAAGGGAGATTGAAGATCGTCTACAAGCACCTGTTAATACACTAATGACTGCATGGGCTAAAATGTTTGTGGGTGTTGTAGAATCATGGATAGGAGCCTTGATTGTACTGCCAATTTCTTTGATTTTTATGGGTGCCAATATTAATATTCATTTAAATTTTGAATCAAGTATTCTTTTGTTTATAATTCTTATTTTAAGTTCTATTACATCCGCAACATTAGGCCTACTAGTTGGAACAATCGTTAAACCTATGCAAATCGCTGCGATGTTCCCAGGATTTTTGATGCCATTAATCTTCACTGGAGCAATTTTCTTTAGTTGGTCTGCATTATCGCCGCTTCCAATTTTTAAATGGATAGTATTAGTCAATCCATTAGTTTATATCAATGAAGCGCTGAGATATGCAATGGGTACGTCTATAGAAACAATGCCATTGTTGGTTAGTTTAGCAGGTATAGTATTCTTCACTATTTTGATGGGTGTTGTTGGGATAAGACGATTTAAAAAAATGGCTATGCGTTAAAATTTTGAAATTCGGAAAAAGGATATTTTTTGTTTGGAAATATAAAATTATAAAAGTTAAATTAAAAAAGGGGCTATCTTAAAATTTTTTATTTTGAGATAGCCCCTTTTTCAATTAATAAGTAATCTAGTTATTGCACAAATATTTATATTGTATAAATATAGGTATTTCTAATTAGAATAGCGGATGAAACTAAAGGTATAGGTTTTAATAATTGGACAAGATTAGCTTCAGCATGTGGTGATAATGCAAAGATAATCAATAAATGCTAAAAAATACTATTATATTATTCTCGTAATTATAAACACTAATACAAAGGAGAGTGTTTATATGCTAAGCAGAGAAGACATTAAAGATGTGTTGCAACTAATAAATGAGATAGAAAAACACATTGTTAAAGATAAAGATCTTACCGAGGCACTTCAAGACATTGGCGAACTCCAAGATTTCTTCGAATATGAATTAGAGGTGGAGAAATAATGAAAATGACGATAGGTGAATTAATCGACAACTTACAGTTCATTCAAGATAAGTTTGAATTAGAAAATCTATATGTGTATAAGACTCAGGATGGGCTAGAATTTATAGATGAAAGTGAATATAAAATTGGTGATTTAGAGATAGATCAAAATGAATAACAGAAATGAGAGATGATTAGGGAATTAAAATGCCACCCTATTAAACTTGATAAGGTGGCATGTCTTATTAATAAACTTCTACGCTACAAGTAGTCGTTTCCAATTGTGGGCATATATAATTTTTCTCATAAATTAGCCTAAGCCTTGGTTGCATTCCTTTTATTCTATATCTATCAGATGCATAGGTAATAATCCGTGTATCTATATTCCCTGTTAATAATAAACCCTTATTTTCTACTGCTTCGTCTATCCAAGTTTTTACAATAGAAGTTATGTCGACCTCTGAATAACTACAGCAATGTTTATCTTCGAAATTCACTACTTGACTATATTCAATATCTAGACAACGTGAATAAATGCTAAAAAAATCCATCAATGGGTATACGCTATAATAAGCACACTGATTTCTATAATATATTTGATTTCTTAATTTTGGAGGCAATTTAAAAAGGATTAGCTTAGCCTGTTTTATATCTTTTAAAAAAGAGCATGGAAGTAAATCAAAATATAAGTAGATTAGATAATTACAGTAATCACTATGACCTAATAGTAAATTTTCATTTTCTTTATTTATATAATTACAATCTTTTGAAAAGCAGATTGATTCCTGACATTTTAAGTCTATTAAGCTCATATTATTACACCTCCTTACTATATTGTATACAATTTATAATATATTGAGACCTAATCACCTTAATTTCTACTATTTCATATATTTTTCATCACATTTCACTTATTTCAGCTCGTTTGAATATAATATTTTGTAAAGTCTTATTTACCTAAGATTTTATAAAATATAATTACAAGGAGGTGTTATCTATGGCAATTAATGTGACCGTAACTAGTGCTGAACCATTAGACCTTAGTAATCCAAATGCATATCTTGACATAACCTTTACCAATACCAATGCATTTGATTATGCAGAAAATTCAAATATATATTATTCTGCACTTCTTACAGACTCTACTCCTGGAACGGCTCTTACTAGAGAAGTGACTTTTGTAGTAAGTCAGACTGCTGAAGGTACAATTGCTGCAAATACAACCAAAACTTTTACATTTGAAAATACTACTAACTTAGTTCCTACTATTACTGGATCAGACGGTAGAATTATATATGTAGCGCAGTAGATATAATAATTTGATTTTTTAATCTTAAACTAAGCACAACGATTTTTCGTTGTGCTTTAATATAGGAAAAACTACGAATATTCTTACTTATATTTTTTTATCTTAAAGATATCAACTAACAATTCTGGAAACAATTAGTAGACCTTTATGAAAGTCCGAAAAAAGACCGAAAAAAAATTTAGATCAAGTAGTTAAATGGAGATGATACTCTTTTTTTATTTTTATAATTTGCTATAATATAATAAGGATTTTTAATCTGAAGATATACAGTTAATAGGAGAGTGGATTGATTGGAAAATAACTTTACAACTAGAACTAGTTTTTTGCTTGGTGATGATGGTTTAGATAAATTAAAAACTTCAAATATATTAATTTTTGGAGTTGGCGGAGTAGGGAGTTTTGTTGCAGAAGCAACAGCTAGAGCAGGGATAGGAAATATAACTATAGTGGATTTTGATGATGTGGATATAACCAATATCAATAGACAGATACCAGCGCTTCACTCTACGGTTGGAAGAGATAAAGTAGATGTAATGCAGGAGAGAATTTTAGATATAAATCCTGATATAAATATCAGAAATTTTAAAGAGAAATACAATGAAGAGACAAGCGAGATGTTCTTCGATCAAGATTATGATTATGTAATAGATGCAATCGATATGGTCTCATCAAAGATTCATTTAATAGAAACTTGTAAAAGAAAAGGTTTAAAAATAATAAGTAGCATGGGAATGGGCAATAAAGTAGATCCTACGAAAATTGTTGTAACGGATATATACAAAACTTCTACGGATCCACTTGCAAAAGTTATGCGCAAAGAGCTAAGAGATAGAAAGATAAAAGATTTAAAGGTGGTTTACTCAACAGAAACACCTGTGGAACTTAAGAAGAGGGTTGTAAATGGTAGGAAGTTGACTCCTGGAAGTATTTCTTTTGTTCCTTCTGTAGGTGGGCTTACAATAGCTTCTGTAGTGGTAAATGATTTAGTTGGAGAGTTATAAATTTATATAGAGAAGGCAAAATTGCTTAGAGATTTTAATAATATTAGAAGTAAGTATTATAATAATATATAAATTAAATTAAAAAAGTATGGTGAGTCTAAATTCTAGGCTCATCATACTTTGCATATTATTAAGTACTGATTAATCATGGTCGTAGTTTTTCTTTGTAAAAATTTTATTGCCATCGCTGTAAAAAATAATATCGCCTATTTTATCGGTTCTGTAGACTGCCGAGTCGTTTTTGTAAAGAGTGTTTAATGTTTCTTTATGTGGATGTCCATATTGATTTTTATAACCACAAGATATGACAGATATATCTGGGCTTATTTTAGAAATAAATTCAGGTGAACTAGATGTATTGCTTCCATGGTGGGCAACTTTTAAAAAATCAACATCATTAATATCGTATGTATTTAATATTTCTTGTTCATTTTCTTTTTCTGAATCTCCAGTTAAGATGAACTCATTGTTCTTGTATTTCATATAAAAGACAATGGAAGCTAGATTGTTTTCATCATTTATATTTGATGGAGATAAGACTTGTAAAGATAGTTTGTCTTCAATATTTAAATAGTCATCTCTATTTAAGTACTGTATATCTAGATTTTTATTTTTGCAGGATTTTATCAAATTGATATATGATTCACTGTCAGATGTTTTTTTTGGCATGTATATAGATTTTATATCGAAAGCATCTACAACATTATCAAGCCCACCTATGTGATCGCTGTCAGGATGTGTTGCGATCATTAGATCTATGCTTTTTATCCACTTTTTCCTAAGATAGCTTTTTACCATATGATCAGCGTTCTCATCACCTCCGTCTATTAAAATATTTTTTCTAGATGGTGTTTGAATAAGTATGGCATCACCTTGTCCAACGTCGATTACGTGAATTGCTAGTTGTGGTGTTTTGTCACAAGCGCTTAAAAGTGTTATTATAATAAGTAGCATTATAATAAGATATCTTTTCAATTGATAAATCACTCCATTCTTTGGATGTTTATATGATAAAAGTATGGGTAATATATAATAGAAGAAAATTACCTATATATATATCTTGAACATTTAGATATGTATTAATACAAGATTTTGAGTAAAAATCTAAAGTAAATAAGATGATTTAGATAAATAGGTGTTTTTAAATTATGCACGTTAAAATGTAGGAGGATTTTATGTTATTTAAAGAAATTAATCTAGATGCAAAACGGGATTTAGATCCATATTTTGATCTAGTAGATTATGAGGCATGTGAATACTGTTTCAGTACTCTTTATATGTGGCAACATGTATATAAAACAGGTTATCATATAGGGGATGATTTTGCAGTATTAGTAGGTGAGTATGAAGGAGATAGCTTCTCTATACTACCATTAGCCCAAAAAGATAAATTACCAGAAGTTGTAGATTTTGTACTAAACTTCTTTGAAAAACACGATAAGAAGATATTCTTAAGAGGTATAACTGATGAAGTTGTGGATTTCTTAAAAGAAAAATACGCTGGTAAATTTGAATATATAGAAGAAAGAGATTTGTTTGACTATGTATATGATGCAGAAGCGCTTAGAACATTAAAAGGAAGAAAAAATCAAAAGAAGAGAAATCATATAAACTACTTCTTAAAAGAGTATGAAGGAAGATATGAATACAGACTTTTAGGAAAAGAAGATTTCGATGCCTGTCTTAAATTACTTAAAGATTGGGAAGCTAGTAAAGAAGAGAGCGACGATTTTGATGATAGTATGGATGATGAATACGTAGGAATAAAAAAAATATTTGATGACTTTGACGTGCTAAACGATAGAGTAAAGGTATTTGGGATATTTGTAGATGGAAAACTAGAGGCGTTTTCTTTAGGAGAATACTTAAACTCCAATATGGCGCTTATACATGTTGAAAAAGCTAACCCAGATATAAGAGGATTGTATCCATTTATAAATCAACAATTTTTAGTAAGTGAATTTTCAGATGTTGAGTTTGTAAATAGAGAAGAAGATATGGGAATTGAAGGACTTAGAAAAGCAAAACTTTCTTACCATCCGATAAGATTTGTAGAAAAATACAGCGTCAAGGAGGCATAATATTGTATGATAAATGTTAGGTATGCTATAGATAAAGACATAGATGATATTAAAAAAATATGGAGTTACTGCTTCGGAGATACAGAAAAATTTATGGATTATTATTTTTCAAAAAGATATTTCAAAGAGCACAATGTAGTAGTTGAACAAGATGAAAGTATTATTTCGTCTTTACAGTTGGCACCATACAAAATTAATTTAAATGGCAAGGTTTATAAAACATCTTATGTCGTTGGGGTATCGACTCTCCCAGAAGCTAGAGGTAAGGGATTCATGAAATCAATGATGAATTTTACTCTAGAAGAACTCTATAAAACGGGAGAAAAAGTTTCTATACTAATGCCTATTGATTATAGAATTTACAGAAGATATGGTTATGAGCATTGTTATGACCAAATTCAATACAATATTGACGTCAATGATTTGAGAAGTTTTAGAACAAAAGGAAATTTTCATAAATCTAATAAGGATCATATAAAAGCTCTCATAGATATAGCAGCGGATTTTCAGTTAGATTTTAATGGAAATACTGTTAGAGGCAGAGAGTATTTCGAGAATTTATTTGGAGAAATACAGAGCGACGATGGTAATTTTTATATTTATGAAAATGATGGTTATAAAGGGTATTTGGTTTACTCTTTTAACGGGGATACTATGCTTGTAAGAGAATTATTTTATAAAGATATAGATTCACTTAAGTCAATGATGGGCTTTATATATAATCACAATACACAGTGTAAAAAAGTATCTATATCAGCTCCTATTGGTGATAAACTTAAACTTCTATTTGACAATCCAAAAGATGTCGATACTAAGTTTATACCATTTATGATGGGAAGAGTAATCGATGTAAGAAAGTATTTTGAAAGTATAAATGTAAATTACGGCTTTGAAGGATCTGTAAATGTTAAAGTTGTAGATAATCAAATAAAAGAGAACAATCACGTATTTAAAATAAATATAAAAGACGACAATGTGATAGTAGATATTACTGAAGAGAATGAAGATCTAGAGCTAAGTATAAATGCGTTAACTCAAATTGCATTTTCATACTTAAATATAGATGAAGTTTTATCTCTTTATGAGATAGATATAGATAAAAATAAGAAAAATGAAGTAGTTAGATTTTTTAGAAGTTTGCTTTCTAAAAAAATAACTATATAAACGACTATATATAATTATATAGTCGTTTATTTTTCAAAGTTATTTTTCGGGGTTTATTTTTTCAAAATAAATCAATTAAAATTGTATCAGTACAATTTCTGTTGTACCGGTCTTTTTATTCGTATATAATTAACTTATAAATATACATACATTTTATGAGGAGGATTGTAGATGAATAACACAAAAAATTTAGTTTTAAACGGACTTATGATAGCTTTAGTGTGTGTTGCTACAATGGTTATACAAATACCAATACCTGGGACAAGTGGTTATGTAAATGTTGGCGATAGTATTATATTTATATCTTCAGTAGTTTTGGGACCAATACCAGGCATGATAGCAGGCGGAATTGGATCGGCTTTTGCAGATGTACTTAGTGGTTATACACATTGGGCTCCATTTACATTAATTATAAAAGGTTTAGAAGGTCTTATAGTAGGGTTAATATACAGATCTGTCAAAGTTAAAGGCTCTATGGCAATTGCTATGACAGTTGGTATTGTAGTAATGGTAGGAGGATATTTAATAGGAGGATTTATACTTAAAGGGAGTTGGATTATAGCACTAGGTTCTATTCCAGCAAACTCTATACAAGGTGTTATAAGTATGGTTATAGCTCTTCCGTTCTCTTATTATGTTGGTAAGGCTTATAATAAAAATTTTTTGCATAGACAAGAAAATATTTAGGGCAGTGAACGTCCGAATAATTATAAAGAAGTATTTTGCTAGTATTATTATATACATGCAAAATGCTTTTTTGTTTTATCTGTTTTAAATTATGAGAATTTGAAAATAATCTAGATAATATACTTTAGGAGAGGATGATGTTTGAGAAGACCGATGCTTATTGTTTTTCTAGTTATCTTGATCGTTGATGTTCTGTTAACCAATTTCAAGGATGTTGATTATAGATTTGATAATCAAATTGTTAATATTAGAGGTTTAGTCAAGGATAAAATTGAAAAGCCCAAGTACAACCAATATAAGGTGGGATCTTTTTTAGTCAATGATTATTCTAGAAAGTTTAAATTGGAGATTGGGCAAGAGGTTAATGTAAATGGAAAGTTTAAGAGTTTAGATAAGATGAAGTTTAATGATTTTGATTATGGGAGGTATGTAAAAAGCACTGGATATAAGGGGATTATTTATATTAGATCTTCTGAGGTTGTTGGCCAAGATTTTATATATAAGTATCTTGGAATATTTAAATTTAAGGTTAGAGATATTTCTAGGTATTTGTATAAGGAATATTCTGATTTTGTAAATTCTATACTGCTTGGCGACTCTAGCAGTTTGAATGAAGATGAGAAGTCGATGTTTAAAAGGACAGGTACAAGCCATGTGATAGCTATTTCTGGGCTTCATACTGGCATTTTGTGCGTTATTATAGCTTTTTTGATTAGAGGAGTAAATAAATTTTATAAACTATTTATTTTAATAATATTAATGTCTTTGTACAGTATTATGGTGGGATCGTCTGCTTCAGTTTTAAGATCTATAATTTTTTCCTTTATCTTATATTTTTCTATTTTTGTCGATAGAAAAAGGGATGGTATATCAACACTAGCATTTATAGGGGGTTTGTTTATATTTAACAACCCATTTGTCGTATACAATGTAAGTTTTCAATTGTCTTTTCTCGCGACATTGTCTATAATATACTTCGAACCCTATTTTTTCAGGGCTATAAAACTTAGGCTGATTTCGGTAACGATATCGTCAAATATTTTGACACTGCCATTAATATACTACACATTTGGGGGAATTCCAGTACTATCTATAGTGGGGAATATTTTTGTAGTGCCTTTTATGGCAGTAATAATGTATTTGAGTATTGTAAGTATATTTTTATATAAGTTTATATTGGTAAGTAAAGTTATTGCTTTCATTAATTTATCTGTTATTAAAAATATATATTATATGCTCGATAAAATCGGCAATTTGAGTTTTTCGTATTTGGATATTAAAAGTCCGAAGTTTTATATTGTATTAATTTATTATACATTTGTATTTACATATATGGTTTACAGGGAAATAAAGGAGATGAGGGAGCAAGAGAATGGATTACAAGGATATTATAAAGAATATTAACGACAACAAAATGGAAAATTTATATCTTTTTTATGGGAAGGAATACTTCCTTATAGATAACGCAATAAAAGCTTTCAGGGGGAATCTAAATGAGAGCATGATAGATTTTAACTTGGATATTATCGATGGAAGAGAGACTGATGTAGCAAGTTTAATAAGCTCTATTGAAACATTGCCATTTATGGATGAGAGAAAGATAGTTATAATTAAAGATTTTGAATTATTAAAAGGAAAGAAGAAAAACTTTTCAGATAGTGATGAAAAGTATTTAGTAGATTATATTGATAATATTCCAGAGACTACAACTATAGTATTTTTGGTGTACGGAGATATAGACAAGAGAAAGTCATTTGTTAAAAAGATAAATAAAAACGGAAAATTAATCAATTGTGATAAATTATCTGATATGGATTTATTTAAGTGGACTAAGAAGACTTTTGAAAATGGTGGAGTTATTATAGATAATCCTCAGATTATGCACTTTATTGAACAAATAGGGTACAAGGATAAAAGCAGCGAAAAGACTTTATCAGACCTGAAAAATGATATAAATAAGATTAGTTCATTCGTAGGTAAAGGAAATACCGTAGAAAAAGGTGCAATAGACAAGCTTACTGAAAAGAAAATTGAAAACGACATATTTAAACTTATAGATAATATAGGAGCTAAGAACTCTTCAAGCGCAATGAAGATACTAAACGATATGATTGAAGAAGGAGAGTCGGTTTTAGGTATATTTGCTATGATATCTAGACAGTTTAAGTTAATAATACAAGCTAGAGGGCTTCAGTCTGAAAGATTGTCATCAAAGTCAATAGCCGAAAGACTAAAGATACATCCTTTTGTTGCTGGAAAGGCTTTAAAGCAGACGACTAACTTCTCAGATAGTGAGATTACAGAAATTATGAACTACTTACTAGATAGTGACTACAAGATTAAAAACGGGCTTATTAGAGATACATTGGCTGTAGAGATATTTATAGGTAAGTACTGTTAATTTGATAAGCTTAATTATGAATATATTAAAATAAAATATTTGATTATTTAAAGTCAGGGGCAATTGCTTTCTGGCTTTTATTTATGTATTTTACAAGTTAAAAGAGTTGATTTAATTTGAAGCAGTTACTAAATAGTGTACAGGGTACAATATAAATAAAAAAAGCCACTAGATACCGAAATATCTGTGGCTTTTATATTATCAATAAGAATAATCAAACAGAATTATGCGTTCATACTGTTTAACTTGTTTGCAAGCTTAGCTACTTTTCTAGCTGCAGCATTCTTATGTATCGTTCCTTTAGAAGCTACTTGGTGTATTCTCTTTTGAGCAGATTGGAACTTAACAGCAGCGTCTTCCTTGTTTCCTGCAGCAACAGCATCTTCAAATTTTCTTATTGCAGTTTTTATTTGAGATTTTCTTACTTTATTTAAAGCAGTTTTCTTTTCGATAACGCTTATTCTTTTCTTAGCTGATTTTATATTTGCCAAATCATTCACCTCCTCATTTATTATTGTCTGTACATTGTCAACATATTAGATTTTAGCAGAAATAAAACTAAAAATCAAGGATAAATATTTACATATTTAATATAATTCCAATAATTTTTCCTTTTAAATTATATAACATAAAAACAGAATTTACAATATCTAAATTTGATTTATATTCTTTACTTTACACCTTTATATTCTAGGGCAAGTTTCTTTAATTTATACTTTGAAAATAAAAAAAGAATAAATTGCACGTAATTCTAAACAATTTTTAGACTATTTACTTTATATTCTACTCAAGATACTTTGAAATCTTAGCTATAAACCTAAATATAAAAATTACAATTGCTATAAGCATGAATATATAAAAGATCTGAAAAAGGAATTAAATACTTAAAAAATTAGCACTCATTAATTAATTCTTCCTATTTATTTATATATTTTCTGACGTATTGTCTTCATATTATACAACGAAGAAAATACAAAAATTTGAACACTTTAGTAACAAATAATTCAATTAATCCACAGATTACAAATAAATTTACTAATTTTTGTTATAAAAAAATAAATTTTGTTAACAATTATAGATATCATTTAATTAAACTGGAGGTTAATATGATTCAAATTAGGACAGATTTAGCCGTAGAAGCTAAAGAAGTGTACGAAGAAGCACAAGCAGGAACTAGTATTCCAGGTGTAGAAGTAGAAAACAAAGAGCTTGAAAACTGCAAAGTAACAAAAGTTGAGATAATAAATGAAGAAGGTTCCAAAATAATGAACAAAGAAATAGGAAAGTATATTACCTTAGAGAGCAATCTTATGAAGTTTGATGATGATGAGTCTAGGGAAGAGATGATCGAATACTTAAAAGATGAGCTTAAAGAGGTTCTAGGCGATGACAAAAGCAAAAAGACTCTGGTGATAGGGCTTGGAAACTGGAACATAACATCAGACGCACTGGGTCCGAAATCTGTATCCAAAACACTAGTTACAAGACATATATTTAAAAACTATAACAAAGACTACGACGATGATTTTTCGGAAGTAGCGGGTTTAAGTCCGGGTGTTATGGGGATTACAGGTATAGAAACCAGTGAAATTGTCAAATCTTTAGTAGACAAGATAAAACCAGATAGAGTAATAGCTATAGATGCCTTAGCTTCTAGAAAGATGGAGAGAGTAAACTCTACAATTCAAATAGCTACTTCTGGTATAGCTCCAGGAGGAGGAATAGGAAATAAGAGAAGATCTTTAAATAAAGAGTATTTAGGTGTCGATGTAATTGCAATAGGAGTTCCTACAGTTGTAGATGCAGCTACACTTACAATCGACGTATTAGATTTAGCTATTGACAACTTGATTGCACAGTCAGAGGGCAATGAGAGTTTTTACAATATGCTGAAAAATTTAAAAGAAGATGAGAAGTATCATCTAATAAGAGAATCTTTAGACCCTTATGATAAAAATCTAATTGTTACACCAAAAGATATAGATGAGACAATAGAAAATTTATCGATAATAATAAGTGAAGGGCTAAATAGGTCTCTCCACCCTGGTAGGGTGGCTAAATAAGGAGGGAAATGTATGTTAAAAAAATGCTTCAAATCATTAACCGTAGCATGTTTGTTAGTGGGCATTTTTACAAATACAACTTTTGCTATAAGTCAGGATGAGTTTTTGAAATTTTTAATAAACTCAGCTTACCCAGAAACAACAGCGAAAGAACAAGATAAAAGTGAGAAAACAGATGAGTCAAAAAGCTCAAGTAATCAAAAAAATTCATCAGAAAAAACTACTGAAAAAGAAGATAAAACTGTAGATAGCAAAGTAAATAAAGAATATGTAAAAGTATTTGTTGGAGAAGAAAATATCCCAAAAGAAGATAATGTAGATACAGAAGCAACAGACGGTGAAGTAGTATCGAGTTTAAACTATAAAAACGACATTAGAGTTACAAAAGAAAATCCAAAAATACTAATATACCATACACATGGATGTGAGACTTATTCAAACTCACCAAAAGGCAACTACCATTCAACAGATAAGGTAAATTCTGTAATGGAAGTAGGAAGTGTTTTAACTAGTGAACTAGCAAACAAAGGTTGGGGTGTGGTACATACAACCAAATATCACGACTATCCGTCTTACAATAGTTCTTACTCAAGCAGTTTGAAGACTATAAAGGATCTTATGCCTAAATATCCATCTGTGGATATTGCTATAGACTTGCATAGAGATGCCAGAGATTTAAAAGATAATGCAACAAAAGAAAAAGATCACAAAAAATATACAACTGAAATAGATGGAAAAAGAGTTGCAAAGTTCTTCTTTGTTATAGGTGGTAAAAACGATAATAGTAAAGAATTAAGAGCTCTTGCAGAAGATATAAATAAAGTAGCACAGAAAAAATACCCAGGTTTAGTATCGCCGATTATAGAAAAAGACTATGCGAGATTTAACCAATTTGCAGCTAAGAAACACCTATTAATAGAGATAGGTAGTAATGCTACAACAATAGAAGAATCAAAAGCAACTTCTAAATATGTAGCGGATATATTAGACGAGTACTTTAGGCAAAACGGTGAAGCAAATATGTAGTTTTAATTAGGAGCATGCTGTATGAGTCGTTTAGAGAGGACAATAGAGCGAAAACAAAAGAATAACAAATATAAATTAGCGCTAAGAATTATCTTTATACTGATTATGATAGTATTGACGGTATTTTGTATATTTGAAATAGATAGTAGAGCAAAAAATATGTTGGGAGAAAAAGAGTTTAGTTTACCTTATATAAATCTAGACATATCGAAAATAATAAAAAACTTTAGATAAGTATTTGTAAGGTGGGGTTGCCAAAAATAAGTGATATATTTTGGGTAACCCCAATTCTTTCTTTTTATGTGAAAATAGAGGGAAAATCAAGTGACAGTTGAGGGTAAATACTATATAATATTTATTGACGAATAAAGAAGGAGGAGTATCAGGTGGACAATAAGCAAAGCAGAACTAGAAACTTTAGTATAATTGCACATATAGATCATGGTAAGTCTACCTTAGCCGATAGATTAATACAACAAACGGGACTTGTTAGCGCAAGAGAGATGAAGGATCAACTACTAGATAACATGGATCTAGAGAGAGAAAGAGGAATCACAATCAAACTTCAAAATATAAGATTGGTGTATAAAGCTAAGGACGGAAATGAATATTATTTAAATCTTATAGACACTCCAGGTCATGTTGACTTTAACTACGAGGTATCGAGAAGTTTGGCAGCATGTGAAGGAGCATTATTAGTTGTAGATGCAGCTCAAGGGGTAGAAGCTCAAACACTTGCCAATGTATACCTAGCTATAGAGCAAGATTTAGAAATAGTGCCAGTAATAAATAAAATCGATTTACCAAGTGCAAGACCAGATGAGATAAAAGAAGAAATTGAGGATTTAGTAGGACTTGATGCAAGTGAAGCACCACTAATTTCTGCTAAAAACGGAATAAATATAGACGATGTATTAGAAAGCATAGTTAAAAATGTTCCTGCTCCAACAGGAGATAGAGAGGCACCACTTAAAGCTCTTATATTTGATTCTTATTACGATGCCTATAAAGGTGTTGTAGCATATGTAAGAGTATTTGAAGGAACTGTAAAAAAAGGTACATTAATAGAGATGATGAATACCAAAAAAGACTTCGAGGTAACTGAGGTTGGGGTAATGTCACCAGGTCAGACTGAGCTTGACTGTCTTACAGCAGGAGATGTTGGATACATAGCAGCTAGTATCAAAGATATAAGAAGCTGTCAGGTAGGTGATACAATCACTGATGCAAATAATCCAACTTCTGAAATTATGCCAGGATACAAAAAAGTTACACCGATGGTTTACTGTGGAATTTACCCAGGAGAAGGCGAAAAGTACGAAAATGTTAGAGATGCACTAGAAAAACTGCAAGTTAACGATGCAGCTCTAGAATACGAAGCCGAAACTTCTGCAGCTTTAGGATTTGGCTTTAGATGTGGATTCTTGGGACTACTTCATATGGAGATTATTCAAGAGAGATTAGAGAGAGAATTCAATCTTGACATTATAACAACAGCTCCATCAGTTATTTATAGAGTAACTAAAAACGACGGAGAAGTTGTAATGATACAAAATCCAGCAAACTTACCAGATCCTGCTGAGATAAATATGATAGAAGAGCCTATAGTTAAAGGAGACATAATAGTGCCAAAGGACTATGTAGGGGTTGTAATGGAACTATGTCAAGAGAGACGTGGAACTATGAACAACATGGAGTATATAGATGATAGAAGAGTTATGCTTCACTACGACTTACCTCTAAACGAAGTTGTTTACGACTTCTTTGATGCACTAAAATCTAGAACTAGAGGATATGGATCACTTGACTACGAAATAAAAGGATACGTTCAAGCGAAACTTGTAAAACTAGATGTCTTAATCAATAAAGAGCAAGTAGATGCTCTTAGCTTTATAGTTCATGAGACTAGAGCATATCCAAGAGGAAAATCTATGTGTGAAAAACTTAAAGGTGAAATACCTAGACACCAATTTCCTATACCAATACAAGCAGCAGTTGGAAATAAGGTAGTTGCCAGAGAGACAATAAGTGCACTTAGAAAAGATGTTCTTGCAAAATGTTACGGTGGAGATATATCTCGTAAGAAAAAACTTCTTGAAAAGCAAAAAGAAGGTAAGAAACGTATGCGTCAAATTGGATCTGTTGAAGTTCCGCAAAAGGCGTTTATGTCTGTCTTAAAACTTGATGAGTAGATAAAACTCTTTTTTAAATAATTGTAAATAAAATTATATAATATATTGATTTGCCTACGATTTTTAAACAACAGATTTATGCCGTAGGCAAATTTTATAATATTTGAAGGTGTAAAAAGATTAAAAAATGAGTATCTAAAGGTATAAGCAAAAAGAATTAATTTAAAAATACAAAATATTTATGTCAGCAAATTGATGAATAATGAATATTTAAAGTGTTAATAATAGTAAAAAAAGAAAGGGCTGAAAGATGAATTGGCTTTGAAAAAGAAGTTAATTTGCATTTGCGGCCCTTTTTAATTTCAAATTTCAAAAAAATAAAATAACATTTTAATAGAAATTTTAAAAAATAGTATTAATAGGTTTGAATAAAGTTGGAAAAATGTGTATAATTAAGTAAGACAAAATTGTTGAAAAAGGTTTTAAGATAGGATAAAGGTGATATTAATGGTATATATTAAAATGCCAGAAGATGTTAGAGATATAATTGATAGATTAAATCTACACGGATTCGAAGCATTTATAGTTGGGGGATGTGTAAGGGATTCACTGTTAAAAAAGACTCCTAATGATTGGGATATAACCACAAATGCAAAGCCAAAGGATATCATAAAAATATTTGAAAAAACGGTTCCAACAGGAATAAAGCATGGAACAGTGACTGTACTTATAAAAACAAACAGCTACGAGGTTACAACATATAGGATTGACGGAGAGTACACTGATAAAAGACGCCCAGATTCAGTAGAATTTAGTAACGATATAGTGGAGGACTTAAAGAGAAGGGACTTTACAATAAATTCAATAGCATACAATGGAGATAAAGGGCTTGTAGATCCGTTTAATGGATATATTGATATAATAAATAAACAGATTAAATGTGTAGGAAAAGCGAATGATAGATTTGAAGAGGATGCACTGAGGATGCTTAGAGCAGTAAGATTTTCTTCACAATTAAATTTTGAGATAGTCAAAGATACCTACACTAGTATAAAAAATAAAGCACATCTGATAAAAGAAGTGTCAAATGAAAGAATACAGGTTGAATTAAATAAGATCTTAATTTCTGATTCAACAAAGATAAAGCTCCTAAAGGACACAGGTCTGCTTTATTTTATTATGCCGGAAATATGTGAACTGGATGAAGTTGAACAAAACACACCATACCATAAATACAATGTATTAGAACATACGCTATTTGCAGTAGATGCTATTGAAAATAAATTAGTTTTAAAACTTGCAATGCTATTACACGACACAGGGAAAGCAGTATCAAAGACGACCGACAAACGAGGAATTGATCATTTTTACGGACATGCCAAAGCATCTGTAAACATATCAAGGGAAATCCTAAATAGGTTGAAGTATGATAACAACACAAAGAGAAAAATTGTCACTCTCGTTGCATACCATGATTGCAAACTGTTACCTGACAAAGTAAGTATAAAGAAACTTCTAAACAAACTAGGAAATGTGGAGTTGTTTAGAGACTTATTAAAAATTAAATGGGCTGATACCCTAGCTAAAAACCCGAAATATATTAAAAGTAGAATCTTGGAGTTAATCGATATTGAAAGAATACTTGAAGATATTTTAGAGAACCAAGAATGTTTTTGTATTAAGGATTTAGCTATCAATGGTAGTGATTTAACTGAAATTGGTTATAAAGGTAAAGAGATAGGTACTATTTTGAATAAGTTGTTGGAAATGGTTATTCAAGATCCAGAATTGAATGATAAGAGTCTTGCAATAAGAATGTTGCAAAGATTTAATTAGTAAACATTTAAAAATAAATAGGAGACATTTTATGATTAATAGTGCATTATTTTGGAAAGTATTAGATCCGGGATTAATTTTAATAGAATTAATGATACTTTATTTTGTTATAAATATTATTTCTGTTAAAAAAACTGGTCGAATATATACAAAGATCCAGTTTTCTATTATAGTTGTTATATGTATGATAATGTCTATTGTAAATATTTTACCAGATATTAGAGTTTTAATTGCAATTGTATTTAGTTCTATATTCTATAAAAGGAATTATAATGTAGAGATAATAAAATGTGTTATAATTGTATTAGTATATTGGTTATTAGCTATAAGTTTAGATACAGTTAGTATCGTTGCTGTTATGCATTTAAATTCTTTAAGTAATTTGAAATCAGTAATAGATTCTGGATTATACAGATTGGAAGCAATAATATTATCTAAGTCTTTATTATTTTTAGCTTCATACCTTTGTAAATATTTTAAAATCTATGGAAATCTTACAATTAAGGACTTTTTCTATATTGGGATACCAATAATTACAAATATTTTTAGTTTATTTATAATATTTGGTAACGGTTTTGGTGATTACAAAACAGTGAATATGAATAATTACTTAATGTTCTTTTTAGCAATACTTTTATTAGTATCTAATGTTTCGTTAGTTGTCATTACTTTAAAAATTATTAATGACAATAAATTAATATTGGAACATCAACTAAGAAGTAAAAGAAATGATATAGAATATAATTATTATATTAAACTAGAAGAAAATAATTATAAAGTTAGACGATTGTATCATGATATGAAAAATCATTTAATGTGTATTGCTAATTTGTGTGATAATGAGGAATCAAGAAATTATGTAAATGGTCTTGATTTTGAATTAAATAAATTAGACAACTCATTTAATACAGGAAATAAAGTTTTAGATATAATTTTAAGTGAGAAAAAGACAATTTGTATAGAAAAAGGAATAAATTTTACAACATATGTAGACTTTTCAAAATCAGACTTTATGGAAATGGACGATATCTGTACAATTTTTGCTAATGCCTTAGATAATGCAATTGATGCTTGTGATAAAATAAATATTAGTGAAATAAATAAAATGATAGATACAAAGGTTAAGTATACTAAAGGTTTTTGCATAATTAAAATTACGAATTCTAAAGTTAATAAAGTATTAAGTAAAAACAAAAAGATATTGACAGATAAGAAAAATGGATCATTTCATGGAATGGGAATAATTAATATAAAGGATGTTGTTAAAAAATATTGCGGAGAAGTTATCATCGATTACTCAGAAAATGAATTTATACTAACTATTATGATTCCTATTAGTTGAAAATATTTAAAGTTTCATTTTAATAGGAGATATGCTATATGGTTTAAAGTTCAGAATTTTGGAATATATTTGGTTTATCAAAGGTTTTATTTGAGTTAATATTATTTTATTTTTTGTACATAAAAAAATTTAAGGAGCTAGTATATTCCTTGGAATTGTAGCGGTGAGTTGTTTATTATTTATAAATTCAATAGATGATATGGTTTTATTTGTTCAATCTAATATTTACAGATTAGAAGTGGTCTTTTTATCTAAAGTATTATTAATACTAGTTATAATATTTGTGTAATATTTTAAATTTTTTAAATTATATTTAAAAATGGAAACAATGTTTATATTAATTCCTATAGTCATAAATACAATAAGTATGTATATTTATTCTTATTGGAGATCAATATAATATTCCTATATATAAGTTAATTTTTGTATAACTACATAGTGTTAATTGGATAAGTTTGAAAATGAGTATATTCTTCAAATTTTAATTAAATTTAGGAGGATTTGTTATGGAAATTAAAAGAACTAAGTTATGGAAATTTTTTGCAATACTAGCACCAATAGTTGCAGCATCATCTATCAACACAACATGTATGTGGACAATTCATCAACCAGAAATTCCTGAAGAAGTAAAAAGGATGAAGAAATTAAAGTAGATTCTAAGTTTTGTAAGAAAATATCTAATTAAATAGATATTGACTAATGATTTAATTAAAAATAAAGAAAAGAGATACCTAAATTGAAGTGATCCCATAAATTTAGACCTAAAAAATTTATTTTTGGGGTTCACTTCAATTTAGGTATCTCTTTTTTTATTCTAAATGATACTATAATAATAGTTGAGGTTATTTAAATTTTAATATAAATAATATTTTTATTAATATAAACCAATAAACAAAGAAAGAAGGTAAACTATGTTAATGTTATACATACACATACCGTTCTGCATAAAAAAGTGCAACTACTGTGACTTTAACTCATACAACCTGGACCTAACTCAAAAGAAGAGATACCTAGAAGATCTAATAAAAGAAATGCAGATGCACAAGACAAAAGAAGAGATCTCAAGCGTATTTATCGGAGGAGGAACACCTAGTATATTAACGACACAAGAGTTAGGAGAACTATTTAAACATATAAAAGAAAACTTTGAAATAAACAAAGACGCAGAAATAACCGTTGAATGTAATCCAGGGACATTAACACTGGACAAGTTAAAGACAATGAAGGAAATAGGAGTAAACAGACTTAGCATAGGTTTGCAAGCTGTTCAGGAGAAACACTTAAAATATGTAGGAAGAATTCATACATATGAAGAATTTCTAAAAAACTACAATGATGCAATAAGCGTAGGGTTTAAAAATATAAACGTAGACCTAATGTACAACCTACCAAATCAAACTACTGAAGATTGGATAGAAACATTAGAAATAGTTGGAAAACTAGAACCGAAACATATATCCGCATATTCACTAATTCTAGAAGAAGGAACAGAACTTTATTCAATGTACGAGCAAAGCAAGTTTGAACTAAATGACGAGGATACTGATATTGAGATGTATAGATACACTATCGACTTCTTAAAAACAAAAGGATATCATCAGTACGAAATATCAAACTACTCAAAAGAAGGGTATGAGTGTGAACACAATATAGGATACTGGAGATGCGACCATTATATAGGGATTGGTGCAGGAGCATCTGGATATTTAGAAGATAATAGATATAATAATGTAGAATCTTTAGAAGAATATCATAATATGGTTACAGATGGCAAAAAACCTATTGTGAATAATGAGGAATTATCTGTAAAAGATAGTATAGAAGAAAAAATATTTATGGGACTTCGTATGAATGAAGGTATAAAATACGAAGACTTTAAAAAACAATTTAATATAGATTTTGCGAACGTATATTCTGAACAAATAAAAGTATTGTCAAAAAGAAAATTAATTAAAGAAAGTAAGGTAGGTATTGAATTGACACAAAAAGGGCGTGAAATTTCGAATAGTGTGTTTGTAGAGTTTATTAATTAATATAAAATAGTTGACAAAAAAAACTATAAATGATATATAATATATATAATCTTTTTAGCACTCGAAGCTAGTGAGTGCTAACAGCTAGGGAGGTAACAAAGATGGATTTAAATGATAGAAAACTTAATATCCTCAAAGCTATTGTTAAAGATTATATAGAAACAGCAGAGGCTGTAGGCTCTAGAAGTCTATCAAAACGATATGATTTAGGTATCAGTGCTGCGACTATTAGAAACGAAATGGCTGATCTTGAGGAACAGGGATATCTTATTCAACCTCACACGTCTGCTGGAAGAGTGCCTTCAGAGAAGGCATATAAATTGTATGTAAATTCACTTATGAGCAAGAGTGAACTCAAAGAAAATGACAAAACACTAATTAAACAGTGTATGGAGCATAATGTTAGCCATATAAAAGAGTTGATACATGAGACATCTAAGTTACTATCTACACTTACTAATTATACGACGATAGCTGTGACAAGCAGCGCGCCTAAGCTGAGTGTTATAAGACATATTCAATTGGTATCAATGGATGACAACAACATTTTGCTTATAGTTGTGACTGATAGAGGCGAGATCAAAAAAGCTAGCCTAACTACAACAATGTATTTAGATCAATCTAAACTGAATTTGATATCAGATAACCTTACAAAAAAATTAGTAGGTAAAGGTATTGAGGATTTAGATGATTCACTTATAAACTACATTAAGTACGAGATAAGTGATTACTCGGCTCTTATTGATAAATTACTACATGTTTTAAATTCTAACATGTCAGATGAGGATTTTTCATTATCGTTAAACGGGGCTACTAATATATTTAATTATCCAGAATTCAGCGATATACTAAAAGCTAAATCATTTCTTAATATGATTGAGGAAAAAGATAATTTAGCTACTATGATAAAATCGTCGGGTATTAAAAAGGATAACCTAAATATAATAATAGGAAGTGACAATGATTTTGAAATGGCGAAGGATTGCAGTATTATAACTGCAACATATAATGTAGACAATGATTTAGTAGGAAAAATAAGTTTTATAGGTCCTACTAGAATGGATTACGCTAAAATTTACTCAATAATAAATTATATGAGTATTTTAATTGATAAAAGGTAAATAAATATGGAGTTGAGAGGTGTAATGTCTTGGATAACAAAAAACAGCAACAAGATGAGGAAGTATTAGAAAAAGACGATTTGGTAGACACTGAGTCGAAAGATTCATCAACTGATAATGACACAGCCCAAAATGAAGAAACTGTTGAGGGTGATAATGTTACTGATATAAATTCAAAACTTGATGAAAAAAAATTACAAGATGAATTAGATGAATTAAATGATAAGTATCAACGTCTTCAAGCTGAATATGCTAACTACAGAAGGAGAACTCAAGAAGAAAAAGATTCTCTTGCATTATTTGCAAATGAAAAGATCATGACTGAGCTTATTCCAGTTGTAGATAGTATGGAAAGAGCATTAGAAGCTTGTGAAGATAAAGAAGATAGCATGTACAAAGGTATAGATTTAGTACACAAACAATTAATAGATACTTTATCTAAACTTGGACTTGAACATATAGAAGCACTAGAGCAAGAATTTGATCCAAATTATCACTTAGCTGTAATGCAAGAAAGTGTTGAAGGGGTAGAGCCAAATAAGGTTGTAATGGAACTTCAAAAAGGATACAAATTAGGAAATAAAGTTATAAGGGCTTCAATGGTAAAAGTTTCTTGCTAATATAATAAACTAATTAAATTTAAAACATAAAAATAATATTAAAAAATTAAAAAGATAATTCGATTAACAAATATACGAGTATTTAAGGAGGATTTTAATAATGGCAAAAATTATAGGTATAGACTTAGGGACAACAAACTCTTGTGTTGCAGTATTAGAGGGTGGAGAAGCACAGATCATAGAAAATAGCGAAGGTATGAGAACAACTCCTTCAGTAGTTGCTTTTACTAAAGAAGGAGAAAGAATAGTAGGGGAGCCTGCTAAAAGACAAGCAGTAACAAATGCAGATAAAACAATAACTTCAATCAAAACTCATATGGGTACTGATTTTAAAGTTGATATTGATGGTAAAAATTTCACACCACAAGAAATATCGGCTATAATACTTCAAAAATTAAAAGCTGATGCTGAGAGTTACTTAGGAGACAAAGTTACTGAGGCAGTTATAACTGTTCCAGCTTACTTTACAGACGCACAAAGACAAGCAACTAAAGACGCTGGTAGAATAGCAGGTCTTGAAGTAAAAAGAATCATTAATGAGCCAACAGCAGCAGCGCTTGCTTACGGAATGGATAAATTAGACCAAGAGAAAAAAATATTAGTATTCGATTTAGGTGGAGGTACTTTTGATATATCTGTACTTGAAATAGGTGACGGTACTTTCGAGGTTTTAGCTACAGCAGGAAACAACAGACTTGGTGGGGACGATTTCGACAAATTAGTTATAGATTACTTAGCAGAACAATTCAAGAGCGCTGAAGGCGTTGATTTAAGAACTGACAAAATGGCTCTTCAAAGATTAAAAGAAGCAGCTGAGAAAGCTAAAAAAGAATTATCTTCAACTATGAGCACAAATATAAACTTACCATTTATAACAGCTACAGCTGAAGGACCAAAACATTTAAACTTAGACTTAACAAGAGCTAAATTTGAAGAATTAACAGCAGGATTAGTTGAAAATACTATGGAACCAACTAAGAGAGCTTTAAAAGACGCTGGACTTTCTACAAGTGATATAGACGATGTATTACTAGTTGGTGGTTCTACAAGAATACCAGCTGTACAAGATGCAGTTAAGAAATTCATAGGAAAAGATCCTCATAAAGGAATTAACCCAGATGAGTGTGTTGCAGCAGGAGCTTCTATACAAGCAGGAGTTTTAGCTGGGGATGTTAAAGACTTATTATTACTAGATGTTACTCCTTTATCATTAGGTATAGAAACAATGGGTAATGTAATGACTAAGATAATAGAAAGAAATACTACAATACCAACTAAGAAATCACAAGTATTCTCAACTGCAGCAGATAACCAAACAGCTGTTGATATACATGTACTTCAAGGTGAAAGAAGTATGTCTTATGACAATTCAACTTTAGGAAGATTCCAATTAACTGATATACCACCAGCTCAAAGAGGAATTCCTCAAATAGAAGTTACTTTCGATATCGATGCTAACGGTATAGTTAATGTAAATGCTAAAGATTTAGGAACTGGAAAAGAACAAAAAATAACTATAACTTCAAATACTAACTTATCTGAAGAAGAAATAGAGAAAAAAGTTAAAGAAGCTGAAATGAATGCAGAAGCGGATAAACTTAAAAAAGATAAAATAGAAGCAGTTAACCAAGCTGACTCAACAATATATCAAACTGAAAAAACACTAAAAGAAGTAGAAGAAAAAATAAACGCAGATGATAAAGCTGATATAGAAAAAGCTATAGAAGACTTAAAAGCTATAAAAGACAAAGAAGATGCTACAGCAGAAGAAATAAAAACTGCAGTAGATGAAGTAATGAATAAATTCCAAAAAGTATCTCAAGAAATATACCAACAAGCAGCTCAGGAGCAACAAGCTCAAGGAGGAGCTGAAGGATCTTCTGAGTCAAATGAAGGTCCAAAGGACGATAATGTTGTAGATGCTGACTTTACAGAAGTTGATGAAGATAAATAAAATCAACTATAATATAAATTTAATATAAATCTATAATCAATATAGATAGACAAGACATAAAGTAGATAATATAATAGATCTATAAGTGTAAAGTCTAATATTTTAAAAAGAATTACAATAGCTTGTAGCAGTTTTCTACAAGCTATTGTTTTGTAGGACTAAGGTGGTGTGTAAATTGAGTACTAAGAGAGACTATTATGATATCTTGGGTGTGGGGAAAAGCGCTGATGCTCAAGAGATTAAAAAAGCATATAGAAAATTAGCGATGAAATACCATCCAGATAGAAATCCGGATGATAAAGAAGCAGAAGAAAAATTTAAAGAGATAAGTGAAGCATACGAAGTACTATCAGATGAATCTAAAAGAAGCACTTACGATCAATTTGGTCATGACGGTTTAAATGGTCAAGGTGGATTCGGCGGAGGAGGCTTTGGCGGTGGTCAAGGTTTCGGAGGCTTTGAAGATATATTTGGCGACATGTTTGGAGATATATTCGGAGGTGGCGGAGGCTACGGCGGACGTCAAAGAAGAGGTCCTCAAAGAGGAGCAGACATAAGACAGGGCGTAAGTATTTCATTTGAAGAGTCTGCATTTGGTAAGAAAACTTCAATTAAAGTAAATAGAAGTGAAGAATGTGATGCGTGTGGTGGTAGTGGTGCAAAACCAGGAACATCTAAAAAGACATGTCCAACATGTGATGGAGCAGGTCAAGTTAGAAGCGTTCAAAGAACACCATTTGGAAATATAGCTAGTACAAGAACATGTAGCACATGTAATGGTGCAGGTGAAGTAATAGATTCTCCTTGTACTAAGTGTAAGGGTTCTGGAAAAGTAAGAAAAACAAAGACTATAGAAGTTGATATACCAGCAGGTATAGATGATGGTCAAATGATAAAATTAAGTGGTCAAGGTGAAGTTGGTGAAAAAGGTGCCCCAAGAGGAGATCTTTATATACTTGTTTCAGTAAAACCACATGACTTATTCACTAGAGAAGGAAATGATATTTATTTCGAAATGCCAATAACATTTGTTCAAGCGGCATTAGGAGATGAGATAGAGGTTCCTACACTTGATGGTAAAGTTAAGTACACAATACCTGAAGGAACTCAAACAGGAACAGTATTTAGACTTAAAGACAAAGGTATACCTAAATTAAGAGGAAACTCTAGAGGTGACCAGTACGTAAAAGTTATAGTAGAAGTTCCAACTAAATTAAACGATACACAGAAAGATCTTCTTAAACAATTTGCTTTAGAATGTGGAAGCAATGTGCATGAAAAGAAGAGGAGTTTCGGGCAAAAGATAGAGGATATGTTTAAAAAAAAGTAAAAAAGTGCTTTGGAAAAAGCAGATGTCTCAGAAGTGATGTTTAATCGCTTCTGAGATTTTTATTTAGGTGATTAATCTTTTAAATATAAGTTGGATTTAGTATAATTAATACCTTGTATAAAAATAATTTGAGTTTACATAATAATATGGGGCTTTTTTATATAAAATATTGATGAGGAGATCGTATGTATAATTTAGGCATAGATATAGGGGGCACTAATTTAAGAGCTGGTATAGTAAATAAAAATGGAACAATATTAACTCGAATCGATAAGAAAATTGACCGAGATAAAAATGTAGAAAAAATAGTTTTCGATATTAGAATATTGATAAATAGCTTGTTAAAACAAGTAAATATGTCTAATGATAATTTGAAATCTATAGGAATAGGTATACCAGGTATTGTAAAGAAAAATGGTTTGGTTAATTGTATAAACCTCGGATGGGAGAATATTGATTTTATAGGTAAACTAAAAGAAAAAATGCCATTACTAGATTTTAATGTTGAAAATGACGCAACTTCTGCGGCTTTAGGAGAGGCAATCTATGGAAGTATGAAAGGAAAATCAATAGCAGTAATGTACACTATTGGTACAGGTATAGGTGGTGGAGTAATCATAGATAAAAAGATTTACTCTGGCAGTCATAATAGAGGTTCTGAAATAGGCCATATAGTAGTTGGAGAGAGTTTTTATGAGTGTAACTGTGGAAATAACGGGTGTCTTGAGACATTTTGCTCTGCCACTGCAATTATAGAATTCGTAAAGAAAAATATATATGAAGGATATAAAACTTCTATATATGATATTGTGGATGGAGATCTAGATAAAATAAATGCCGAGATAATATTTGATGAGTACAGAAAAAATGACGATTTATCAATAGAGACGGTAAAAAGATTTATAAAGTATCTTGGAATTGGAATAGCTGGAGTTGTAAATACATTGGACCCAGATATTATTTCAATTGGCGGAGGTGTTTCTAGATCGAGCGATGTATTTTTACCTGATTTAAGAGAAGAAGTTAGAAAGCATATCATGTATAAAGACGAAGAATTTTGTGATATTGTCTGTGCAACATTAGGATCAGATGCTGGAATAATAGGAGCTGCTTATTTGTAATTGCTTTTCTATAAAGTGGAATATAAAATAGACATTTACGAATACTAATATTAAAAAATAAGGATCTATTTGTGTTATAATGAAGAATAGTAGAAAACTATAAAAGGACGGGTATCTTATGAAAAATTGGATTGAAATTGATATAAAAACAACAACAGAGGCTGTAGAAGCTGTTACAAATATACTATACGAAACAGGAGCAAATGGATCTATAATAGAAGATCCAAAGGATTTTTTATTTCAAGAGCATAATCCACTTGATTGGGATTATGTAGACGAGGGCTTATTATCTAAAGGGCATGAAGAAGATGTAATTGTAAAGACATACATATCTGAAGAAAAAAATGTTACCGAATTTGTAGAGATCATAAGACAGAGGATTTCAGGGTTGAAAGATTTTGGAATAGATATTGGCAAAGGAACTATAGACCTAGGTAATGTAAATGAAGAAGACTGGGCAAATAATTGGAAAGCTTACTATAAACCTACGAAAATAGGTGATAAAGTTGTGGTTAAACCTACATGGGAAGAGTACACTCCTAATGAAGGCGATTTAATCATAGAGCTTGATCCAGGTATGGCTTTCGGTACTGGAACTCATGAGACTACAAGTATGTGTATAAATGAGTTAGAAAAGTACGTATCAAAGGATTCAACAGTATTTGATATAGGATGTGGGAGTGGAATACTAGCTATAGCTGCGGCTAAATTAGGTGCAAAGGATGTAGTTGCTGTTGATTTAGATGAGGTTGCCGTAACTGTATCTAAAGAAAATGTAGCGAATAACAATGTAGAAGATAGTATAAAAGTTCTTTACGGAAACCTTACAGCAGTAGTTGATGGAAAAGCTGACATAGTTGTTGCAAATATAATTGCGGACATAATAAAAATACTTGCGAAAGACGTAAGTAATTTTATGAAAGATGACGCAGTGTTTATTTCATCGGGAATAATACTTGCAAAAGTAGATGAAGTAAAAGAGTGCTTAGAGAATAGTGGATTTGAAATATTAAACGTAAATAGACAGGGTGAGTGGGCTGCGATTGTCTGCAAAATGAATAACTAAGTATTTATAATAAGTAGGAGATTAATATGGATAGATTCTTTGTGAATAAAGATTATATAAATTTAGAAGATAATACTTGTATTATGACAGGCGATGATGTAAAACATATTTCAAAAGTCTTGAGAGCTAGAGTTGGCGACCAGGTAGAAATTTGTGATAAAGAAAAAAGCGAGTATGTATGCGAGATTGAAGATATATCTAAAGATGAGGTATGCCTTAATATACTGGAGAAGTTAAATGTAAATAGAGAGCCAGATGTAAAAGTTAGACTTTATCAAGGGTTACCTAAGGGTACTAAGATGGAGATGATACTTCAAAAATTAACTGAGGTAGGAGTAGATGAAATAATATTAGTGCAAAATAAAAGAAGTGTAGTGAAATTTGATAATAAAAAAGAAGATAAAAAACTTGAGCGTTGGGAACGTATAATATATGAAGCTGCAAAACAAAGCAAAAGAGGAAAGATTCCTAAACTTAGAGGAGTTTTGAGTTTTAAAGAAGCTCTTGAAGATATGAAAGGTAATGACATGAATATATGTCCTTATGAGAATGAAAAAACAGTGTCTATTAAGGACTCAATCAAGGGTAAAGATATAAATACTATCGGGATATTTGTAGGGCCTGAGGGCGGATTTGACGAAGGTGAAATAGAAAAAATTCAAGCAATAGATTCACAGGTAGTTTCTCTCGGGCCAAGAATCTTGAGGACTGAAACTGCGTCTGTAGTAGCGACATCTATCGTATTATACGAGCTTAGTGATTTGGGAGGAGAAGTGTAAATTGAAAAAGGTAGCATTTTATACTTTAGGGTGTAAAGTAAATCAGTATGAAACAGAGGCAATGCTTGAAATGTTTGAAAAAGATGGATACGAACATGTAAATAGCGAAGATTACGCCGATGTTTATGTTATAAATACATGTACTGTTACTCATATGAGTGACCGTAAATCACGTCAATATATTAGAAGAGTGAAAAAAGTAAATCCAGATGCCCTTATTGCGGTTGTTGGGTGTTATTCTCAAGTATCTCCTGAGGAGATTTTAGATATTGACGAAGTTAACTTAGTAATGGGTACTAATGAAAGAAGAAATATAGTTGAAGAGATTAAAAATCTAGATTTATCTAAAAAAATAAGCACAGTTGACGATATTATGAAAATCAAAGAGTTTGAAGAGATAGAGATAAGTCAAACCAATGATAAGACTAGAGCTTTTATGAAGATACAAGATGGATGCGATAGATACTGTTCTTACTGTATAATACCTTATGCAAGAGGTAGAGTTAGAAGTAGAGATATAAGAAGTGTAGTTGATGAAGCCGAAAACCTAGTTAAAAATGGATACAAAGAAGTTGTTTTGACGGGGATTCACGTTGCATCATATGGAAAAGATTTAAAAGAAGATCAGTTGACTCTTTTAGATGTAATAAAAAAACTTAGTCAGATTGATGGACTTGAGAGAATTAGACTTAGCTCAGTTGAACCGATTTTATTTACCGATGAGTTTGTAAATGAGATATCTACAAATAAAAAGCTTTGTCCGCACTACCATTTATCACTTCAAAGTGGATGTGATGAAACATTAAATAGAATGAATAGAAGATATACTACAAAAGAGTATAAAGAGATAGTAGATAGACTTAGAGACGCTATCCCAAATGTAGCTATAACTACAGACATTATAGTAGGATTTCCAGGAGAGACAGATGAGGAGTTTACAAGTACTTATAATTTTTTGAAAGAAATAGAGCTTACACAAATGCACGTGTTTAAATACTCAATAAGAAAAGGAACTCCAGCTGCAACAATGGGAGATCAAGTGGACCCCCAAATAAAGCACGACCGAAGTGAAAAACTAATAAAAATGAGTAGTAAAAACTTTGCTAAATTTGCATCGAGATTTATTGGAAAAGAGTTAGAAGTATTATTTGAGAAAAATGTAAAAGATGATGTTTATGAAGGATTAACAACAAATTACATCAGAGTCTATGCTAAAAGTGACACCGATATACAAGGTTTAGTAAAAAAAGTGAAAATTATTGACGTAAAAGATAATTTTATAGAAGGAAGTTTGGTATAATATGTAGAAATACATTAAAAAGGGAGGTGTTGAGATGAATTGTCTATTTTGTAAAATAGTAGATGGAGAGATTCCTTCGACAAAAGTTTATGAAGACGATAAAGTGATAGCCTTTAACGATATAAACCCAGTTGCCCCATACCATATACTGGTTGTTCCAAAAGTTCACTACGATAGCATAACTGATATTTCTGAAAAAGAAATGGATATAGTTGCACACATTCATGTGGTAATAAATAAAATAGCTAGTGAATTAGGTTTTGATAAAAAAGGATTTAGAATAATAAACAATTGTGGGGACGATGGAGGCCAAGAAGTAAAACACCTTCACTATCATGTATTAGCAGGAAAGAAACTACCTCTTTATGAAGCCGAAGCTAAGTAAAACAAGAAGCGATGGCTATACAAGAGAATTATTTGATAATTTAAGTTTCTTCTTGATAAAAATACTTGATAAAAGTAAAATTTTAGTTTATAATAAACAAGGTGTTAGGTTGTAATACAGATTATGCAGAATAACAAAAGTTACAGTCCCAGCATAATTGCGCTATTGGAGGGAGGGAAAAAGAATGTCAGAAGTAAGAGTTAGAGAGAATGAATCACTTGACAGTGCTCTAAGAAGATTTAAGCGTCAGTGTGCAATGTCTGGCATAATGTCAGAGGTTAGAAAAAGAGAACATTACGATAAGCCTAGTGTTAAGCGTAAAAAGAAAGCTGAAGCTGCTAGAAGAAAAAACACAAAGAAATAGTAAATAATAACAAAGAGGTGAGGGGAATGTCCCTTAAACAAAAGTTACAAGAAGATCTAAAATCTTCAATGAAAAACAAAGATACAGTTAGAAAATCTGTTGTAACTCTAATTAGAGCTTCTATTAAGCAATATGAAGTCGACAATCGTGTAGAACTTGATGACGATGCTATTATTGATATAGTTGCTAAGCAAATGAAACAACGTCGAGATTCACTAGTTGAATTCAAAAAAGCTGAAAGAGAAGATTTGGTAGAGGAAACAGAAGCTGAAATCGAAGTTTTAAAAGAGTACCTACCTCAGCAATTAAGCGAAGAAGAAATAGAAGATATCGTTAAAGCTTCTATATCTGAAGTAGGAGCAACTTCTATGAAGGATATGGGAAAAATAATGTCAGTTATTCAACCTAAAATAAAAGGAAGAGCAGACGGCAAACTTGTGAACGAATTGGTTAAAAAAAACCTACAATAGATCATAACAGCCTAGAGAGAAATCTCTAGGCTTTTTAGATTTTTTAGAATAATAAATGCTTTACTGTGCATATCTATAATCAAAGAAAAATTTGAAAGAAGGGGAAAAATTTGATTATATCAGTAAAGGAAATTAGAAATTTTTTGATAAACGTAGCTATACCATTGGTGATTGGATATTTAAGCAGTGTTATTGTCAAAATAATCAGTGGATCGGATATGCAGACACTATACGCAGCTCTTATAAAGCCGAGCTTCGCACCTCCTGGATTTATCTTTCCTGTAGTATGGACAATTCTATATATTTTAATAGGGACATCATCGTATTTGATTTTGAGAAAAGGCAATAACGTTCCAAGAGTTGTAGATGCTATGTATTATTATGGACTTCAATTAGGTCTTAACTTCGCATGGAGTATACTTTTCTTTGGATTTGGACTTAGATTTACAGCTATGATTTGTATATTGCTATTAATTGCTGTAGTCGTAATAATGATAATGAAGTTTTCTAGAATAAATAAAAAGGCTGGTTATCTTAATTTAGTTCAATTGGTTTGGCTTGTTTATGTAGGGTTTATAAACTATTTTATATGGTTAATTAATAGCTAAATTGTGTACATATATCGAAATTATCCCTTCAATTTCATAATATCATAATGATAAAAAAATAAACAGTCTATTTAAAGAATGTTTTATGAAGTATAATTATATTAATTTAGAAGGAAGTATAAAAAACTTTCTAAATTGATTATAAAATGTAGCAAAGCTTGAAGGGAGAGGTTTTTATGCAAATAAAAGTATCTGCATTACAAATGAAAATGACTGATGGAATCAAAGGATACATAGAAGAAAAATTGAGTAAGTTTGAAAAATACCTTAGTCCTGAATCAGAAGTTAAAGTAAAAGTAAGTGCTAAAAAAGAGAGGCAAAAAGTTGAAGTAACAATAAATTCAGTTGGTGGTCAAATAGTTAGAGCTGAAGATGTTGAAGAAGATTTATATGCAGCAATTGATATTGTTTGCGATAAGCTAAATAGACAAATAGTTAAATTTAAAAATAAAGTTAGAGACAAACAGTTTAATGGTGAGAGTATAAGATTTGAGAATTTAGAATTCTCAAATGAGAGTGAAGACTATGATGAAGATTACGAAGACCAAGAAAATAATATAGTTATAGAGAGAAGAAAGAAATTTGATATGAAGCCTATGAGCCCAGAGGAAGCTATACTTCAGATGGAGTTAGTTGGACATAATTTTTATATATTCACAAACCAAGATACATTTGAGATAAATGTAGTTTATAAAAGAAAATATAATGGATATGGTTTGATAGAACAAGAGTAGTTAGGATGTTTGATTTGTTCTAAAATTTACTAAAAAATAGAGATTAAATCAATGAATAAATGAAATAAAAATTAAATAGAAATATTGAAAATGCTAAACGTTTGGAGAATTACCAGACGTTTGGCATTTTTTATTGCCTATTCTTTTAATGATAAGGAAATTGTTTTATAATTTTTGCTTATTAAATATTAAAATCATCATAATTAAAGGTTAAAATCATAAAATGTATTAAGGAGGTAATGCCGATGTTAGATATTTCAGCGGATTTACAAGTAAACCAACCGATAGTTACCATTACAGGAAGCACTTTTGTAAGTGTTGAAAATTACCTGTCTATAATAGAGTTTGAACAAAATTCAATAAAGATAAAGACTAAGATAAAAACTGTAAAAATTACAGGAGATAAGCTTTCACTAAAATTTATAACTGACACTGAGATTGGTATTAAGGGACTAATTTTCGGTGTTGAGTTAATCGATGATTAGGGGGGATAAAGTTGCTGAGTTACATAAGAGGTTACTACACAATTATTATAGAAGGGATAGGAATCGAACAGTTCTTAAATCACCTTAAAAGAAATGGAATTTGTGTATATAATGTAAAGAGGATAAAGAACACAAGTCTTGAATTTAAAGTGGATAGACGTGATTTAAAAGGTGTTAAGGAACTTTATAGAGGCAGTAATTTTGAAATTAAAATAAAACAAAAAACAGGTATTCCTTTTCTCGCAAAAAGAATTTATAAATATAAAGCTATGTGGATATGTGCTATTATTTCATTAGCTTTTCTGATGGGAACATCTCAGTTTGTAACAGATGTGTATATCCAAACTCCAGAAGGGATAAAAAAAGAGGAGCTGAGAAAGGAGTTTAGCAAAGCAGGGGTAAGACCCGGTGTATATAAAAAAAGTATAGACAGAAAAGAAGTAAGAGATACGATAATGTCAAAATTTGACGATGTAGCATATGTATCGATAAATGTTAAAGGGACAAATATATTTGTAACTGTAACGAAAAAGGCAGAGTCATTAAAGTCTACGGATGATTCAAATTATTGTAATATAATTGCATTAAAGAATGGTATAATAGAGAAAGTAATACCAAGAAGTGGTAGACAAATTGTACAAAAAGGAGACATAGTTCAAAAAGGGGCTGTGCTTCTTAATGGATCAAATAATCGTGCTATACCCGAAGTGTGGGCGAGTACTTTTTATGAATCGAAAAAAAGTGCTAATTACATAGATATTAAAAAAACTAAGACAGGTGAAAAAAAGAAAGTCCGTACTTATATGTTTTATGACAAAAAACTTACCTTCAGAAAAAAAATAAAATATAGAGATTATATTGTTGAAAACTCTGAGAAGAAATTATCAATTGGAAATTACACATTTCCTTTAAAGATAAGAACTAGTGTATTTTATGAAACTAAAGCTGTAAAGGTCAAAAAAACCAACAAGAACTTAAGAAAGAACTGTCAAAAAAAGCTCTAAAAGAGTTGGAGTATATGATCCCAGTATCAGCGAGAATCGTAGATGTTAAACACAGTTATAAAATAAATAAAAATATTTTGGAATATGTTATTACAGTTCAGACAAGTGAGAACATAGCTAAAGTTTATCCACTGAGTAAAGCAGAAGCTGAAAAACTCATAAAAGATCAGAGCAAACCAAAAGAAGGTGAAGAAGGTCAGGAAGAAATTCCTTCCAATCCAGAAAAAAGACCTATTAATGACATAAGAAATGAGTTTGAAGAGCAAGATAAAGAAAAGGATAAAAACAGCGATAATAAAGATGAGGAAAATTAAATCAGAGTTTTAAAAGAATTAAAATTCAGGTAATTAAATTTATGCTTTAATGAACATTATATTTTTAAATAAACTACTCGAGGAGGAATTGCTAGGTGATAATGCAGAAAAGTTTTGAAATTACGGATGCAAGATTTGAAAGAGAACTATTTGGCGATTTTGATGAAAATATTAAGTTAATTGAGAAAACTTTAAATATAGATTTAATACTTAGAGAGGGGAATCTGACTTTAAGAGGAGAAGAAAAAAATGTAGATTCAGCGATTAAGCTAATGAATGAGCTACATAAAACAGTGTCTAATAACAAAAAATTAGATAAACAAAGTGTAACTTATTCACTTTCTTTACTTCTTGAAGGAAGCGAAGGAAAACTAAAAGAACTAGAAGATACGATTGTTATAACTCAAAGCGGAAAATCTGTTCAGCCAAAAACGCTTGGACAAAAAGATTACATCAAGCTTATTGAAAATAATGATATAACTTTTGGAGTTGGTCCAGCTGGAACAGGAAAGACATATCTAGCGGTTTCTATGGCTGTTAAAGCGTTTAAAAGGGATGAAGTGAAAAGAATAATACTTACAAGACCTGCAGTTGAAGCTGGAGAGAGTCTAGGATTTTTACCAGGAGATTTAAAAGACAAAGTAGATCCTTATTTAAGACCACTTTACGACGCTTTGTTTGAAATGTTAGGATCAGAAAAATTTGCAAAGTATCAGGAGAGGGGAACAATAGAAGTAGCACCTCTTGCGTATATGAGAGGGAGGACTCTAGATAACTCGTTTATAATACTTGATGAGGCCCAAAATACTACACCTGAGCAGATGAAGATGTTTTTAACTAGACTTGGTTTTGGATCAAAGGCAGTAGTAACTGGAGATATAACTCAAATAGATTTACCTAATAAAAAGAAAAGTGGACTTCTCCAGGCAACTGATATACTTAAGGGTGTAAACGGAGTTGGTTCCATAATGCTTTCTGAAAAAGACGTTGTAAGACATGAGTTAGTTCAAAGGATAATAAGAGCTTACGATAAATTCGATAAAAAAGAAGAAGCCAAATTAGAGCAGAAGAAGGAAAAGGAAAGAGAAAAATTAACTAGAAGAAAGTAGTAAAATTGAAATACAGAGAATTAAATAAAAGTTATAATTATATAAAGTAAAAATACAATTATATAAACAATAGATTAACTAAAAAGCAGGTGTTTTAATGGAGATAATTTTAGAGAATAGACAAGATAAAATAAATTTAGAGGATGAACTTTTAGAAAAATTAAATGATATAATAATCGAATGCCTACATTATGAAGGTTATGACGATGATTACGATGTGAGTTTATCTTTTGTAGACAATAAAGAAATTAAAGAATTGAACAGTGAATTTAGAGGAATAGATAAGGAAACAGATGTACTTTCATTTCCTCTACTGGACGATGAATTTGATGTTGAGTTAGGAGAAGTTTCATTAGGAGATATTGTAGTATCGCTAGAAAAAGCGCTTGATCAAAGTATAGAGTATAACCACAGTATAGAAAGAGAAGTTTGTTTTTTAGTATGCCACAGTATGTTCCATTTACTTGGATACGATCATGATACAGAAGAAAATACGAAAGAGATGAGACATAAGGAAGAGCACATTCTTGGGAAATTAAATATAACGAGGGATTAATATTATGAAACCTGAAAATAAGAGACGAGGTTTAATAAAGGCATTTAACGATGCTATTGAAGGAATTCTTTATACTTTTAAATTTGAAAGAAATATGAAGATACACTACCTAGGTTCAGCGCTTGTACTTGTAGTAAGTTTATTTCTCAATCTATCTAGAATTGAGATGATAATGTTGCTATTTTCGATAAGTTTAGTTGTAGTAGCAGAAATGTTTAATACAGCAGTTGAAAAAACTATAGACTTAGTTACAGATGAATATCATGTTCTTGCAAAAATTGCTAAAGACGTTGCTGCAGGGGGAGTTTTAGTTGCAGCTCTAAATTCAGTGGTCGTAGGATATATACTGTTTTTTGATAAACTTACGGAGCTATCTGGTTTGTTTATTTTGAAGCTTAGAGAATCAGAACTTCACATAACATTAATATGTATACTGTTAGTGCTATTAGCTGTTGTTGTAGTAAAAGCACTTACGTCTTCAGGAACTCCTTTAAAAGGCGGTATGCCGAGTGGACATGCAGCTTTAGCTTTTGCTATAGCGACTGCAATTACTCTAATGACAGAACGAGTTGTAGCGTCTACACTTGCATATATAATGGCAGTGTTAGTTGCCCAGAGTAGGATAGAAGGAAAGATTCATAGTTTTTGGGAGACCTTTGCTGGAGCACTTCTTGGTTCACTAATCGCAATTTTGGTTTTCCAATTTGGCGTATTTTACAATTAGAGACTATTTTATATTAGTTAAAACAAAGTGAGACACTTATTTTTTAACTGTTATTATGGTATAATATTTAGTATTAAATAATTACTTATATTTTACTTTGATTGGAGGAAATGTTGTGGACAACAGAGATCTACTTAAGCTTGCAGAAAAAGCTAGAGAGTTTTCATATTCCCCGTATTCAAAATTTAGAGTAGGCGCTGCCTTACTTACAAAATCAGGTAAAGTCTACACAGGATGCAATATAGAGTGTGCGTCCTTTGGAGGGACAAACTGTGCGGAGAGGACAGCAGTATTTAAATCTATATCAGAAGGTGATCTTGATATAGAGAAAATCGCTATTGCCAGCGATAATTCAGAAAAAAACTTACCTACATACCCATGCGGTATATGTAGACAAGTTATATTAGAGTTTGGAACCGATATCAGCATAATCACTGGTTTTTCTAATGGGGATATAATTGAAGAAAAGATTGGAGATTTACTTCCAAACTATTTTTCGGGTGATGAATTTTAATATAGCTTAATTTAAAATTAGTTAGGAGATATTTGATGTTTAAATCAGGATTTGTCAGTATAGTAGGAAGAGCAAATGTTGGGAAGTCTACTTTGATGAATAATATAGTCGGAGAAAAGATCGCCATAATGAGTGATAAGCCTCAGACTACAAGAAACACAATTCAAGCAGTTTACACTGATGAGGAATCGCAGGTAGTATTTTTAGATACTCCAGGCATACACAAGCCTAAAAATAAATTAGGTGAGGTTATGGTTAAGGCCGCTTCAGATGCTTTAAAAAATGTAGATGTAATTTTATTTGTAGTAGATGATTCTAAAAGCATTGGTCCAGGTGATAGAAAAATAATAGAGGATTTGAGAGAATCAAAAACTCCTATTATATTGATTATAAATAAGATAGATAAGTTAGATCAAAAAGAGGAACTTTTCGACTTGATTGAAAAGTACAATAAAGAAGGTATATTTAAAGAAATTGTACCTTTATCAGCGCTTAAAGGTAAAAATATAGATTCTCTTATAAAGGCAATAAAAGTTTATATTGAGGAAGGTCCAAAATACTTCCCAGACGATATGATTACTGACCAGCCGGAGAGAGTACTTATATCTGAGCTTATCAGAGAAAAAGTACTACACTATATAAGCGATGAAGTTCCTCATGGTGTTGCAGTAGAAGTCGAGAGAATAAAAGGCAGAAAAGATAAAGACTTAGTAGATATTTCTGCTATAATCTACTGTGAGAGAGATTCTCACAAAGGGATAATAATAGGAAAAAACGGTAGAAAACTTAAAGGGATTGGAAAATCAGCAAGAGAAGATATGGAACTCCTTTTAGGCTCAAAAGTAAATCTTCAACTGTGGGTAAAAGTTAAAGAAAATTGGAGAAACTTGCAAAACTATATTAATAATTTTGGGTATAATGAAAAATAAAGGTGGGTTATATGGATAGGAAACAGGAAACTTCCGGAGATTTGTTATCTGAGGTAATTAGTTTGATAGACGCCAATAAGCTGTTAGAGCTTCGAGAACTTATAGAAGAATATCATATAATGGATATTTTAGACATAATCGAAAATCTAGATGAAGCGATGCAGATAAAGATGTTTGAGGTACTTCCTCTAGATATGGCAGCAGCAATTCTTGAAGAAAGCGATTCAGATTTTTTTATTAGTGTTCTTTCAAAGATTGACATAGAACACACTAAAAATATTCTAGAGCTTATGTCTCTTGGGGATATGGCTGGTATTTTGAATAAAATAGATGAAAAAGAACGCGAAAAGATAATAAATCTTTTAAGTGAAGAAGACGCAAAAGATGTAAAAGAGTTATTATTTTATGACGAGGATACTGCTGGCGGTACTATGACTACTGGTTATATAGCAGTAAATAAAGATATGACGGCACTTCAAGCTATAGATCACATGCGTGAAGAGGCAGAAGAAGCTGAGACTATTTACTATATTTATGTAGTCGACGATAAAGAAAAATTGGTTGGTGTACTTTCTCTTAGAGAACTTATTATAGCCAGAGACAAAAGTATTATTGGCGATTTGATGAGTGAAAATCTAGTATCTGTATACGTAGAGGAAGATCGAGAGGAAGCTGTTAGATTAGTTTCTAAGTATAATCTAGTTACTATCCCTGTAATTGATAGACAAGGAGTACTCAAGGGTATAATAACTGTAGATGATATTATAGATGTTATGGAAGAAGAAGCAACTGAAGATATGTACAAAATAGCTGGAAGTTCAGAGCATGAAAGAGGGCTTTCAGAAAATGAACATATTACTATAAAAGATCAAGTAATGTCGTCAATTAGAGGAAGAACTCCTTGGTTGATTATATCATTAATAGGTGGATTTATTTCAACGATGATACTTTACAATATCGGAGATGTTTTAAATCCTACATATGCACCACTTGTGTTTTTTATTCCGCTTGTAATAGGTATGGGTGGAAATACAGGAACACAATCGGCATCAGTAACAGTTATTAATATATCGTCCAACAAAGATTTGGACTACGGAAATGTCTTAAGAGAGTTTTTAGTCGGTCTTATGACTGGTTTAATTTGCAGTATAATCACAGGAATAGCGATATTTATGTTTACAAAAACATTTGGTATAACTTTTGTTGTATCGATAGCTGTATTTATAAATATGGCACTTGGTGCAACTTTAGGAGCATTGCTTCCTGTAATTTTAAATAAAATTGATGCAGATCCAACTACTATTTCAGCACCTATTATATCTACAGTACTTGATATTACTGGATTAGTAGTTTACTTTACAATAGCAACGATATTATTGTCAAAAATTGCTTTATAAATTTATGTATGAATTATCCTCTTCTTACTAAAAATAGAGATATAAAAGTAAGAAGGGGGTTTTTAAAAATGGACGATCTTTGTTGGGAAGTTTTTAAAATGACTGGAAGTATAGACGCATATTTATATATTAATGAGTACAATAATATATATGGAGAAAATGAATATATGAGGGAGACAAGTAAAGACGATGATAATTTTGAATACCCAGGGGATAGTACTTAGAGCTGTAAAATATAAAGAAAACGACCTAATACTTACATTATTCACTCGTAAATTAGGGAAAGTTTCTGCTATCGCTAAAGGGGCAAGAAGAAATAAAAGTTCTTTTCTATCGTCTTGTCAATTGTTTTCGTACAGTGACTTCATATTAAAAAAACAAGGTAACATGTATAGCGTTACGCAGAGTGACATTATCAAGAATTTTTACAATATATCCTACGATTTCGATGCATTCTCGTACGCAGCGTATATTATAAAGTTGGTAGAAAATTCGATTTATGAAAACCAAACCAACAATAGACTATTTACATTGTTAGCGCAGACTCTTTACTTATATACACAAGATAATGTAGATAAGCAGTATGTTACCTCTGCATTTGAACTAAAGTTTTTGGATTATGCCGGGGTAAAACCTGTTGTCGATAGGTGTATAAGTTGTTCGAAAAAAAATACTGAAAGTTATGTTTTTAATATTGAAGAAGGCGGTATTTTGTGCAATAATTGTAGTAATCATTTCACGCAAAATATCAAGTTGGATTTAACAACTGTAAAGCTTATGGAATATGTATTAAGTAATGATATTTTAAAATGTAGTAGAGCTAAAGTCTCTAAGTATATACTCAATGAGCTTGACAATGTATTAAAAATATATTTGCAAACTCATATAGGCAATATAAACATGAAGTCATTACACTTACTTAAAAGTGTACAAAATGATAAAGGAGTGGATAATAATGGATAATATAACTATTGAAAAAGTGGACGCTGTATTTGAGAGAATCCCAAGTGCTACTTATGCTGATGCTAAGGAATCGCTGATAAAATGTAATGGAGATGTTGTTGAAGCTGTAGTTTACCTTGAAAACCAAAAGAAAAATAAAGGTAAAAAAGCTAAAGAAACATTAGAAGATGTATTTGGTAAAGATGGAGAAGATATAAAGAATCAACTAAAAGATTTATTAAAGAAGAGCAGCGTTGTTAGAGTAATTGTTGAGAAAGACAATAAAGTTATGATGAACATTCCTTTAACTGTAGGAGTAGTAGGAGCTGCTTTAATACCAGTAATAACTTTAGTTGGACTATCTGCTGCAGTAATAACAAAATACCGCATAAAAGTTCAAAACGAAGAGAGCGGTGAAGTTGTAGATTTAGGTGAATTAAACGAAGAAAAGCTTCATGTGCTTAAAAATATGATAGTAAATACTGCAAAAGATGTTAAAGATGTAGTAGTTGACAAAAATAAAGATTCAAAAGATGATGATAAAGATATTACAGATGATCTTATGAAAGAGTTCGATAGCAAAAAAGAAAAAGATGAAGAAAACAAATAAAAAATATGATTTAAAACTAAAAATATTTCTCTGTCAATATTGACAAATTTTGTGTCATTTGATAACCTAAAAATTAGAGAAAGTTAGTTTTAGAAACTATTAGGGGCCTTTCGTGAAGACGAGAGGCTTTATTATTATAGGAGGAGTTTTTATGAATTTTCAAGATATGATACTAGCGTTGCAAAGATACTGGGCAAAGCAAGGATGTATCATGATGCAACCATATGATGTTGAAAAGGGTGCAGGAACAATGAATCCAAACACATTTTTGAGATCACTAGGTCCTGAGCCATGGAAGGTTTGTTATGTTGAGCCATCTAGAAGACCAGCAGACGGTAGATACGGCGAAAACCCAAATAGACTATATCAACATCATCAATTCCAAGTAATATTGAAACCATCTCCAGATAATATACAAGAGCTTTATTTGGAGAGTTTAAAAGAAATTGGTATAGACCTAACGAGCACGATATTAGATTTGTAGAGGACAACTGGGAAGCAGCAACAATGGGTGCATGGGGCCTTGGATGGGAAGTATGGTTAGATGGTATGGAAATCACTCAGTTCACATATTTCCAACAAGTTGGTAATGTTGAGTGTGAGCTAGAAACAGGTGAGATTACTTACGGTCTTGAAAGATTAGCTATGTACATCCAAGAAGTTGACAGTGTGTACGACATAAAATGGAATGACGAAATCACTTATGGAGAAGTATTTAGAAAAGCTGAATTTGAAAACTCCGTATATGCTTTTGAGAAATGTGATATAGACATGCTGTTTAATCTATTTGATACATACGAAAAAGAAGCGCTTAAACTAATGGATGAGGGGCTTGTAATGCCTTCTTACGACTATGTGCTTAAGTGTTCGCATGCTTTCAATACTCTAGATGCTAGAGGAGCTATAGGAGTCAGCCAGAGAGCTTCATTTATAGGTAGAGTAAGAAATATGGCAAAGACAATAGCAGTAACATATGTAAATCAAAGAGAAGAAATGGGATTCCCTCTTTTAAAGGAAGGTGACAAATAATGAATAATTACCTTTTATTTGAAATTGGTGTTGAAGAGATGCCAGCTAGATTTGTAGGAAATACATTATTTCAATTAAAGAGCAATCTTTCTAAATTATTTAATGAGAACAGAATAGCTTTTGAAGATATTAAAGCTTATGGAACTCCAAGAAGATTAACTTTAATAGTAAATGGTATAGAAGAAAAACAAAGCAACTTAGAAGAAGAAGTAAAAGGACCGTCTAAAAAGATAGCAATGGATGCAGATAATAATTTCACAAAGCCAGCACTAGGTTTTATGAAGAGCAAGGGTTTAAAACCTGAAGATATTTACTTTAAAGAAGTTGGTAAAGACGAGTATATGTTTGCTACAATCAGACAAAAAGGCGAGTCAAGTGAAGAAATAATAAAAGAGATACTTCCACAGACTATAAAATCTGTAGTATTCCCTAAGTCGATGCGTTGGGGAGGAAAAAATTTAAGATTTGTTAGACCGATAAGATGGTTAGTTACATTATTAAATGATAAAGTAGTTGAATTTGATATAGAAGGAATAGTTTCTTCGAATAAAACTAAAGGGCATAGATTCCTTGGACAAAGTGAAATAATAGTAAATTCATTAGAAGATTATTTAAATAAATTAGAAGAAAACTACGTTATATTAGACCAAGATAAGAGAAAAGATATTATAAAAGAACAATGTATTAAAGTTGCAGATAGTTTAAATGGAAATGTCGAATTAGACGAAGAATTACTTGAAGAAGTAACTCATTTAGTGGAATATCCAACAGCTTTCTATGGAGAGTTTGATAAAAATTATACAAAATTGCCAAAAGAAGTAGTTATAACTCCTATGAAGCAACATCAAAGATACTTCCCTGTTACAAAGGATGGAAAATTACTTCCAAACTTTATAGCAGTTAGAAATGGGAATGATTTTAGAATAGAAAACGTAAAAGAAGGAAATGAAAAAGTACTAGAAGCTAGACTTGCAGATGCATTATTCTTCTACAACGAAGATATAAAACACAATCTAGATGATTATGTTGAAAAATTAAAAGATGTTGTGTTCCAAGCGCAACTTGGATCTATATATGAAAAGACTTTAAGAATGGACAAGTTGAGTTTGGACATATTAGATTCACTTAATATGCCAGAAGAAAAAATACATGCATCAAGAGCTGCTAAACTTTCTAAAGCAGATTTGGTTACAGGAATGGTCGGAGAGTTTGATGAGCTTCAAGGATTTATTGGTAAAGAGTACGCTAAAGTATCTGGTGAAGTTGATGCAGTTTGTGAAGCTATATTTGAACACTATCTTCCAAGATTCTCAGGAGATATTCTTCCCCAAACTAATTCAGGGGTTGCAGTCTCAATAGCGGATAAACTTGATTCAATAGCTGGTTTCTTTGCAATAGGAATTCAGCCAACTGGATCACAAGATCCATATGCTTTAAGACGTCAAGCGTTAGGTGTACTTAGCATACTTATGGATAAAAAGATTGATGCAGATTTAAAAACTCTTATTGAGTGTGCATTAGATAATTATTATGAGATAGAATTTGATAGAACAGCAGTATGCGCTAGTATTATGAATTTCTTCAATGAGAGAGTTAGAATTTTATTTAAAGATATGGGTATTAGATACGATGTTGTAGATGCTGTTATAAGTTCTGATGTAAATGACATTTACGATATGTACTGTAGGGCTTTAGCGCTTAATAGCTGGCTAGATAGAGATGAACTAGTAGAAATGCTTACAGCTTTTAATAGGGTGTCTACATTAGCTCAGAAGGCTGAAGATGATGAAGTAGAGGAGTCTCTATTTAAAGAAGAGGCTGAAAAAAGATTATACAGTGAGTTTAAAAATGTAAAGACTAAGGTTGAAGAGTTCATCTCTGACAAGAAATACGAGGAAGCACTTGAGACTTTTGCATCTCTAAGACCTGCTGTTGACTCTATGTTTGATTCAGTAATGGTTATGGATAATGATGAGGCAGTAAAAAATAATAGATTAGGTTTACTTAAACAAATTTACGATACTATGCTAAAGATATGCGATTTATCTAAGATAGTATATAAGTAGATAGTTCTAATAGAATTTATCAATTATTAGATTTGGAGTTATGAGCAAATTTTAGGTGAAATTTTGTTTGATGACATATCAAATAAGTCGATAAGTTTTGTCTGATTTTAAATACTTATATTATAAAGGCAAGTCCATTAAGGACATGCCTTTTTTTATGCAATATATTAATTTAGTTAATAAAACTCTGTAATTAGAATGCGTCAGTAAAATATAAAGGTAAGAATATAAGATTACATAGTAAAAATTGGAAAGAAATTAATTTCATGTTTTAGTTGGTTGTTCACTTTATTAGTTATAGCAGCTTTTTGTGATATTTTGCAAATATTTTTAATGAATTTGGCGAGGCATGTAGTTATTTATTAGTGTTATATTAGTTATATTTAAATAATGGATTAGTTGTAAAATTTAGTATATAATTTATTATAGTTCTTAGAAATTGATTTATGGATTTAATAAACGGATTAAAAACAAATGTAGGGGAGAAATAAAATGTTGGTTATAAGAAAAAAAGTTATAAATGATTTAATAACTAAGAATGGTGAGTCTAATATGCTTGGGGCCTTTGCTGAAGCTAGAGATTTTACAATAATCGATAGACAAACAATACTTATGATAAATGATGATAAAATGATGTCTACTACTATAAGCAAATTATATAATGAAGTGAAAAAAGTGGAAGTATTTAATAGAAGTGACCTGAAATATATAAAGATTTCAAAATCTATTATGAGTACAAAACTTACTATTGAAACAGATACTTTTAAAGGTACATTTTTAATTAAACATAAGATATCTACTTTAGGAGAGATGCAAAAAGAATTTTTACATAAATTAGATTTATTCGCCAATATGTTTAATGAAGGTCAGTAATATAAGCATAAAATTTTATATCTGTTACACTATATATAAAATAAATTAATTATATATATAGTGTAACAGATATTATATGAATTTAATGAAAGAAAGTATACAGTCTAAAAATTATGGACTGTATTTTTTATAAATCAAAAAATAGTTTCTTTACAAATAACTAAATTAAAATACCTTTAAACACAATCGACAACAATATCATATATAATAATTGTATTTAGTGAGTTATAGATATACTTCATATTTATATTATTTACTTGAGTAAGACTATTATTCGATATATCTGTAATTAAAAATAGAAATTTTGCATATTTTTGACAAATAAATTTAATTATTAGTTAAATTACTATTTACAGAACAATATATTGAGTTATATAATATACTATATCAGGATTAAAAGTTATAAAGTATAGCACAATGAAAGAAGGTGAATCCTATTCAACTTAATGAGAGGCAACAAAAGATTATTGAAATTGTCAAAGAGAATGAGCCGATAACAAGTGAGAATATTGCCGCTACTTTAAATGTAACGAGAGCAACGCTTAGATCAGACTTGGCTATACTTACAATGACAGGCATATTAGATGCTAGACCTAAAGTAGGATATTTCTATACGGGTGTAAGCAAGATAAATTTACTTAGCAGTAATATAAAAGATAAAAAGGTGGAGGATATAATGAGCTTGCCTTCACTAGCTAAAAAAGATGAAAGTATTTACGATGTTATAGTTACAATGTTTTTATCTGATGTTGGTAGTATCGTCATAATAGATGAAGAAGAAAAAGTATGTGGAATAGTTTCTAGAAAAGACTTACTTAAAGCTACAATAGGTGGGGGAGATATTAATAAGATGCCAGTAGGTATGATAATGACGAGAACTCCTAACGTAGTCACTACAAATAAAGATGACAGTATTCTAACTGCAACTAAAAAAATAATACAACATGAAATTGATTCTATACCAGTGGTAGAAAGAAGTGGAAAAGACGGTCAGGATATGAAAGCTATTGGTAGAATATCAAAGACTAGTATTACAAGATTATTTTTAGAAATGATCGATAATTAGGGAGGAATGCCAGTGGAACACTTAATTATATATGTGCTCTCTGACTCAGTTGGAGAAACTGCACAACAAGTAGCTAAAGCAGCTATGTCACAGTTTTATGTTGATGAGACTTACGAGATAAGAAGATTTCCATACATATCAGATGAAAAGTTTTTAATTGAGACTCTACACAGTGCTAAAGAGGAAAATGCTCTTATAGTGTACACTTTAGTAGATGAAGGAATGTGTAAGGCTGTTGAAGATTATTGTGGGGCAGAAGGTTTAAGTTGTACAGATCTTATGAGTGGGCTTTTAAATTCAATAAGCGATAGAACTAATAGGAAGCCAAAGAGAGAAGCAGGAATAATAAGAAAATTAGATGAGTCTTACTTTAAAAGAGTAGAGGCTATTGAATTTGCTGTTAAATACGACGATGGAAAAGATCCTAGAGGAATATTAAAGGCAGACTTGGTTTTAGTGGGAATATCTAGAACTTCTAAAACACCGCTAAGTATGTACTTAGCTAACAAAAATATAAAAGTAGCTAATGTTCCTTTAGTTCCAGAAATACCTATTCCAAAGGAAGTATTTGAAATAGATACTAAAAAAATAATAGGTCTTACAAATTCACCAGAGAAATTAAATACTATAAGAACTGCAAGACTTAAAGCAATGGGGCTTTCAAGTAGGGCAAATTATGCAAACTTAGAGAGAATACTGCAGGAGTTGGACTATTCAGAAGAGACAATGAAAAGAGTTGGATGTCCAGTTATAAATGTTTCTAACAAAGCTATAGAAGAAACAGCAGGAATAATATTGGATATAATGAAAGAGAATGGTCTAAAAATATACAAAGAAATAGAAGTTTAAAAAGTTATCAATATCTAAAATAGATAATCAGTCATAAAACATTAATAAAAAATAATGGAGGCTTAAATATGGAGACGAAGTTTGTTTATGATTTTAATGAAGGCAATAAGGAAATGAAGTATTTACTAGGGGGAAAAGGATCTAACTTAGCAGAAATGACTAAAATAGGTTTACCAGTACCTCCAGGATTCACTATAACAACAGAGGCTTGTAATGACTACTATGCTAATGAAGAAAAAATAAAAGAAGATGTAATAAAAGAAATAGAATCTCACTTAGAAAAATTAGAAAAAGATTTAAATAAAACTTTAGGTAGTGACAAAAATCCACTTCTAGTTTCAGTTCGTTCTGGTGCAGTTTTCTCAATGCCAGGAATGATGGACACTATACTTAACTTAGGTCTAAACGACACAAGTGTTATAGGATTAGCTGAGTCTACTCAAAATGAGAGATTTGCATACGACAGTTACAGAAGATTTATCCAAATGTTTTCAGATGTTGCTATGGAAGTGCCAAAGTACAAATTTGATAATGTTTTAGACAGAGTAAAAGAAGATAAAGGATATTCACAAGATACAGATCTTACTACTGAAGACTTAAAAGGAATAGTGGAAGAGTATAAAGAAATATACAAAAAAGAAATCAAATCAGATTTCCCACAAAAACCTCAAGAGCAATTAATGCTTGCTATAGAAGCAGTATTTAAGTCTTGGAACAACAATCGTGCTATGGTATACCGTAGACTTCACGACATAGCTCATGATTTAGGAACTGCTGTAAATATACAATCAATGGTATTTGGTAATATGGGAGAAACTAGTGGTACAGGAGTTGCATTTACTAGAAACCCAGCTACAGGAGAAAATAAATTATTTGGTGAGTACTTAATAAATGCACAAGGTGAAGACGTTGTTGCAGGTATAAGAACTCCACAAAATATATCTACATTAAAAGATGTTATGCCAGAGGTATACAATAAATTTGTAGAGATAACTCATATACTTGAAGGTCACTACAAAGATATGCAAGATATAGAGTTTACAATAGAAAACGAAAGATTATTTATACTACAAACTAGAAATGGTAAGAGAACTGCTGAAGCGGCTATAAATATAGCAACTGATTTAGTTGATGCAGGAATAATAGATGATAAAGAAGCAATACTTAGAATTGAGCCTAACCAATTAGATCAACTTCTACACCCTAAATTTGAAGATAAAGCTTTAGCAGAAGCTAAGTCTTTAGCTAAAGGGTTACCAGCGTCTCCAGGTGCTGCAAGTGGTAGAGTATACTTCAATGCAGACGATGCAGTTGAAGCATCAGATAGAGGAGAAAAGGTAATATTAGTTAGACTTGAAACATCTCCAGAAGATATCGAAGGGATGATAAAAGCAGAAGGGATACTTACTGCTAGAGGGGGAATGACTTCTCATGCTGCAGTTGTTGCCAGAGGAATGGGTAAATGTTGTGTAGCTGGTTGTGGAGAGTTAAAAGTAGATGAAGCTAACAAAGAAGTTTCAGCTTCAGGAACAACTCTTAAAGAAGGAGATTATATCTCAATTGATGGATCTACTGGTAATGTATACGCAGGAGATATCAAGAAAACAAAAGTAGCTTTAACAGGAAACTTCGAGAGACTTATGAACTGGGTAGACAAATACAAGCAAATGGCTGTTAGAACTAATGCTGACAACCCAAGAGATGCTCGTTCAGCTATCGAGTTTGGAGCAGAAGGTATAGGTCTATGTAGAACGGAGCATATGTTCTTCGACGATGCTAGACTTCCGGCTGTTAGAGAAATGATACTTGCTGATTCTGTAGAGCAAAGAGAAAAAGCTCTTGCAAAAATACTTCCAATGCAAAGAGAAGACTTTATAGAACTATTTAAAGTTATGGATGGAAAACCAGTTAATATAAGACTATTGGATCCACCACTACATGAGTTCCTACCTCATGACGACGAAACTATAAACGAACTTGCAGCATCTATGGGAATAAGAGCAAGCGACATCAAGAAAAAAGTAGTTGATCTTGAAGAGTTCAACCCAATGCTTGGTCACAGAGGTTGTAGACTTGCAATAACTTACCCAGAAATATGTGTAATGCAAGCTAAAGCTATAATCCAAGGAGCTATAGAAGCTACTAAGGCTGGATGCAAAGTAAGCCCTGAGATAATGGTTCCATTAGTTGGAGAAGTTAACGAGTTAAAAATATTAAGAGAATTAATAGTAGAGACTGTTGAAGCTGTCTTAAAAGAAGAAAACTCTGATGTTAAATATACAGTTGGTACAATGATAGAGATACCAAGAGCTTGTTTAACAGCTGATGAAATAGCAGAAGTTGCTGATTTCTATAGTTTCGGAACAAATGACTTAACTCAAATGGCATTTGGATATTCAAGAGATGATGCTGGTAAGTTCTTAGGAGAGTATGTTGACAAAGGAATACTAGAAAAAGATCCATTCCAAGTACTAGACCAAAATGGTGTTGGTAAATTAGTAGATATGGGATGCAAATTAGGAAGAAGCGTTAAGCCTGACCTAAAACTAGGAATATGTGGAGAGCACGGTGGAGAGCCATCATCAGTACAATTCTGCTACGATGTAGGTCTTGACTACGTATCTTGTTCACCATTTAGAGTGCCAATAGCTAGACTTGCTTCAGCTCAAGCATCAATCAAAAATCCTAGAAAATAGTATTTACTTAGATTTTAATTTTTATTATGTTAAGGATAGATATATATAAATGATCCATATTTAAGAATATGTAAACAATAAATAGAGTAATTCTAAAATAGACGTTCATATATGAGCGTCTATTTTTTGTTAAAAAAAAAGAGATCTAGGTAATTTACCTTTATTAATTTAATGTAAATATCAGGGTTTCTATAGACATAAATAATATATAATTATAAAATGGGTCTAATCAAAAAAGGTCAATATAGCTGGAGGAATCTAACATTATGAATGTTATTATTATGAGTAGGGATTGCATATCTGCATTTTCTAGCCATATAGAAGCTGAATGTCATAAGCATATGATGCTGCAATTATTTATTAGTTCGAAAGGAAGTATAGAAGTTGAAGTTGAGGGAAAATGCATTGAAGGGGCGTGTATTGTTGTTGAAAGAAATACAAACCACAAAATTAAATCTAATGGAAATGAACTATTTACAATGTTAATTAAACCATTAACTGAAACAGATATTAGGCTAAGGAACAAGTTCTTTAGAGAAAAATCATATTGTATACTACAGAATAAAGATTTAGAATCATTACAAAATGATTTATTAAATATACATTTAGATACAGAAATCGGGTTCTATGAAAGGTTTATAGAAAATTTAAAGGAAATTATTTTGCTTGATACAACTTGTCCACCAGAATTAGATAGCAGAATAAAATATATTTTGAAATTATTGCAAGAGTGTAATTGTGATCCTATGGAGCATCAAGTAAAATATCTTGCTGATAAAGTATCATTATCAGTTGGAAGGATTTCACATTTATTTAAGGAAAAGACGGGGATAACTCTTAAAGGATATTTGATTTACCATCAATTAGAGCAAGCTTATTTGGATATTTTTAGTGGAAATAGTATAACTCATTCAGCAATGAACACCGGTTTTTCAACTCCTTCACATTTATCTTATACAAATAAACTGAGGACAGGGATGTCATCAAGGGATATATTAAAAGATAGCATATTTTTGAAAGTCGCTGATTTATTTTGATGCTATCATGTAACTACAAAGGTTACATGGAGGTTTAATTATGAAAAAATATTTGCTAGAAACAATTATGTTGAACTATAAAGATAAAACTATACAAGAATTAATAAGAAACAAATGTTGGGATAAACTATCTGACTTTGAAAAAATAAAGCAAATTTATATGTTTATTAGAGATGATATTAAATTCGGATACAATGTCGACGACAATATTCCAGCTTCAAAAGTATTAATTGATTATTATGGCCAATGTAATACTAAAGGAACATTATTTATGGCACTTTTAAGAGCTGTTGATATACCTTGTAGATTACATGGGTTTACTATAGATAAAAAGTTGCAAAAAGGTGTAATGACTGGTTTTATTTATAGAAGTGCACCAAGCAATATTTTGCACAGCTGGGTTGAAGTTTTCTATAATGATAAATGGTATAATCTAGAGGGATTTATACTTGATAAAACTTACCTTGTAAAATTACAAGAAAAATATAGCGAATGTAATACAAGTTTCTGTGGGTTTGGTGTAGCAATAGATAATTTTAAAAATCCAGTAATTGACTGGAATGAAAATGATACATATATCCAAAAAAATGGATTAAATAAAGATTTTGGTGTTTACAATTCTCCTGACGATTTTTATAGTGAACATTCGCAGAACTTAAATAAAGTAAAACTATTTCTGTATCGTAACTGTGTTAGACATTTAATGAATAAAAAGGTTAATAGTATAAGAAATAAATAGTAAAATATATATGAAGTAATAGAAAAACTTTTGAACATAATGGTCCTTATGAAACTTATAGATTAGCTAAGCATACAATACTATAATAGCAGTGTTTTATATGATAATAGATAGTATCAGCTGGGGGTGCATAATATGATAAAATGTTCAAGATGTGGGAAAGAGGTTTCATCGCGTCCTGGTTCAATATGTCCAAAATGTGGATTTAAAGTATCAGAGGAGGCATTAAAAATAAGGTGTCATGAACCAAGTTGTAGGGCTCTGGTATCAAAGAAGTACGATTACTGTCCTAACTGTGGGTGTAAGCTTAAAGGATACAAAATAGGTGAGTTATTTGATATGGTTAGGTACAAGATTGATGAGACCTTAGATAAGAAATAATAAAAAGTAATTGTTAGTGTAGATAATAAAATTATATATATGCGTATAAACAAGATATTAATAAATAATTGGTATCTTGTTTATTATTTTTTGTATCAATTATTAATTTTTGATAGTAGTTGCATAACATATTATATGAAACTATAAATCATTAAAATCATGTATTTGGATATAGTTTTCCATAAAAAACGAGATGGCTATAGTAGTTATTGTTAAAATACGTATCTACATGTATAAAACAACTGCTAAAGCCACCCTCACTATGTTCTCTATTTGTTCTCAAAGGATTCAATTTTCCATGAAAACATATTATTATTTGGATTTTTTTCATATCTTAAAAACGGCATCAAATTTATTGCCATTTTTATTTGTAAGTGATTTAACGCTCGCCTCACCCTTTTTTAGCAAACTTTTAACCATAGTTTTATTAGGTTTTTTCTTATAAAAAGCTAGATACTTATCGTTTTTCCAAACACCAAATTTACATTCTTTATAATTTTCGCAAAAGAATCCCTTTTCAAACTCGTAAACATCATGGTCGCAAACAGGGCATTTACCTAGAGATTCTTTTGATTTACCGGATTCACTACTTTTAGAGTCGGAGACTTCACTAGTTTTTGAAGATGATTTTGAACTTTTAGAGGAAGCAGCAAATTTAGCGGATTTTTTTGTGAATTTTTTTGTCTTTGGATTAAAGATATAGCTTTCAGTATTAATATTTTTAGAAGAATCGCTTTTAATGAGTTCAACATTTTGGTATATAAAATTCATTATGTTGGTCAAGTATTCTTTTTTTGTATAGTTTCCCTTCTGAATATCGCTTAAACTCTTTTCAAGTTTACCTGTATAGTCAACATCAAGTAGATCTTTAACAGGGAATATCTCAACTAGATTTTTACCGAGTTGAGTTATAGAATATGCTTTACCTTTTTTACTTACATATCCAACTTGACCTATCTTTTTTAGAACGTCAGCTCTCGTAGCTGAAGTACCTATAGAATATCCAGAAAGAACTGCACTATCATCATCTGAAACATTTTTACCACAGTTTTTCATTGCTTTAAGCAGGGTATCCTCAGTATACGGCTTAGGTGGAGTAGTTTGTTTTTCTTGTGGTATAATACTCAAAACATCGACAACATCATCTTTGTTTACTATAGGAAGCAAATTGTCTTTTTCTTCTTTATTGTAAACTTCTAAGTAGCCTTTACTTTTTAGAACCTTACCTTTAGTTACGAAGATGTTAGAATCTACATCAGTTTTATCTCCGTGTTTTCATACTCAGCTGGAGGCATAAAGTTAGCTATAAATCTATCTTTAATAGCCTGGTACACTATTGCCTCATCTGGAGTTAAGTTAGTTGGAACAATATATGTAGGTATAATAGCACTGTGAGAATCAACTTTTGATGAGTCAAATACCCTTTTAGTTTTGCTAAATTTAACTTTATTTTCATAACTAAGTCCAGTCTTTAATCTGCTAAGAGTCTGTTCAACTTTTGATACTAAACTTTCCTCTAAATACATTGAATCAGTTCTAGGATAAGTTATATAACCACCTTTACCTTTACCTTCATAAAGACTCTGACAGACATTTAGAACTTTGTCAGAAGTGAAGCTTGCATACTTAGATGTTATATAACCTTGAAGTGATGTCAAACTGAAAAGTTTAGGAGCATACTCTTTACTCATAGTAACTTTTTTATCTGCTATAATACCTTTATCAGATTTTATTGTATCTATAATTTTGTTTGCATCATCTAAAGTATCAAATTTAGTTTCTTTTTTTATTGTGAGCTTTCCCTTGTATTCACCATTTTGGCTTTTAAAGTGTCCTTCTATTTCATAGTAAATCTTAGGGACGAAGTTTTGTATCTCCATATCTCTATCGTAAACCAATTTTACAGTAGGAAGAATAACCCTACCTATGTTTAAAAGCTTACCATTTCCATATTTAAGAGTTGCAGCAGATGTAAAGTTAATTCCGATAAGCCAATCAGTAATAAGTCTCGTATATCCAGCTGCTTGAAGATTTATCATCTCACTGTTGTCTTTAAGATTATCAAGACCTCGTGTTATATCTTCGGGTGTCCATTCATTTACTAGAATTCTTTTAATAGGTTTTTTATTTTTTGCAAGTAAAAATACCAGAAAAGAAATTAGCTCTCCTTCTCTGTCGTTATCGGTAGCGTTGATTACATACTCAATATCATCGCGGTTCAAGAGTTCCTTAACTGTATTAAACTGTTTTTTCTTACTGCTATCCACTTTAAATTTAAATTTATTAGGAAAGAAAGGGAAGTTATTCATCTTCCATGATCCTGAGTACTTATCTTTATCGTAATCTTTCATATCGTATAGTGAGACAAGATGACCTACCGCATAAGTAACAATATAGTTATTTCCCTGAAAATATCCGTCACTTCTAGTCTTAGCTCCTAGAAAGGAAGCTATAGTTTTTGCAACAGACGGTTTTTCGGCTAAAATAAGTTTCATAACAACCTCCTTTGTAATATATATAGATAATTCTATATTACAAAAAACAAATGACTGATTCACAGCCATTACATTATACTATATATTATACCAAAATGAGATGAAAATCGAAAGCTATCTGCTAAAGTAATTGAAAATACTGTGTATATTAGTAAAATTATGCTGATTAAACATTAAAAAAGAATTTCTCTGTATACATATATGTAAAAATGAATTAATTTGTTATAATTTAAGTTATACAACTTACAATTAAAAGTAACTAATATAAGAAAAGAGGTAGACTATGTACACATTAAAAGTAAAAAAACTAAATCCAGAAGCGAAACTTCCAAACTTTGCACACAAAGGAGATGCAGGTATGGATGTATATTCTATAGAAGAAGCTATTATAAAAAGTGGAGAGACTAAACTTATAAAAACTGGAATATCAATTGAGTTACCAGAGATGACAGAAGGTCAGATGAGACCTAGAAGTGGATTAGCACTTAAAAATTCAATAACACTGTTAAATAGCCCAGGAACAATTGATGGAGGTTATAGAGGTGAAATTGGAGTTATTATGATAAACCATGGTAAAGACGATTTTAAGGTAGAAAAACATATGAAGATAGCTCAAATGGTAGTTAAACCTATATACGATATAAATGTTGTTGAAGTCGAATATCTAAGCGACACTGTTAGAGGAAAAGGTGGATTTGGATCTACGGGACTTTAATAGCAAAAAATGGCGGTCTGATATTAAATCAGTGCCGCCATTTTTTATTAGTAAAGGAAACTACATTAAATTAAATAGTAACTCTTATAACAAGGCCCTTTTATAGAATGATAAATTTAGAATTAAATTGATCTAAATAAAATTAAATAGATTTAAAATGTTTTTTGACTTTCTTCATAATCATAAACATCCATTAAAGCTTCACCGAATCTTTGATAATGAATTATCTCTCTTTGACCCAAAAATCCAAGTGTTTCTTTTACATCCACATCGTCAGTTAAATTTATAAGTTGGTAGTAAGTTGAAAGAGCTTTTTGTTCTGCTGCCATATCTTCGTGAAGGTCGGTTATCGGGTTGCCCATAACAGCAATAGTTGAAGCACTAAAAGGAACTCCATTAGCGTCACTAGGGAAGATACCGTATCCATTTTGTGCGTAATTTGAGCCTAATCCAGCGGCTTTAAGTTCTTCTGGTGTTGCATCAGAAGTAAGTTGGTATACCATAGTTGCAATCATTTCAACATGAGCTAATTCTTCTGTACCAATATCTGTCAACAATGCTTTTGATTTCCCAGTAGGCATTGTATATCTTTGACTCAAATATCTTAAAGCCGCACCTAGTTCACCATTTGGTCCACCAAATTGAGTAATCAAGAATTTTGCCATTTTAAGATCTTTATTCTTCAGATTAACAGGGTGCTGTAAAGTTTTCTGATATATCCACATTTATAATAATCCTCCATATACATAATTTAGTCGTTAAATTCTTTTTCCCAAGGCCAAGGATCATCGTTCCACTGCCATGGAGATCTACTTGGTGCATATCCAAAGTTAGTTAAAGGTCCGTATTGATTTTCATAAGCGTATCTAGCTTGAGCAAATTGATTACATAGAGTATTGTAAGTATTTATAGCGTTCTTGTCATCAGGATGGTTGTCAAGATAAAGATTCATATCTACACATGCAAAACAAGTCTCCTGAATTTTTCTCATAAGTTCGCTTCTTGAGGACTGTCTCATTTTCTCTTACCTCCTGTTCTTTTTTTAGGTCTTATATACTGTTCTTTATTGTACATTTGTGACTCAAATAGGTCTAATTCTGGAAAAATAGTACCTCTTGATAGAGCAGTTGAAAGGTCAAATATCTTTGAATAAACTTGGTTGTTTATATATGGTCTGGCTAAAGAATCGCCACAATTTTTTTCCATATCTCTATTCATATTTTTCAATGTCAAAACCTCCTTTTTGTGATTGATAGAAGAGACTATCTAGTATATATATTATTCTTGTAACTAAAAAGAGTTACTTTAAAAGTGAATAATATAAGATTATGTGTAATTATAGTTTGATAAGGGATGTTTATATAATTTATATTAGATATAAGATATAATGATACAAGGCTCATTTTCATTATTCTTGTAGCAAAAAGAGCTACTTTAAAAGCTAATAAGATAAAATTGGGGATAAAAGAAACTTATATTTTATGTTATTATAGACTAAGTACATTATACGAGGTGATTATATGAGTGAATTGTCAGGAAAAGGGTGCGAAATTATAGTGCCTTTTGAAGAAAGACTTTCTTTAGAAGAGATAGAGAAATATATTATAAAAAAAAATAGAAAAAACTTATGGTCTAAGTTTATAAAAGCTATAAAAGACTACAAACTTGTTGAAGAAGGCGATAAAATAGCTGTTGCTGTTTCAGGAGGAAAAGATAGTCTACTAATGTCAAAGATGTTCCAAGAATTAAAGAGACATGGACAAGTTGATTTTGAGCTTGAATTTATAGCTATGGATCCAGGTTATCATGAGAATATTAGACAGCTTTTAATAGATAACTGTGAGTATTTAAATATACCGATACATTTGTATGAATCTAATATATTTGAGGTTGCAGATAAGATAGCTAAGGATTATCCATGCTATATGTGTGCAAAAATGAGAAGAGGATCACTTTATGCTAAAGCGACAGAGTTAGGATGTAATAAACTAGCATTAGGACACCACTATGACGATGTTATTGAGACAACAATGATGAATCTACTTTGCTCTGGTAACTTTAAGACTATGCTTCCTATGCTTAATTCAACAAACTTTGAAGGTATGAAAATAATTAGACCCCTTTACTATATAAGAGAGGAACATATAATTAATTTTATACAAAAATCTGGAATATGGCCTTTAAACTGTGCCTGTATGGTTGCAGCAAAAAAGACAGGAAACAAGAGATATGAAATTAAAGATTTAATTAAAAGACTTGAACCTAATTTTACTAATGTTGAGAAGTCTATATTTAGAGCGGCACAAAATGTAAATGTAGATTCTATATTAGGATGGCAACAAGATGGGGTTAAACACTCATTCTTAGAGAGATTTGAATAGAAAATAAAATAGTTTTTAAATTATTGAGCGATTGATAGTCTGTTAGAGTATGTATTTTTATATGTAAAATATGTATATCGTAATCGATTATCAATTGCTCATTTTTATACGAATTTTATATTAAAGGAACAATTGGAGTTGAATATTTAGATTTTTTATTCTTTCGTTTTAATGTGCAAAATTAATATAGCAAATTCATTAGGGTACATTTGATAAAAATAAACTGCAATGAGCTATAATACTGTATATTTGTTCATCTTAAAAAATATAATTTAATATATAGATTTTAAGTTTATTAAATTATAAGATGAGGAAGTGATCCTATGCTTTTTTCGAATTATTTTATGACTATAATTTATGTTTTTATATCCCTTTCATCGTTGTTTATTTTATTTGAAATAATTAAAACAACTATAATGAACAAAAGAAAGAATAAAAAAACTAAATCAGTTAATTCATTTGAAGCAAAAAATAGAATTATTGAAATTAATCATAAAGTTATTGAGATTAACCATGAGAAAGATAGTAGAGCAATAACTAAATTAGATAGTAGCAAGACGAATAATTCAACAAAAGAAATTCCAAATAATAAAAATAACGTTTTAAAATATGATAATGGCAACATGTACAAGGGCGAGGTTGTAAATGGTAAAAGAAGCGGATTTGGGATTTGTATATTCTCCAAAAATGAGAAGTACGAAGGGCTTTGGAAGGATGACCTGATGCACGGAATCGGAAAGTATTTGTACAACGATGGAATCATATATACTGGAGAGTTTAAGCACGGAAAGAAAAATGGATTAGGCAAATTAATATATCCAAATGGGGAGATATTTAAGGGATATTTTTTAGATAATAAAAGAAATGGTAAAGGAATTGTATATACACAAGAGGGTAAAAAAGAAGTAGGAATATGGAAAAACGGAGAAAAAATTCGAAATATAGAGGTCGATGAATTTGACAAAAAACGAAATAATTATAAAATAAATAATAACAACAATAATATTTAGACTAAATTTGATAAAGTTCAACTAAAACTCTGTATTTTGATTTATAATTATATTACAGAAAATTAATTTAGATTAAGGAGATAGGATATGGGAGAGTATGTAGTTGTTGATTTAGAGACTACAGGTCTTGATCCGCGTCAAGGTTGTGAAATAATTGAAATTGGTGTTACAGAAATTTCTGATGGAATAATAGTAAGGAATTACTCTAGGTTTGTAAAACCCAATGGTATAATTCCTTCATTTATATCTAATTTAACTAATATTACAAATGAGATGGTTGAGAATGAACAGGGATTAGAAGAAGTACTTCCAAGATTTAGGAAGTACTTAGGAAACAGAACTGTAATAGCCCACAACGCGAAATTTGACCTGAACTTTTTAAATCACTATTTAAAAAAGATGAATTTAGAACCAATTAAAAACCACATCTGTACTTTAGAGATGTTGAAAAAGACAAAATCATATAAAGGAAAGAACAAAAAGCTCGAAACAGCATGTCAGTACTACAAAATTGAAAATAAAAATGCGCATAGAGCTGATAGTGATACACTGGCAACAGCTAAGCTTTTTTTAATAATTAAAGATGCAGTATAATATTTTAATTGAGAAGTATAAAATTAAGAAAATCAAAGTTTACTTATATATCTCTTGACTTACATGAGAAATCTTACAAATTTGTTCTTTGATTTATTTTGTAGAACATTGTATAATTTGTTTTATATAGAGAAGGGAGAGAGATATGAGCTCTTACAATAATGAAGATAACAAGATCAGGCGTAAAAAAGTTGGAAGTTCTAAACCAGCTTCGAGTAAAACTAAAAGCTCTAGATCTGCTTCTGCAAACTATGATAATGTTTATGATATAAAAGATGCCGCAAAAAACAGAAATAAGCAGCCCATAAAAAGAAATAAAAAAACTTCAGATAATCAAAAAAGTAGTAGTGCTAGTCTGGAAAATCTTAGGAATGCCAAACGTACAAAAAAAATACAGAGAAAAAATAAAATTATTAAATCTATATTAGCCGTTGTATTGACGTTTGCATTGATAGGATCTCTATTTGGAGTTGGATATACGCTTTATGCAATTCAAGGAGCTCCTAAAGTTACAAAAGAGCTTATTGAGTCCAATTATATCAGCAGTTCAGCTGTTAGTTCAAAGGAAATACCAGATAATCTAAAAAAAGCTATAGTTTCAATAGAAGATGAGAGGTTTTATAAACACAATGGTATCGATAAAATATCTTTGGTAAGATCTTTAGTCAATAATATAAGAACTGATACAACTCAAGGGGCTAGTACTATAGATATGCAAGTATCAAAGAATTTACTTACTAACAACGAAAAAACTATGAAAAGAAAAGTCAGGGATATGTACAACGCTATTCAGTTAAATAAAGTAATGACTAAAGATGAAATACTTGTAACATATCTTAACAATATGTACCTTGGAAAATCCTCTTATGGTGTTGGTAAAGGAGCGAATATTTACTTTGCAAAAAATGTCGAGGATTTATCTTTAGCAGAATGTGCGATGCTTGCAGGGATAACCAATAATCCTGCGAGGTATGAGATTTATGGAGAAGCAAAAAAGAGACAAGAGAGAGTTTTATTTAAAATGAATGAATTGGGATACATAAATGATTCTGAATACAAAAAAGCATTAAGAGAAGATGTTCATTTTAAATCAGAAATAGACTAGTAAATATAAAAAATAAGCAAATGAATTTTTCAAACTTTAAGTTAAGAAAAATTCGTTATTTGTAATTAATTTGCCACTAGGTAACCATACTTAGGGGCAAATTTTTTATTATAGACTTATAAGGAGTTGATAGTATGGATAAAATGAATTTAAAGTACATTATAAGGCAAATAAAAGACTCAGAGATAGAGATACTAGAAGAGATGTTATAAGAGGCGATTCATCAACATTAGGGATCTGAAATATTACAAAGGAAGAAATAAAAATCCAGAGCTAAGTATATACATAGATGATTTTGCTACAAAAGATGATTGGGATAGGAACAGAGCTTATGTCAAGAAAGATTGAAGAATTTAAAATTAAAGGTTATAAAAATATGAAAATGGCTATTTAATGTTACTAAATTTACAAAAAAATTAGAACTAAAAATATTTTAGATATAAAAAATAAAAGGATTTTAACCTAATAAGTATAATAAAGAAAGTATGAAATAATATTATCGTAATAAGTATATCGCACAAACTTTACTAATTTATTTGTATCTTTTTATATTTAAAGGGGGAGTTTCAGAAAATGGAAAACAGTGTACTTGTATTAATTGTATCTTTAGAAGTCTTCGTTTTAGGATTTTATGCGGGAAAGTTGAAAGATTATATTGATAGAGAAAGATTTAATAAAAATTATGATAATATGACATATAAAATAAAAATTTTAGAAAGAGACAATCAACATCTAAAAAATAAGCTCTTATTAAAGGACAGGACATTTTAATGACTTTTTTAATTAAAATAAGTAAATATAAATTTTAAAAATTACAATAAACAAATATGAATTTTTACCTCGAGCTCTGCAAATAGAGCTCTTTTTATTTTTAAATGATTTTGTAATAATATTAAGTTATTGAGCTTATCACCCATTCTAAAGAATTAAAGTTTAAAAAAGAATTATAAACTGTTAAAATAGAAGTTATATACTAAAAAGGAGAAAAATATAAATATGAGTCTTATAAAATTAATTACGAAGAAAAGGAATACATCTTGTCACAGGAAAATTGCATAGACCTATTAAACGATGATGATAGGCCAGTTAGTAAATTCGATCTAAAAGAAGCAATAGAGCTATTAAATAAAACAGAGAAAGATGCAGAGTTTGATATAGAGTACTATCAAGAAGCATGTCCAGACTGTTTATATGGAGTTAAAGAAAAGCAGAAGTTCTTTGCGTTTTTAGAGTACCATTTTTATATTTTCACAAAGAATGGAGAATATGTAATCAGCGATATATCTAATGAGTATTCTGGTAAATCATTTAATAAGCTATCTAGAGGAAATGAAGTAGATGATAGTTATATAGTTAGTGTAATTGTATGTAAAAATTGTGGTAAGTTTGTGGTTCAAGTTGAGAATTGCATTGTTTAGGCATCACTTGCAGTAAAATAAAAAAATATTTCATTTTTATATATTTTATTTCATAAATATTTGGTATGATTATTATGGGAGTGATAAACAGTGAAAAATTTTAGCTTAGGTATTATAATTAGAATGTTTTTAGGGTTTTTTGTAGTTGCTGTTGCCTCTGTACTAATGATAAATGCAAATATAGGTCTTATGGCCTGGGATGTACTACACCAAGGTATGTCCAATCAAATTGGTATGACTATAGGTCAGGCATCAATTACTGTTGGTGTAACTATTGTCATTATCGATGTAATATTGGGCGAAAATATAGGTTGGGGAACGGTTCTCAACATGATATTTATTGGGGTATTTATGGATTTAGTTATATATCTTGATTTCATACCAAAGTCACATAATTTATATATGGGGCTATTTATGAACTTTATCGGAGTAATGCTAACTTCTGTAGGATCATTTCTGTACTTAGGAGCACATTTAGGAAGTGGGCCTAGAGACGGGCTTATGATAGCGTTACACAAAAAAACTAAAAAGTCGGTTCGTTTAGTTAGAACTGTTCTTGAAGTAGGAGCTCTTATTGTAGGATGGGCCTTAGGCGGAACAGTTGGAATCGGTACTTTTATATGTGCGATTGCACTTGGATATGTTATGCAGTTTGTATTTAAATTATTTAAACTTGATACATCTACTATAGAACACAGATCCATTACTGCAGATATAAAGTATCTGAAAGATAAATTTGGCGATAAGAAAAAAGAAAATGAAGAAAAAGATTTAACAGCTTAGAAATTAAGTTAACTACGAGTAGGTAAGTGAAATTCAACCTACTCGTATTTTTATATATAAAAGGAGTTTCTTACGCTTACTTTCATTTTAATATCCTCCTTTTAGAATGTACGTCTGCTTGCTTGAGTTTATATATAATAGAGTATATTTTCTTGTTCAATTTTGTCTAAATCTAATATAACAGCGCATGATGTATAGTGATGCGCTACTTCTACCTTAAGTTCAATTCTATTGTCTTTATCATCTTCTTTATATTTATTTATTTGAGTTAGATCATTAGCTTTACTAATTACTTTATTTTTACCAAGTTCATTTAACTTTTGACTTTTTAATAATTTCTTTTCATTTATATCATATATATAAAAGCATCATCCCTTTCAAGTGGATCAAATGTCTTAATATATATATCTAATGTGCCGCAAATTTTAATAGCCCTATCTATAGCCATTCCTCCTATTCCTCTATCTAAAGATCCTGTTAAGTGGTAGATGGGATATCTGCCACTTTCGAGAAATTTCTTATTATACCATATCTTTTTATAAATATATTTTTTAATTTTTCTGTTTTATTCATTTATTACAACCCCCTTATCTTTCTTTATTTAGTCGCAAAACAATAAACATAACCCACAGTGGTTATAGTTGTTTTTTTGTTGTAGGAAATGTGAATATAATAAGACTTATATATTTTATGGAGATGTTTGTTTTATTGATAAAGGCAATTATATAATTACTAGAGAAGATGAAGACAGGCTTGTATTGTGCAAATATTTATTTGAGAAATGTTGTGAGTAGGTGGAGGTGGAGGTATAAATTATTGAATCAATTAGAGTATAATATTAATAAAATGTATATTGTAAGCTACTTTTGACTTTGAATAAATTTCACTCAAAGTTTATAGCTATACAAACAAAAATAAGATTGAATAAGTTTAATCAATCTGTCTTAGGGAGGATTGTAAAATGCATAGACAAACTCCTTGCGAACACAAATTCACAAGAACTCGCAATATACAGATAGCGCATAGAAAAAATGAGCAGATTATTAAATACTATGATTTGTATATATGCAATTTTTGCTGTTATTCGTATGAAATAATCACAAATGAAAAAACGATAATAATTAAATAGTTTATATAGAAGGTGCTTTTACTTTCACTAAGCACCTTCTAAATTAAAACAATAAAGGAGATATAATTGATAGTTAATTTTACTATACCAGGAGAGTGTGTCAGCAAGGACAGACCAAGGTTTCATAATGGACATGCTCGAACGACAGATATAACAAGATATTTTAAACAGTCAATTAAGTATAGCTATATTAGATGGATTGAATGGTAAAGTATTCAAGATGATAGATATTCGACATAAAAATACAAAATAATAATATGTTTTCAGATATACTATAAAATGTGTCAAATTATATAAAGTACTAATCAGGAGGTTTTAAGTAATGAAAAAAATATTAATGACATGTTTAGTAGTATTATCTATTTTCCTAATAACAGGTTGTAGTACTGACAAGGAAGAAATAAACATATTGGCCACTACTGATTTACATGGGGAGATACCTTACAAGCTATCTTCATATGTAAAGAATGAGTTTAAAAAAGATAAAAGTGTAACATTGGTTGATGCTGGTGACTTTTTTGATTTTGATGCCGGAGATATGTGGAAATATTTTGATAAAAGGCAAGAAAAGCCTGATACATATATAGAAGTACCTATTGCAAAAGATATGAAAAAAGTTGGGTATGATGCAGTAGTACTTGGAAATCATGAGTTTGTGTCTAATAATAAGTTTTATTTAGATAATATGATTTCTGACTTTGAAAAACAAGGTATAAAAGTGTTATCAGCAAATACATATAAAAAAAATGGTGAGAGTTATACTGATCCTTATATAATTAAAGATATTGCAACATCAAGTGGAATAGTAAAATTAGGTATTTTAGGCCTTACTATAAAAGAAGTTGGTGAAAAACAATCTAGAGTAGATGATGGAACACGAGATGGGAAATTAGTAAAAAATAAGTCTAGAGAATTAAAAGATCAGCCAGAATATGAGGGCAAATTATATATGAATGATCTGGTAAAAGATGCTAACAAATGGGTTGGTAAAATGAAAGAGGATAAGGCAGATATTATAGTAGCAGTTGTTCATTCAGGTGAAAAACCTAAGAAACCAAGAAATCCAGGTAATAGAATACAAGATTTAGCACTTCAGGTAGAAGGAATAGATGCTATAGTTGCAGGCCATACGCATAAGCAAATTACTCAACATAATTATAAAAATAAATCTGGCGAAAATGTAATAGTTACACAGCCAGGTAAGAATGGAGAATGTATATCTAAAATAAACCTTCAACTAGAAAAGAAAAATAATAAATGGAATGTAGTTAAAAAAACTAGTGATTTAACAAAATTTGATTTAAGTGACTTACAAAAAGTAGATGAAACCTTTGGATTATTATCGATGGCGTTATATGAAATTGATGATAAAGTCCAAGAAGCCAGTTTGTCAGAAATAACGCCATTTAAATGGGATAAGGCATTTATATTCGCACCAGAAACACCAAGAGAAGTCATATATAAAAAAGTTGGTTACGAATGGAGAAATATAACTGAAACTGAAGGCACAGAGATGTCACAAATAGTATTTATAAAAGATAATAAACCTGTGTTTTATTTATACGGTAATATAAATGATATTGGGATAGATATAAATCTAAATAAGTCTGAGTACAAAGATAATGTAGCTACAATTATTTCTGGAGACAATGATAAATTTAGTATTGAGAGAGAAGAGGTTATAAAAGTATATAATGGTTATAATTATGAACTAACTGTTACACATTTAAAACACGTAGAATAATAACATTTTAGATTTATATTTATATAATCAATTTCATGTTAATGCCTGTTTTTACTAGCTATGAGATAATAGTATTGTGGAAAAATATTCCATGAGATTTGTCTAGCCAGTAATATGGGGAGTTAAGAGATTAATTTATATAGCAACTGTTATTTAAAGTTATTGTAGGTAAATTTACTTACATAAGAAGGGATTTCTATATTTAACGAGAATATATATTAAATGGGGTGAGGGTGGTGCCTAACTCATTATGCAAGTAATGGAAATGTAGGTTCGGATCCTACAACATGCTGGCTGTTTTCCTCCTTTGATTATATATAGCGGAAGAAAGACTTAGATTTATTCTAGGTCTTTTCTTATTAGGAATTTATTGGTATTATAATAGATGATACAAAGATAATATATCTAAAGGAGACGGAGAAATTGACTTATATAAAAATGATACAACAATATTTTACTAGAAAAAATATTGATATTGCGTTTGTATTTGTAATGTTAGGAATTACTATGAGTTCATTTATTACTAATGCTTGGATAGTTTCTCTATTGGCTTGTTTATTCATAAAGAATGAAGAATAACAAATTCAAATTAAAGTATAACATTTACATATTTGATTACTAAGAACTCTTATATAGGAGTTTTTTTATGCAATAAATTAAGTAAAAGAGGTAAGTATAAAAAGCCTGAAGTATAGACAATCAAGGTTATATATAGTTTTGGTAGTTTTAAGACAGTTCATAAAATAAAATCAAGATATAAAGTTGAAACATATGCAAAATCGACTAATTAAATCAGGAACAACAATATAAGGCAATAACAACACGAGGAATATACTAAGTAGTCTTTTTATTCTTAGTGAAAATAAAAAGTTTTATAAAAAAAATACATTATTTTAACTTTATTTAAACTGAAATAAATAAAATGTTTAATAAAATTAATATTGACTTTAATAATATTAAAGTGTACTATAAATATATTAATAGAATCAATAAGATTTTAGGAAGTTTTTTATATGGTTATAGTTCCAAAATTATTGGTTTTTATAATACTTTCTTATAACTTTACTTATAGTAAAATTACTAGATATAGTAACTCTATAGATTTTATAAATGAATTAAAAAGGGGGTATTTATGTGAGAAATTTCCCAGAATGGTTAGAAAATCTTGATGATGAAGATATAAATTTTATAAAAATATTCGTAACTTCATCAGGATCATTAAAAGAGGTTGCAAAAATTTATGATGTTAGCTATCCAACTGTTCGACTAAGATTAGATAAATTAATACAAAAAATTAATTTAAGTCAAGATATCGAGCAGAGCCATATGTAGCAATAATTAAAAATCTTGCATTAGAAGATAAAATCGATTATGGAACTGCAAAATTTTTAATAAAAGAGTATAAAAAAACTAAACAGGAGGTTTAAATTATGACTATTATTTTAGGTATCATTTTAATATTTGGAGTTGCTTATTTTCAAAGTATACTATCATCTAAATCAAATAAATATTTAGGACTGATATTTCCTTTAATTACTTTTATAGGATCTATTGTACTTGCATTTATGACTATCTCAATTATCAATTTTAGCTTTATAGATATATTTAGCCTTAGCCTTACATTTATAATGATTAATATACCATCAATAGTTCTATTAGTGATATATTATTTAGGTCGTAAAGATATAGTGAGAAATAAAGAATTAGACAAAATGAATTTACTAGATTTAAATTAACTTATTAATGTTAGGAGATATACTATGAAAAAATATTATTTATCAATACTGCTTTTTATAATTTCTTTATTTATTGGAATTCTTGCAGTAAAATTTGGAGTTGTAATAAAGGATGACGGAACAGTTTTAGAAACAGGTTTAAAGTATATGCCAATTGTAATTATAGGGTTATTAATGTCAGTATTTTTATTTATAAAAACTTTTATTAGAAATAAATAAACATTAGGTTAATAGATAATGGCACATGGGTATTTAGAAAACTTGTGTGCTATTTTTATGTAGCAAATGAAGGTCTTAGTATATTAGAAAATTGTAGCCAAATAGGTTGGCAAGGATTTTAAAAAGTCATACGAGTTATTGGTTAAATACTTAAAAGATAGAAAATTAATTTAAAGGAATTCTAAAAAACATGCCATCTTATTTAAGTTTATTAAGATGGCATGATACCTTACTGTTATTTTCCTAAAACATTTATAGGAATGAATTAAAAATTTACTTTGTTATTATTGATAGAAAATATAAGTTTTGAAAATTAAATAGTATCTCAATTCACAAACAGGATACTTAAATGCAAAACTAAAAACTTTAGTGGATTATATTCTTGTCCACTGATATATAATATGATATTTATGTTGAATAAGTGTTTATAGTAATGAAAATTGTTTTCATCGTAACTAAGTTTGTAGGCAATTACTTTAAAGAGACATATAAAGAAGTTTTAGAGTGGTTGGAAAAAATAAAATTAATATAAGAATGTAAAAAGAAGGGGAGAAGTTCAACCCTAAATTTATATATTATTTATTTTTCAATCCACAGAACCTTTTCCCTGTGCATAATACAAGTACTATTGTTCAATAGAGTTTACGCTCTTTAAACCTTTGCACTCACTGTTGAAATGATAACTTTTACCAGAAAAGCTGCAATGAATCTTCAAAATTATAAAAAAGTAGTCCATGGAGAACGGTTTTTTATGCTTAAAATAACCTTCATTGACCTACTAAAACCAGGAAGTTAATAGTATGGATATATTCGATGAAAAAGGAATCTAATCAATGTAGTTTACATAGAATGTAATTAAGTTTATAAAAAATAACTATATAGAAATATATAAATAATTACTGTTTCGTAATTAAGAAGTAATAAGTAAACAATGGTGTATATATATGAGGGTAGGTGATTATGAATATGAAAAAATTTGGTAAATTAGGTATAAGTCTTTTAGTATCCGCTATTGTCTTCTCTGGAGGAACAGTTTTGGCATTTCAATCTTCAATAGATTGGAATTCGATTATAACTAATACTGAAAACAGAGTAAATGATCTAGCTGGTCGTTTAAAGCGAAGTAAAACTGATAATATTATGCTAGAAAATAAAGCGAGTGAATTACAAAAAAATAAAGAACAACTGATATCAGAAAAGTCAACACTAGTATCTCAAAAACAACAATTAGAAAATGAATTAAGCTCACTGAAACAGGCGAATCAGTCATCAAATCAAGAGATTAAAAGTTTAAAACAGCAATTGTCAGATAAACAAAATGAGATACAACAGAAAATTAATGAGATAAATGAGAAGGTAAAAGAGATTAATGAAAAGGCTATTGAAGTAAGTAGAGCAAATGCCGAGAGGGACCAGTATAAATCAGAATCAGAAAAAGCTAAATCTGAATTAAATAGTATTAAGACTAGATTACAGCAAATGGAAGAGAATACTAATAATGTTTATGAAGATGCTATTAAATAGTGTTTTTCACTTAATTTAATATAAAGGTGCATCAGATTAATACATATTAAATTCATCTAGTAAAATATAGATTATTGCTTATATTACTGTTTCAATAGAAAAATAAAATATAATGATATGCTTGATGTTTTTAATTATGTTTTAGTTAGATGAAGTGAAAAAGAGCCATGTAAATTAATACATAGGCTCTTTTTTTCATTTATAAATAATTATATTTATTAAGAGAATACAAGTTGTTGTTATCACAATTTCATATTCAATATAATTTGCAAACGATCTAGGTCCATTAAGGCAACCTGATTTAAAAGGTAATAGATAAGCTTAGATATAGAATCGGATACTATTCTGTGCTAAGAGGAATATCACTTGTTTATACTGAATTATCACATATAAATCTAAAGATGATCATAAACCCCTCCGCATTTAGGTTATTAATTGTAAACATTTTCCTGATTTCTTGTTACTGCTATGTTTTCTTCATTTAGTGAATATACTATATAAACATAAAATATAATGATAATAGATTTAGTATAAAAGACTAAATATTAAATAACTACAATAAAATAAGGAGTGGTTATTATGATTAAAGATAGTAACGATTATAGATTAGACGGAAATAATAATGTTATTTATGATATAAATGTAATATTTACACCTAATTTTTTTAATGAGTTTGAAGCAGCGGGCTATCCGTACGATTTCTTGAGATTAACTAATAATTTAGGAGTTCTGCGCTTAAGTGAAGAAACGTATTCTCAAGGGTTAGAAGATATATTAGCATTGCGATCAGTAGTTAATATTGAAAGAACTATTAGAATGGCTCCACTATCTCAAGTTAGTCAAGGGATTACAGATGGTATAGTAGCAACTGAAGAAATAGGGGTTAACTACTTTAAAAACAACCCTAATATATCAATAACTGGTAGAGGCGTAATAATAGCAGTTGCAGATAGCGGTATTGATTATTTACATCCCGACTTTATATATCCTGATGGAACATCTAAAATACTATATTTATGGGATCAAACTAAAGAAGGTAATCCACCAGAAGGATTTTATTTTGGAACAGAGTATACAAGGGAAGATATTAATATAGCTATTCAGAACAATGACTCAAGTCTATCTCAAGATGAAATAGGAAGAGGAACGATGATAAGCGGTATATGTGCTGGTATGGGAAATATAAATCCTGAATATGCAGGAGTTGCATATGAAGCCGATTTGATTATTGTCAAACTTGGTACGTTAGAAGGATACTATAATAATGCAATGTTGTATGCTTCAACAGAATATGCATATGGTAAAGCCCGACAACTAAGTAGACCTATAGTTATAAATATATCTTATGGAAGTAATAATCTTTTAGGGCTTACAAACGTAAATACAACGAGATATTACGAAAGAGGATATTGTGAGGTTGCTGGAGCTGGAGATGAGGGAGATACACAAACACATACTACTGGAAGACTACAATTTAATGGAGAGATAGTTAATGTGGAGTTAGAGATTAATGAAGATGAAGAAGAACTAACAATAGACCTGTGGGTACAAAGGCCAGATTTAGTAGATATGGAATTAGTTTCTCCATCAGGTGAAAGTACTAGGAGGATAAGCGCGTACTCTAATTATCTTGAAGTAAGTGGATTACTTGATTTAGAAGGTACTTCTTATAATATAACCTCGAGATATCCTACAACCGTGTCAGGTCAACAATTTATACAAATATATTTACGAAATGTAGTACGTGGTATTTGGACAATAAGACTCACTGGAATTAATATAATTAATGGAAGATATAATATATACTTGCCAAATAGAATATTTATAAATAGTGGAACAAGATTTAGGAATCCCGACCCATCTTATACTATAAATTTCCCTGCAATTAGAGAAGAGATTGTAACCTCGGGTTCCTATAATTCATTAAACAGGAGCTTGTGGAATAGTTCATCAAGAGGTCCTACTATTCAAAATTGGGCAAAACCAGATATCATTGCTCCAGGTGTAAATATTATTGCACCATTTCCTGGAAATACTTATGCCACTATAACAGGAACAGGAGCATCGGCAGCACATGTTTCAGGGGCGGCAGCATTATATTTTCAGTATACACTTGTAGATGGCAACTACTACAATCAAGCTTATCTATCTAATTTTAAGACATTTATAAAATTGGGTGCTGAACGTGCTGTAAATATAGTTTATCCAAATTATAGTTATGGGTACGGAGTTTTAAACGTGAGAAGAATGTTTGATTTTTTTAGATAGGAGGTAAATATGGAAAAATCATTTTATATAGTGTTCCAAGAAGGTGAAGGTTTACACTTAGCATCCGCTCTTAGAGATAGAGGTTTAAATAACTTTATTATATTGAATGAAAGGCTTGCTGTCCTATATACGCCATTAGATTTCAACTCAAATATATTAAGAAGTATATATGAGATCTCTTGGTACAATGAATCTGATCCAATGAGCTCCTTGATAGATTTAACTAACTTTGTCGAATTAGGAGATGGAGCAAGAAGTGTTTCTGGAGCGAATTATATTTATAATAATATTTATAATAATATTACAGGAAGAGGAGTCCTTATTGCGATAATAGATTCAGGAGTCAATTATTTACATCCTGATTTAATTAGAGAAGATGGATCAAGTAAAATAATAAAGTTATGGGATCAAGAAGGCAGCATAAATCCTCCACCGGAAGGATATTTGTTTGGAAGCGAATATTCAAGAGAAGAATTAAATGCTGCTATAGCAAGAAATGACGGTAGTTTAAGTAGAGATGATGTAGGAACGGGTACAATTGCTGCTGGAATTACTGTGGGTAGCGGAAGGGTAAACTCTAACTACAAAGGAGTATCAGAAGGATCTGATTTAATTGTTGTAAAATTAAGATCATATCCAGGACGATATTATGTAGAAAAGCGAAATTATACAACAACTGATTTTTTAGCTGCATTTTCATATGTTATAAGCGTTGCACTTAGGGAAGAAAAGTCTCTTATAATAAATTTAACTGTTGGACAGAGATCTTCACTGGGATTTATAACAGCCTTAAATACATTTACTGAATTAGAATATCCAGGAGTTGTTGTAGTAAGTGGTGCAGGAAATCAAAGAAATACTTATATACATTATGCTGGTAGATTTAGAAATCAGATGGATGTAAATGATATTATTATTGAATTCGGGGATGGTCAAAATTTAGATATTTTCCTCGAGGGGAGTGACTTAGATAGAATAAATGCAACAATAATTTCGCCGTCAGGAGAAGTCAGTTATACAGCATATTATGCTCCTGATTACTATGAATACATAGGAATATTTAATTTAGAAAATACAACATACAGGGTTAGATACTTTTATCCTTGGTTACCTACAGGATCTGAATTTCTTGAGATAAACCTTAGAAATATGAAACCTGGAGCGTGGACCCTTAGAGTTAGACCGGATGTATTCCTAAATGGAGAATACCATGTTTATTTACCAAACAACAATCTTTTAGGCGCTAATGATGGATTTATAGATACCAGTTCTTTTTCAACTATAACCTTTCTTGGAACTGGCGAGAATATAATTACTGTTGGTTCTTATGACAATAGATATGATAGCATATGGGTTGGTTCATCAAAGGGCCCAACAAAAGGAGTTTCTGTGAAACCTGATTTTGTAGCTCCTGGTGTTAATATTGTATCAACTTACGGTAATGATAGCTATAGATCAGGTACAGGAACTGGTATTAGCAGTTCTGTTACATCAGGCATGTTAGCACTGATAATGGAGTTTTTAAGTATACAAAGTAGATATCCAAAATTATTATTATATTCTCAAGTTTTAAAAACATATTTAATGATAGGCGCAACAAGAAATGAACTATATGAATATCCTAACGATTCTCAAGGATATGGTTTAATCGATTTTAGAAGAACTATGCAATTCATCTCTGATAGTTTATAAAGCACTACTCTTCAACAATTGCACTTATGTAAAATAACTGAGATCTATAAGAAAGACGTATTTAATACTAAAAAAAGAGTTGTTAGGAGTATAAAATTAAAAGGAGATCGATTTAAAAGGATCTCTTTTTAGTTGCCACTTAAAATTTTAAAATATTACCTTGATATTGTTTTTATCTCCAGCACAAAATTAAGACAAGCGCAGTAGATGGAAAACAAATGAAATTGGAAAAAATTATAAACGCCGACTACAGTTACAGCCTTTGGTCCAAGCTGTGTTAGTCGGCATTTATAATTTTTTCATTTTTAATGTCTATTGCGCCTGTCTTAATTTTTAGACTACTTATTTAGCAGCAAATGTCTCACAACTAGCATTGTTAGCATTTATATGGACATTTTCAGCCTTACAAAGTTCTTGGTCATTATACTTACATTTAGTTGCTTCACAGTGAATATCATTTGGACATACTTGTTTAGCATTGTCAACACTGTTAGTCATTCCAGAATGACCTTTATCTTCAAATGATGCACAGTAAGTTTCGCCAGTAGAATTTGCTTGTCTACCATCAACTTTGATATTTCCAGCATAACATAATTGGCTAGAGTTATAAACACAACTTGTAGCTGAACAATTTAAATTTTCATTCATAAAATTACCTCCTAAAATATTAGTCGCAATTATTATGTGTAAAAAAGTACTGTTTATTCATTAAATTGTGGAAACGTTTCAAAATAGTATTGACTTTGATTTAAATATTAACTATTATTTTAAGGTAAGTAAGAAATAAATATAAAGGATGAGATAAATGGTAACTATAAAAGATATTGCTAAAAACCTTGGAATTAGTTACTCAACTGTGTCAAGGTGCTTAAACTCTTGTCCTAATGTATCGGAAGAAACCAAGCGAAGAGTAGAGGAAGAAGCAGATAGATTAGGATTTCATTTTAATGTAAATGCTAGAAATTTAGTTAAGAAGAGCACTAATACAATTGGTGTAGTTTTTTCTAATAACTTCAATGATAGAGATATGAGAAGATTTTTTAGTGATGCAATGGAGAGCTCAATAAGATCGATTGAATCAACTAAATACGACTTTATTATTCAACCAAATAATAATATTTCTGGGGAGAGTAATATATACAAGCTTGTAAATGGGCAGATGGTCGATGCCTTATTGATAGTATCAAAGGATTTAACAGAAAAGGAATATGAATTTCTTAATAAAAACGACTTTCCACATGCGTATATGTTCTTTAAACCTAAGTATTATTTAGAAGAAAAAAATAACTATTTTTGGGATGACAATGAATACGGTGGATATATATCAACACAGCACTTAATAAAAAAATCACATACTAAAATACTTACTATAACATCGACTGATAAAACTAGCGACATGTATATTGGCAGAACATCAGGATATTTAAAAGCTATGGAAGATGCTAATTTAGAGCCACATATAATGGAAAACAGTATGGATTTTGAATCTCAGGTTGAATTTGTAAGTCGAAATATTGAGGAAATAAAAAAGTATTCCGCGATTTTCATACAACAAGATATACCAGCAATTTCAATAAATCAAGAACTTAAACTGAGCCATAATATAAGAGTTCCAGATGATATATCGATAATTACATATAATAATATTGAGTTGATAGATTACTTTAAATCTGAGCTTACTACAATTGATGATAAAAGAGAAGCAGTAGTGAAAAATGCTGCAGATTATTTGGTAGAAGCTATAAATAAAAATCCTGGAGATAAAATTGCTAGAGTCCAGTATCCTTCAATTATTGAAAGAAGTAGTGTAAAGGCGATAGATTAATAAAAGGCAGTAAAATAAGATGTATCGTAATAATAAAATAAGTTGTAGCGTGACAATATAGCAAAATGTAGCATTTCAATAAAACAAAACGTAGTGTAGATAATAAAACAAGATGTAACGTGAAAATAAAACGAAATGTAACGTAGGCAATAAAATAAGCCGGAAGTTGATTAGTATATCAACAATGCCAAATTATTTTGGATATCGTATTATACTAATTGACTTCCGACTTTTTGTCATTCTTTTTTTAAGATAATATGATTATATTATCTCGACCCCAATAATTTTTAGAAATTTAACTATCCAGTTATTTCTAGACTATTTTTCTTTAAGTTTTTTCCGTATTTAACTGTAAAGTAGGCATACAGAAGAGTTAAAGGAGCAGATATAATATATGCAATATTTATACTTAAATTGAAACCGATCTGTGCATTCAAGATATAGCTGAATATTACATATGCGTAGAACATACCTGGTATTAATGACATAAGGTAGTTTTATTTTTAACAATTAGGTAAACTGTTATCATAGCAAATGCGAAGACAGCAATAGTCTGATTGCTCCACGAGAAGTAACGCCACAGTATATTGAATCCTTTTTCACTAGATTTAGCAAAAATAAGTATTGCAATTACTGGAATGAATATTCCAATAGTAAGCACAACTCTATTTCTTTTAATTTTTTGATCGATGTTAAAGTGTTCAGCAAGTATCAATCTAAGAGATCTAAGAGCTGTATCTCCTGATGTTATAGGAAGAACTATAACGCCTATTATTGCGATTACTCCACCTATTGATCCAAGTAAATCTCTAGCAACAATTCCGATTACTGAAGCCGTTCCTATAAATGAACTGTCAATTCCTTTTGCATAAATCCCCATTGCAGCAGCAGCCCATATCATAGCTATTAAACCTTCTAAAATCATAGTATTGTAGAAGGTACCTCTACCTTCTCTTTCACTTGATACAGATCTTGCTATAAGAGTGGCTTGAGTAGAGTGGAATCCTGATACGATACCACAAGCTATTGTTACAAAGAATGTCGGTACTAGAGGAATGCCATCTGGATGAATTCCAAGCCAATTAGCCGAATTAAGTTCAGTAAGTTGATAACCACTTGTAAATATTCCAACTCCAACGCCTACTGCAGATAAAAGCAGTATAGCTCCGAATATAGGATATATACGCCCGATTATTTTATCAATAGGGAATAGTGTAGCACATAGATAGTATAAGAATATAAGACCGTACACAATCCAAACAACAGGGTTACCCATAACAGGCTTTTGACCAAGTAGTTGAGAAACAACTAGATCTCCAGGTGTATATATAAAAACCGTACCTACTAGCAGCATAAGTAAACATAGAAAAATTTGATAAATTCCATAAACTTTTTTGCCTAAAAACTTATTTACTAAAGCTGGCATCTGAGCACCTTTTTCTCTAATAGATATCATTCCACACATATAATCATGTAGAGCCCCACCGAAAACACAACCAATTGGAATCAATATAAAGGCGATAGGTCCAAATAATATACCCTGTATAGGTCCAAGTATTGGTCCAGTACCAGCTATATTCAATAGCTCAATAAGACTATTTTTCCATTTTTTCATAGGAACATAGTCAACACCATCCCTTTCTGTTATTGCAGGTGTTTCTCTGTCATCTGGACCGAATACTTTTTCACAGTATTTTCCATACAAGAATCCTCCCACTAGCAATAGTGCAATACCCACAAAAAATGTTACCATAATATCACCTCTTAATTAATAAGTGTTAAAAATAAGTTAATTTATTAACCTAAAGTTAACTTATGGTAATTATATATGATATATAGGAATAAATCAACTTTGAATTAATTCAATATTCTGATAATATTTACGCCAAAAAAACTTAATAATAGAAAATTACGATGTTTAGAGTTCGTCACATAGTAAATTTCAATTGTACTTTGCAACTTAGTTAAATGTATAATTATGTAAGAAAAGAATATCAAAAAATGTATAATTATGGGGGTAGTTGCAGTGAAAGTTGCTTATATTTTTAGTAGTACAAATGCACACAAAATATTAGACAAGATGATTATTCCACAGCTAGAGCAAGGAAATCACGGAGCAGAAGTTTTAGGTATGTTCTTTTTTATGGACAATACCTTATTCCTATCTAAAGGTAATCCAGTTGGTGAAAAACTTAGCAAAATAAATAACAAAACAGGTATGATAATAATGGGATGTGATCAATGCACAATTGAAAGAGGTATTGAAGGCAACTTAGTAGATGGGGCTACTATAGGATGTTTCCCTAATCTTTATGCATGTTTGGGAGATGCTGGCATAGATCAAGTGATTACATTATAAGAGATAAATTTTACAAAGTAGAGATTAAAATCACCCATTGAGACTGTCTTCTGTGGGTGATTGTTACGTAGAAATACGACTTTTTTTGTAAATATAAAGTGAATATAGTTAAATAAAAATTATATATAAAGAATAATTTTTATTTTTATTTTGAATTTGGGGAGTGGAATATATGGCAAAAGTATTGATTGAATTTATAAGTACCTGACCATCTTGCGATGAGCATGGAGGGCTTATTAAAGATCTTGGTAAAAAGTACAGCGATAAATTAGAAGTAAAATTGTACACTGCAGGAAAAGATTTTTCATACGTCAAAAAATATGGACTTATAACAAAAGGGACAATGATTATAGGTCAAAAGAAGAAGTATGATAGATTAAACAAAAAAAGCATTGAAAAAGCAATATTAGAAGCAATTGGATAGAGGAGCAGTTGCCGCTATATATAAATAAGAGAAAAGAACTTAGATATAGAATAGGGACACAAAAATATTTAGAAGCTATTTAAATTGCAATATTTAAAATTTAATTATAGGAGATTAATGAATATGTTAGAGACAATCTTTACTGCTGTAAAGGATACTCTGGTGACCGCATTTATAATGTTAAACGGATCTTCAGGTTGGCTAATGATAAGTTTTGTATTAGCAGGTATCCTACACAATGTAATTACCCCAGCTAAGTTTCAAAAACATTTAGGGAATAAAAAGGCCTCTTCTTTAATAAAGAGTACTATTTCAGGGATGTTTTTGCCTATTTGTAGTTGTGGAGTAATTCCAATAGGAATAAGTATGTACTATTCGGGGGCTTACTTAGGACCTATGTTAGCATTTATGACATCAACGCCTATTATAAATCCAATAGCGGTTATACTCTGTTTTGGACTGTTGGGTCGACAGATAACGATAATATACATCATTGCTGGATTTGTACTTCCAATGTTGGTTGTTTTATAGGAAATACATTTGCCAAAGACGAACTTTTTGTTGCCAGCGATGATGACAGTGAAGCAATTGAGTTAGAAGAAGAAAGAAAAGGTTTTTTAGAAAATTTATTAGATGGAATGAAATGGTCATTTAGCGAACTCGCTCTTACTATAAGTAAATACGTAGTAGTAGGTATGATCATGGCAGGGTTTATTACTACAATTTTTCCTAGTTCTATAATACAGAAGTATTTGGGTAATCCAGGTCTTATTTCAATGGCTAGTATCACAGTTTTAGCATGTATTATGTACGTGTGTGCAGTTGGTCATATACCATTTATTGCTGCATTAGTAGCAAGTGGAGCATCACCTGGAGTAGCGATAACTTTCTTAATTGCAGGAGCAGCTACAAACCTACCTGAACTTATAAGTATGTACAATGTAATTGGGAAAAGATGTGTAATTATATATACGGCAACTCTTACAATAGGATCTATAATCATCGGTTATATAACTAATCTAATTTTAAGTGGCAACTCAAACTTTGTAAACAGTCAAGCGGATGGTGCATCAGTACAACTGGCAAATAGGTTATTTTTAAATATACCAGAATCTATAACATATGTATGTTCAATAGCAATAATAATTTTCTGTATTATTGCAATATTACCTAAAATGAAAGAGGTAATTAAAAAATATGCGTAAAAAAATAATTATTACAGTTGTTGTGTTGGTGTGTTTGATACTGGGATCAAAGTTGGTGGATGAAAACTTAAAAGAAGATGATGGTTTACCCGATGTAAGTAAACAAACGCTTAAGTACTTTAAAAAAAATTGCAAATACAAAGAAATAATAACTTATGCTGAAGAAGATGTTAACGGCGACGATAAAAAAGACTTGGCGGTAATTTATAAAAATAAAGAAAACCACAATAGACTTGTTGTCGTTGCAACTAAAGGGAATGAGTATTATGTTACTGAACCGGTAGCTGCACCAGTCGATGATCAGGTTATAACATTTAAAGATATCGATTCAAAAGGTGTTATGGAGATTATGGTATCTGGTTCTAAAAACAAAAAAATTGGATATGCAATTTACAGATTAGAAGGAAATAAGTTAGAAGATTTGTTTGGAGAGAATATGGAGAGTTGTTGTTAATTAATTTTATTTTGGAGGATTGAAGATGAGTAAATCAAAAAAGGTTACGGCATTAATGTTGGCTACTGTAATTGGGACTACAGTGCTGACAGGATGTAGTTCAAAGAAAGACAAAGCAAAAGGTGACGATGATTACGCTATAACAGTAGGGTATTATAATTGTGATCATATGACAGCAGCACCAGTTGGAGTTAAGGCTGGAATTTATGAGGAGCTTGGATTAAATGTAAAGACTCTAGGAAATGGAAAAGTACCAGAAGCAATGGCGGCTGGTCAGATGGATGCTGGTTACATAGGTACTGGAGGATTAGCAGGAGCTATCCCAAAGGGAGCTCCTATAGTAGTTGCGGCGAATAATCACAGTGGGGGTTCAGAGTACCTAATAGTTTCGAATGATATAAAAGAGCCAAAAGATTTAATTGGGAAAAGATAGCTGGCGATCCTGATAATGATACTTTGTGGCAAACTGATTATGGACCAGAAGCAGGGATACCAGCTAAGTCTAGCGAGTATGACTGTGTAGATATGGAGTCGGACAAAGATGCATACCTAGCTTTTAAAACAGGCAAAATAAAAGCATTTACATCTTGTGATCCATGGGGATCAGTAGCTGAGTATGAAGGAACAGGTAAAATAATTGCGTCGACACAGTACAAAGAAGAATCAACTGGTAAACAGTACAACTGTTGTTCATTCTCGCTAAATAAAAATTTTATAAAAGATCATCCAGAACTAGCCAAAAAATTGGTACTAGCACATACAAAATCAATAGAGTACATATACACTAATCCAGTTAAAGCAGCAAAAATATTTGCAGAAGACTACAATGTGGACGAAGAAGTAGCTCTAATGACTATTTATAAAAAGACTGTTGGTGAAGGTAGAACACTTACTTGGAAAATTACAGGTGAAGAGTACAAAAACAACTTAGAGATGTACAAAGAATACAAAAAAATGGACAAGGTTCCATCTTATGATGAGGTTGTTGACAAGAGCTTATTAGATTCATGCGGTGCCGACGACTTTGATAAATTTATAGAAGAAAAAGTAGATCCTGTATTTCCAAAAGATATGAGTTATGACGATTGGAAGGCTAAAGCAATAAAATTAGATAAACAATAGATTGAAAAGGCAATGAAATTAATGAGTAAATTTAAAAATATTATAATTTCAGCAACGATAATCTTTGTATGTTTGATTTTGCTATTTTTTAATTTTAATACCAAAGAACATATAAAGGGTAAAATGAAATTAGGGGTATCTGATGATACCTCTGGTTTTGTGATAAACTATATGACTGAAAAAAATGAATTTGACGGGTTGGAAATAGATAAGTTATTGGATAAGTACTCTGTTGCAGATTGCTGATCGAGCACAACACAATGGGCTCTGAGTTCAGAGGAAATGGATATGGCAATAATCTGCAAAGATGCAGCCGAGGAGTATATAAAAAATGATACAAACTTTGAGATAGTAGCTCCCGTAGTCAAAAACTCGGATATATTCTTGATGGATACTGATATACCAAAGCGAATTGGTGTAACTCAAAAGAGAGATTATCAATACAATTTGGTTAGTGAGTACTATAAAGATGCAGAAATTGTTCCACTTATAGGTACAGCTCTAGGATATGGTCTTGAGAGCGATTTAGTGGATGGCGTTGTAGTAGATATTATGAAATCCCTTAGTTTAAAGGGAGAGAAACTTTCTACCGCGACTAATAAAGAGTATGAAAGTTACGTTTTAGTAGTAAATAAGGAATTTAAACAAAATGACCTATATAAAAACTTTATTAGGCTTTACAATGAGGCTGTTTATGATTTAGAAGATAGAGAAGTCTTTAAAAAGGCTATAGAAAACTATAAGAACGTGGATATTTCAAATAAAGAGATGGAGGAAATAGTAAATTGGAAAGTAAAATTTCTGCCGATAAAAGAATAGCTATTAGAAAAAAGAAAAATTCTAAAAGTCTAATAGAGAATCTATATAGAATTATTCTTCTAGTAGTTATAGTTACAGTATGGCAAATTGCTGCAATTGAAATAGGAAGCTCATTACTACTTCCGATGCCATTAGATGTTTTTAAAGGTTTTATAACTTGTGTTACTGATCCTGAAATAGTAAAAAATCTAATGATAACACTTCAAAGGGTTTTAAAAGGATTCTTATGTGCACTCGGAATCGGGTTGCCAATAGGACTTATTATGGGATTTTCAATGACTAGTGAGAAAGTTTTATCACCTATGATTGACTCCGTAAGACAGGTTCCCATAATGGCATGGGTTCCGCTGACAATAGTATGGTTTGGAATAGGAGATGGGCCTACAATATTTTTGATCGCGTTTGCAGGTGTATTCCCTATAATTTTAAATACTATTCAAGGGGTTAGAGCTATATCAAAAGATTACTACAATGCTGCAAGAAGCATGGGTGCATCTCCAGTGTCGATTTTCTTTAATGTAATAATACCAGCAGCGCTACCAGATATATTGACAGGATCAAGACTCGCAATAAGTACTGGTTGGATGTCTGTAATATGAGCGGAATTCATAGCTACGAGTGCCGGCCTCGGTTACTCTATGGTACAAGCTCAGACCTTGATGAGGACTGAGTTATTAGTTGCCCTTATGTGTATGGCAGCTATAATAGGTTTTTTAATAGATTTAATATTAAAATTCGTGAACAAAACTCTTTGTAAATGGAGGTTTGCAGATTAATGAAGCTGGACGTAAAAAATATAAGCAAATCATTTATAAATAATAAAAAACATATCGAAGTACTTGATGACATAAGTTTAGAAGTAGATCAAGGGGAGTTTATATGTTTGCTTGGTCCTTCTGGATGTGGGAAGACTACGTTGCTTACTATCATAGGTGGTTTTCAAAAACCTGATAGTGGTGAAATCTTAGTAAATGGAAATAAAGTTATAAAACCAGGTATTGATAGAGCTTTTATATTCCAAAACTACGCTTTATTTCCGTGGAAGACTGTAAGGGATAATGTTTTATACCCTATGAAACAGCAGAAGATTCCAAAGAAGGAAAGGGAAAAAAATCTAGAAGAACTTATAGAAATGTCAGACTTAAAAGGCAAAGAAAGCATGTATCCTCATCAACTTTCAGGGGGTATGAAACAGAGAGTTGCAGTTATAAGAGCTTTAGCTTGTAATCCTGAAGTGCTTCTTATGGACGAACCTTTGGGTGCTGTCGATTTGAAGATGAGACAAAACTTACAGGAAGAGCTAGAAAAAATATGGTCAGCTAACAGAATTACTGCAGTTATGGTTACACACGATGTCGATGAAGCTGTTTATATGAGCGACAGAGTTGTAATTATGTCTAGAAACAAAGGTGAAATAATAGGTAATATAAAAATTGATATTCCTAGACCGAGAAATAGAGATTGTAAGGAGTATGAAGAGTATAAATCACATGTATCAGAATTACTGTCAACTTGTTATAATGCTTAGGGGGAATTATGAGCGAAGTAGAAAAATATAAAAATTTAGATAATACGCAGAGAGCTATTAGAGTGTCCATAATGGATATGATTATTGAAGAAAAACGTAGTATCACACTTAATGAAGTTGTTAATGTTTTGAGTTTGAAGCTGAGCATAGATAGAGGATATTTGCAAAATACATTAGACAGTTTTATAAAAGAAAATATACTTGTAGCTGAAGGTGATAATATCAATTTTATTTACCCTGTATCAGCTTTACCTACAAGTCATAAAGTAACTCTTGATGATGGAAGAGAATTTTTTGCAATGTGTGCAATAGATGCAATCGGAACATCTTGTACATTCCATCAAAATGTAACAATCGACTCTATGTGTTGTGTAACTGGGCAAGAAATAAAAATTAGAGTTGAGGATGAACAGATAAAGTATGTCAGCAATCCTAATCTAAGGGTTTTACATATTAACCTAGATAAACACTCAGAATGGGCGGCAAGTTGTTGAAATATAATGAATTTCTTCTGGACGAAGGATGAGTATGAAAGTTGGATAAACATAAATGAAATGAATGATGATGAGGATATTTATTGTTTAGATATACTTGGGGCATTGGATGTAGCATATAAAATATTTAAGCTTTAAAAATGCGGTACTTCTTATAAAATAACCAATTTATTTTATATGGGGTATCGTATTTTTATTATTATTTTTCTGATATGTTATAATTATTTATGCAATAAAAATAAAATTTAAAATGTTTTTATTAGGTTATAGGAGGATATTATGAAATTTTCGGAATTTAAATATACTAGACCGGAATATAAGGTCATTAAGTCCAAAATTATAGATACTGTAAATTGTATAGATACATCAAAGTCTTACATAGATCAAAAATTACATATAGAAGGACTAAACAGACTTAGAAATAATATTGAATCTATGTCTACAATTGTATCGATAAGATACAGTTTAAATACAAGTGATAAATTTTACATAGAAGAAAAGCAGTATTGGGATGAGTACAGCCCAATGTATGAGGAATTAAATTCTATGTTTTATAAAAGCATTGTTAATTCAAAGTACATAGATAAGATTGAAGTAGATTATGGCAAACAGTTTTTAAAAATATGCGATTATTCACTTAAGGCATTCTCATCACTGATAATACCTGAGCTACAATATGAAAACAAGCTTTGTTCAAAGTATACAAAACTACTTGCATCTGCTGAGATAGAATTTGATGGACAAATAAAAAATTTATCTGGTATAACTTCATACATGTACTCTAAAGATAGAAAAATCAGAGTATCTGCTTCAAAAAAATACTACAATTACTTTGAAGAAAATGAAGATGAATTCGGTAATCTGTTTGACGACCTTGTAAAGGTCAGAGACAAAATGGCTAAAAAACTTGGTTTTGACAATTTTGTGGAGCTTGGATACCTTAGAATGATGAGAACCGAGTACAATGAAAAGATGGTAAAAATATTTAGAGATCATATATTAAATGATATTGTACCACTTGCAAATTCACTGTACGAAAGGCAAGCAAGTCGTTTGAATTTGGAAAAATTGGATTACATAGATGAGAACATAGAGTTTACAAATGGGAATGCTAAACCAAGAGGTGATGCAGATTATATTTTCAGTTCAGCAAAGAAAATGTACAAAGGACTTTCAGATGAAACAAATGAGTTTTTTAATTATATAATAGAGAATGAACTCATAGACTACGAAACCAGAGCAAATAAAGGAGCGGGTGGTTACTGTACATATATACCAAATCATAAGGCACCTTTTATATTTGCAAATTTTAATTCGACACTAGATGATATAGATGTACTTACTCATGAAGCTGGACATGCGTTTCAACTCTATATGTCTAGATGGATTGATACACCGGAAATCAATTTTCCAACGCTCGATAGCTGTGAAATTCACTCTATGAGTATGGAATTTATAACATGGCCATGGATGGATATGTTTTTTAAAGAAGATACCGAGAAGTATAAGTTTTCACATCTATCTTCGGCAATTAAGTTTATACCATACGGAGCGCTGGTAGATGAATTTCAACACGAGGTTTACAGAAATCCAGATATATCAAAGGAAAAGAGAAAAAACATTTGGAGGACTTTAGAAAAAAAATATCTACCACACAGGGATTATAGTGCATGTGATTTTTTACAAAAAGGTGGTTGGTGGTATAAACAGGGGCATATATTTAAAAACCCATTTTACTATATTGACTATGCTTTAGCGCAAGTTTGTGCTTTACAAATGTGGGAAAAGAGTAGAGATGGAAAGTCTGATTATTTATCAGATTACAAAAAAATGTGTGCGGTAGGTGGAAGCAAATCATTTGTTGAGATAATAGAAATCGGTAATTTAAATTCACCATTTGAAAAAAATGCACTTACAAAAATAATCAACAGCGTAAAATTTTATTTAGATGCTGTAAATGAAGAATATTTTTAATGAAAAAGGAAGTATTTAAAGATCAAAATTAATAAATAAAATTAAAAATATCATTATAATCGATCATTATTTTGGAAAATATTTCATATAACAATAGTATGAAAAGTAAGTGATTTCAGTAAAATATCGGAATAAAATGAAGAAACTTACTTTTTTTGTAAAAAATATGTTGCAATTTGGATTGAATATTTATATACTATTAATTAAAGAGATAGTTAAAAGCTATTAAAAATAATAGTTAAAAACTTATCCAATATATTTTTACTGATTTATATACTAAAACTAAACATACGGTTGAAGCGCACAGGAGACAGCCACATTGTTATGATGGCGACCGAAGGGACAAATCTAATCTGTAAATCCAAAGAGCTTAGATGAAATTCTCAGGTAATAGAAGACTGTACGTGGACGTGGCTCTGAAGAATATTTTAACAGGGAATACAAATTGGATGTTTGTATTTTCTGTTTTTTATTTTAACATAAACTACATTTCGAAAGAGAGAGTGTATAAATGATCATAATAACAAACAACTCAAAAGTAAAAGAAGAAACAAGTGATGACTTAAATATTCTATATAAAGAAGTTGGTTATATAGATATATTGAAAATCTGTAGAGATTTAATTCATGAGGGTTTTAATCTTCTTTCACATCCACTATATGGAAGTGTGAAGCCGAATGAAACACCATATAGAACCATAATTTTAAAAAAAGGCAATACGCTTGATGTAAACTCATTAAGTTTGATCGAAGAATCAATAAACACCACGACAAAATTCCAAAATGACAAAATAACTCCAAATTGGACTGAATCAGTAAAAGATGATTTTAGAGTGATAGACTTTGATATATTTTACAATACAGTTCAAAGAATCAATTATGTATAGCATTAGATAGTAATTAGAAAAACAAGAAATATTTAAAGGAATAGTAAAATGCCTAATTAGACTTTGATAAGTTGGAATTTTCTGAGAAAAGGAAGTTTTAAATTAAAAAATGAGAGAATAAGGTCCTATTTCTTATACCCAAAAATGTTGAAAATTAGATAAAATTTTTAACTATAGATTTTGTTAAAAATTAATCGAAAGTGTTAAAAAATAGTCAAAAACTTATTTAGTTAATTAAAAACAATTAATATATAACAAAATAGGAGGAATATAATATGGAAAACGTTTATGACTTAGTAATAATAGGCGCAGGTCCAGCGGGATTGTCAGCAGGATTATATGGATCTAGAGCAAAACTTAATACTTTGATCATCGAAAAAGATAAAACTGGTGGGCAAATAGTTATTACCCATGAAGTTGCAAACTATCCTGGATCTGTAAGGGAAGCAACAGGGCCATCACTGGTTGCAAGAATGGTTGAACAGTGTGATGAGTTTGGAGCTAAGAGAGTAAAGGATACTATAGAATCAGTTGAACTCGACGGAGACATAAAAGTTTTAAAAGGTCAAAAAGGTGAATATAAAGCAAAAGCTGTAATCATTGCGACTGGAGCATCTCCAAGAAAAATGGGTTGCCCTGGCGAGAAAGAACTTACTGGAAAAGGTGTTTCTTACTGCGCTACATGCGACGCCGACTTCTTTGAAGACTTTGAAGTGTTTGTTGTAGGTGGTGGAGACAGTGCTCTTGAAGAAGCAATGTACCTAACAAAATTTGCAAGAAAAGTAACTGTAGTTCATAGAAGACAAGGCTTTAGATGTGCTAAGAGTGTATTAGAAAAAGCTCAAGCAAATCCAAAGATTGAGTTTTTACTAGATACAGTAGTTGAAGAAGTTAAAGGCGACGGATTACTAGAGTCTATAGTATTTAAAAACAAAATCAATGGAGAAACTCACGAGTACTTTGCAGATGAAGAAGATGGAACAATGGGATTATTTGTTTTCGTAGGACTGATTTCACAGACAGATGTATTTAAAGGCAAAGTAAACATGAATGAGCAAGGTTATATAATAACTGACCAAGATATGAAAACTGATATAGAAGGTGTATTTGCAGCAGGAGATGTTAGAGAAAAATCACTTAGACAGGTTGTTACAGCAACTGGAGATGGGTCAATAGCTGCAGTAGTTGCAGAGAAATATATAGATGAAAAATTCCCAGAATAGTATCAGACAAACTGAATATTGTTTTGGAGTTAAAATAAAAAATTAAAAAATGAGGGGGAAATAATATGTTATCACTAGATAAAGAAACTTTTGAAACTGAAGTATTAAATTCTGAAGAGGTAGTATTTGTAGATTTCTGGAGTGAAGGTTGTGAACCTTGTAAAGCATTACTTCCAGATATTGAAAAGCTTTCTGAAACTTATGGAGATAAAATAAAATTCTGCAAGATGGATACTACAAAAGCAAGAAGATTAGCTATAAAACAAAAGGTATTAGGGCTTCCTACTCTAGCTATATACAAAGGCGGAGAAAAAGTAGACGAGGTTACTAAAGATGATGCAACAGTACCTAATATAGAAGACATGATCAAAAAATACGTATAGTAAATACAAATAAATGATTTGCACTATAAAATAACAACTAACAAAGGTATAAATTTGACACAGGTCAGATGTATATATAAATCTAAATATTAGGAGGTGCAGTATGCGTCTTGAATTAGGTAAGATCAATATTAAGGATGTTCAATTTGGTGATGAGACAAAAGTAGTAGATGGTGTTTTATTCATCAACAAGGAAGAGATGCTACAAGAAATTGGTGGGGATGAGCATATTAAATCAATTGATATCGAGTTAGCTCGCCCAGGTGAAAGTGTAAGAATAACACCAGTAAAAGATGTAATTGAGCCTAGAGTTAAGGTCGAAGGAAATGGTGGAATTTTCCCGGGAATTATATCTAAAGTAGATACTGTTGGAGAAGGTAGAACTCACGCACTTAAAGGTGTAGCTGTAGTAACTACTGGTAAAATCGTTGGATTCCAAGAGGGTATCATAGACATGACTGGAGAAGGTGCAAAATACACTCCATTCTCTAAACTTAACAATGTCGTTGTTATAGCAGAGCCAGTTGATGGATTAAAACAACACAATCACGAGTACGCTGTTAGAATGATTGGATTTAAAGCGGCTACTTACTTAGGAAAAGTTGCTAAAGAGATTACTCCAGATGAAGTATCTACTTATGAAACTAAACCACTGCTTGAGCAAATAAGTGAATACCCAGATCTTCCAAAAGTAGGATATGTTTATATGCTTCAAACTCAAGGATTACTTCACGACACTTATGTTTACGGAGTAGATGCAAAACAAATAGTCCCAACAATTTTATATCCAACTGAAATAATGGATGGTGCTGTTGTAAGTGGTAACTGTGTTTCTGCTTGTGACAAGAACCCAAGTTATGTTCACTTAAATAATGGAGTTGTAGAAGAGCTTTATGCTAAACACGGTAAAGAAATAAACTTTATGGGTGTAATAATCACTAATGAAAATGTTTACCTAGCTGATAAAGAAAGATCTTCAAACTGGACTTCTAAGTTATGTAAATACCTAGGTTTAGATGCTGTTATAGTATCTCAAGAAGGTTTCGGAAACCCTGATACTGACCTTATAATGAACTGTAAAAAAATAGAAAATCAAGGTGTTAAAACTGTAATCGTTACAGATGAATACGCTGGTAGAGATGGTGCTTCTCAATCACTTGCAGATGCAGATGCAAAAGCAGATGCTGTTGTAACTGGTGGAAATGCCAACCAAGTTGTAGTTTTACCTAAACTTGATAAAGTTATAGGTCACTTAGATGTAGTAGAAGTAATAGCTGGTGGAGCTGATGGAAGTCTAAAAGATGATGGAACTATCGAAGTTGAAATACAAGCTATAACTGGTGCAACAAACGAAACTGGATTTGGACATTTAACATCAAAAGGATTCTAGTTAATAGAGATTCGATAAAAGTTAAATTTAAAAAAATATATAAGTAAAATAAAATATAAATTTATTATAATTGTAATTAAAATAAGAAAAATATAAATTAGGAGGATTATTATGAGCTTATTGACTAATAAGAAGGTCCTTATAATAGGTGACCGTGACGGAATACCTGGACCTGCAATTGATGAGTGTGTAAAAACAGTAGAAGGGGCAGAGATAATATTTTCATCGACTGAATGTTTTGTCTGAACGGCTGCTGGGGCTATGGACTTAGAAAACCAAAAAAGAGTTAAAGACGCTTCTGATAAATTCGGGGCTGAGAACTTAGTGGTTTTACTAGGTGCTGCTGAAGCCGAAGCTGCAGGTCTTGCAGCTGAAACAGTAACTGCTGGTGATCCAACATTCGCTGGACCACTTGCTGGAGTTGATTTGGGACTTAGCGTTTACCATGTTGTTGAGCCGGAAATGAAAGAGTTATTTAATGAAGAAGTTTACGAAGATCAAGTAGGAATGATGGAGATGGTTTTAGAAGTTGATGAGATTGCGGGTGAAATGAAAGAAATAAGAGATGAATTCTGCAAATTCAACAACTAAAATAAAATCTAAAGGGGTGAAATCGTATGGAAAAGCTTAGAGTAGTTCATTATGTAAATCAGTTCTTTGCTGGTATTGGTGGTGAAGAAAAGGCTGATATAAAGCCTCACATAGCTGAGTCTTTACCGCCAATAAGTATGCAACTTGATAAAAACTTAGGTGATGAATTTGAAATAGTTGGAACAGTTGTATGCGGAGATAGTTATTTCAATGAAAACATCGACGAAGCAGGCGAAGAAGTTCTAGGTATGATAAAAGGCTTCAAGCCAGATCTTTTCATAGCAGGTCCTGCATTTAACGCTGGTAGATACGGAGTTGCAGCTGGAACAATAACTAAAGTTGTTCAAGAAGCATTAAATATACCATGTGTTACAGGAATGTATATAGAAAACCCAGGTGCAGATATGTTTAAGAAGGATGTATATATAGTAGAAACTTCTGACTCTGCAGCAGGAATGAGGAAAGCGCTTCCTAAGTTAGCTAAATTTGCTATTAAGTATTCTAAAGGAGAAGAAATCGGATCTCCTAAAGAAGAAGGATATATGCCAAGAGGAATAAGAGTTAACTTCTTCCATGAAGATAGAGGATCTAAGAGAGCAGTTGATATGCTTATCAAAAAGATCAAGGGAGAGGAATATGAAACTGAATACCCAATGCCAGATTTCGATAGAGTTGATCCAAATCCAGCAGTTAAAGATATTACAAAAGCGACAATAGCTTTAGTAACATCTGGTGGTATAGTTCCAAAAGGAAACCCTGATAGAATAGAGTCTTCATCAGCTTCTAAGTATGGTTCTTACTCAATCGCTGGAGTAGAAAACCTTACTGAAGAAACTTACGAAACAGCACACGGTGGTTTTGACCCTGTTTACTGTAATATAGACTCAGATAGAGTTTTACCAGTTGATGTTCTAAGAGACTTAGAAAAAGAGGGAGCTATAGGTAAACTATATGAAACTTTCTTCTCAACAGTTGGTAATGGTACAGCAGTTGCAAGTGCGAAAAAATACGCATCTGAAATAGGTGCAAAATTAAAAGCTGATGGTGTAGATGCAGTAATCTTAACTTCTACGTGAGGCACTTGTACTCGTTGCGGTGCAACGATGGTTAAAGAAATAGAGAGAGCGGGTATACCTGTTGTACATATGTGTACAGTAGTTCCAATCTCACTTACAGTTGGAGCAAACAGAATAGTTCCAACTATTGCAATACCTCATCCACTAGGAAATCCAGCTTTAGAGCCAGATGAAGAAAAGGCTTTAAGAAGAGGATTAGTAGAAAAAGCATTGAAAGCATTGACTACAGAAGTTGATGGTCAAACAGTATTTGAGGACTAGAAATACACGCTGTAAATTATAATGTCACATCATATAAATACTTAACTATATACTATCCAATCTGTGGATTTCACGGGTGTTCTGTCCGTGAAATCCACAACAATTTGAGAACAAAAAATCTTTGGGGGTGCAAATAAATGACTTTTCCAGTATTAAAAGGTGCAGGCTACATACTTGTCCATACTCCGGATATGATAGTTCAAAACGGAACTACATGCTCTGTTGAGAGACAGACACATCCAGATTCAGAATTTTTAATAGAAGTAGGCAAACACATCAGATCTTATGATGAAGCAGTAAATTACATGCCAAATCAAGTTTATATAGGAAACAACAGACCAGAAGATTTAAAAGATTTAGAAATGCCTTGGTGCAACCAAAAAATTGAGGGAAAAAGAAATGGTAAGTTTGGGGAAATAATGCCTCAAGATGAATTTTTAGCATTTATGCAAATAAGTGATGCTTTTGATCTTGTTAAGTTATCAGAAAGCTTTGTAAATGAAGTGAAACCTAAAATTGAAAATAACTACCCAGAAATTTCTCCATTCTTTGGAAAAATAAAGGGAGACGATATAGAAGACGGAAAAGCTCTTATAGAAGAACATATAGCTGAGGGGTTATACCATAACGGTGAACTTGTAGGATATATAAAAAGAGCTCATGATGTAGATATAAACCTAAACGCTCACACTATGTTTGAAAACTTAGTTGTAAAAGCATCAGGTGTTTTATCTGCTATTCATGCAATTAGACATTGTGAAATAGACGCTAATGATATAGATTATGTTATTGAGTGTTCAGAAGAAGCTTGTGGAGATATGAATCAAAGAGGTGGAGGAAACTTTGCAAAATCAATAGCTGAAATAGCAGGCTTCCAAAATGCAACTGGTTCTGATACAAGAGGTTTCTGTGCAGCTCCAACGCATGCTCTTATTCAAGCAGCAGCACTTGTTAAATCTGGAGTTCATAAAAATGTTATGATAGTTGCAGGTGGTGCTAGTGCTAAACTTGGAATGAACTCAAAAGACCATATCAAAAAAGATCTTCCAGTTCTAGAAGATGTAGTTGGTGGATTTGCAGTACTTATATCTGAAAATGATGGAATTAATCCAATAATAAGAACTGACTTAACAGGAAAACATACTGTTGGAACAGGATCATCTCCTCAAGCAGTTATGACTTCTCTTATTACTTCAGGACTTGATAGAGCGGACCTAAAGATTCCTGATGTAGATGTATACTCAGTTGAAATGCAAAACCCTGATATAACAAAACCTGCAGGAGCTGGAGATGTTCCAGAGGCAAACTACAAGATGATAGGTGCACTTGCTGTTAAACGTGGAGATATGGAGAAAAAGGATCTAAAAGATTTCGTATCTAAGTGCGGTTTACCTGGATGGGCTCCAACTCAAGGGCATATACCATCAGGTGTTCCATATGCTGGTTTTGCAATAGATGATATGACTACTGGCGATAAAAATAGAGCTATGATAGTTGGTAAAGGAAGCTTGTTCTTAGGAAGAATGACTAATTTATTTGATGGAGTTTCTGTGATTATAGAAAGAAATACAGGAGTTACAGAAGACGCTACAAGTGGTGTATCTAAGGATGAAATTAAGAAGATAATTGCTGAATCCATGAAAAAATTAGCATTAGATATGATGGAAGAATAGGGGTGATTATATGTCTAAAAAAGTAATTGCAGATGTATTCTTAGAAGTAGCTAATGCAATAGAAAGTGGAGAATTTGGTGAAAAAATTAAAATAGGTATAACAACTCTAGGTAGTGAGCACGGAGTTAAAAACATTGTAGATGGTGCTGAACTTGCAGCCTCTGGATTGTTTGATATAGTTTTAATTGGGCCAAAATACGATACTGACTTAGAAATAGTTGAAGTAAATGATGAATCAGATATGCACTGTAAAATGGAGGAGCTTCTTGACTCGGGATATATAGATGCGTGTGTTACAATGCACTACAATTTCCCAATAGGAGTTTCTACAGTAGGAAGGGTAATTACTCCTGCTAAAGGTAAAGAAATGATACTTGCAACTACAACAGGTACTAGTGCTACTAATAGGATAGAGGCTATGATTAGAAATGCTATATACGGTATTTCGACTGCGAAATCAATAGGAATTAAGAATCCTAAAGTTGGTATCTTAAATGTAGATGGAGCAAGACAAGTTGAAAAAGGTCTTAAAGAACTTAAAGATAATGGATATGATATAGAGTTTGCAGATTCTATAAGGGCCGATGGCGGATGTGTAATGAGGGGTAATGACTTACTTGTTGGAGCGCCAGACGTGATGGTAACAGATACATTATCAGGAAATATATTTATGAAGATATTTTCTTCATTTAATACTGGTGGAGATTTTGAGGCCCAAGGATATGGATATGGTCCAGGTGTTGGAGAAAACTATGATAGAAGAGTTTTAATTCTTTCTAGAGCATCTGGTTCTCCAGTTGTTGCAAATGCTTTAAAATACGCTTATGATGTAGTAAAAGGTTCAGTAAATGAAGTTGCTAAAGATGAATTTTCAAAAGCTAAGAAAGCTAAATTTGATGATGTTATCTCATCTCTGACTAAAAAAGAGACTAAAGCTGATAAAGTTGAAGTAAAAATGCCTGATAAAGAAGTAGTAACATACCAAATAAACGGTATTGATATAATGGATCTAGAAGATGCTGTTTCTGAATTGTGGAAGAGTGGAATCTACGCTGAGAGTGGAATGGGATGTACTGGGCCAATAGTACTGGTAAATGAAAATAAGGGCGGTGTATCAATAGACACCCTTATCAAAGCTGGATACACTGCCAATTAATATTGGTAAAAAGCCTACTAAATATTTATAATATAGAATTTAAAGCTATAAAATTCGCACTATTAGAGAAACGGACTCTTAATTAAGATTAAGAGTCCGTTTCTTTATAGTTATAGATAAATTAAAAGCTTGAATTCATTTGCTTGTATATTTTGTGAAGTTTAACACCTAAAGAAATCCTCTCATAAAATTCAATTGTTGAATCCCCAAGGCCTAAAAGAGACTTAACTTTAAGTACTCTATATCTAACCGTGTTTTCGTGCTGATATATAAGCTGAGCAGTTTTTTTATAATCTCCGCAACATTCAACAAAGGTGATAAGTGTATATAATAAGTCTTTATTATGATTTTTATCGTATTGTATAATTGGAACAATTGTATTGCTGTATATGGATTTTATAACGGGAGTGTCTTTGAATGATAGTAACAATGAGAATGACCCCAGATTACCGTAGAATACAATAGAATCACTTTTTATCGTGCGCGATGTACAGCTTAAAACAGCTTGAGATATTGATTCTTGTACATCCATTAAGCTTATTGAATTGTTGCTTATACCGACTATGTAGTCTTTAACATTGGATTTGATTAGCTCTAGATAGTAATTTACATATGATATAATTTTACTATCAGTCATATTATTGTAAGTCAAAATTATTATAATACCATTTTTGTACGGTATACAAAAATTTTGTTTTGATTCATTAATAGTATTTCTAAAATGCTTGGAAAATTTAAAGTTAGGATCATTTGAGTAACAGTAGATGGTAGTTATATATCCTAAAAAGTGAGGATTTATTTCATTGATTATTTTATTTATTTCAAGAGTGTCTTTTGTTTTTATTAAGTTTATCAACTGCATTTCATGAATAATATTTCTCTGATCTTCGACCATTAAAAGGTATACGCTTTTCATAATATCTCCATAAGAGACTGAGTAGTCTATCGTGAGAATAGGAAAGTTGATTTTATTGCAATGTTCGGCCATTTCATCGCTAAAGTATTCAAGGTATTCACTAGTTATACAGAGACAACTGCACTTTCTAGAATTTAGAAAGTCAATTGCAAAAATTGCTTCATCATAGTCGTCTTTCCAAAAATAGAAGTTGGAAACGAAAAAATCCCCTTCTTTCAGAACTATCAAATCCCTCTCAATTTGTATGGGGCAATCAAAAACCGATACTCTGTTTACCATACGATCAAGGCCATCTTTACCAGCTAATACTTTTGTATTTCTGAACAAGTCAAGCTGCAATACATCTTTTACTGTAATTGACATAATTAAGCCTCCGAATAGAATATAATTATAAACCAACATATAATTATATTCTATCAAATAACAAAGTAGAATGATATAAATTTGTAAAAATTACCAAAAAAACAAGAGTTAATTAAAAAAATAACAAATCAATTGAAATGATTATGTAATAAAATTATATTAAGGGGTAGAACTATAGCAATTATCTATGATAGAGGAGGATTAAATATGAAGTTAGAAATTGGGCAATTTTATGTTAAAAAAATCACTTTTGGTGAGAAAACGTTTTTTAATGATGGAGAACTTACCCTAAATAAAGAAGATCTTCTAGATTTTGTTAAAAAGGATGAGAGGATAACAGAGGCTGATATTCACATCGTCAAACCTGGAGATATGGTGAGAATTTGTCCTGTAAAAGAAGCAATTGAGCCTAGGGTAAAACTAGATGGATCACCACTATTTCCTGGTTATACAGGTGATGTAGTTCCTTGTGGTAGCGGTAAGACACATGCACTGAAAGATTGTAGTGTTTTAGTTGTAGGTAAACACTGGGGGGGATTTCAGGACGGTTTAATAGATATGGGAGGAGAAGGTGCTAAATACACTTATTTTTCTAAACTAAACAACATTGTGTTAGTAGCTGATACAAATGAAGATTTTGAAAAGCAAGAACAACAAAAGAAAAACGATGCGCTTAGAAGAGCAGGACATAAATTGGCAGAGTACATTGCAAATTGTATAAAGGAATTAACTCCAGAGGATACAGAAATCTTTGAACTCGATCCAGTTACAAAGAGAAATGATGACACAAATAAACTTCCTAGTGTAGTTTTAGTTATGCAGGGTCAATCACAGATGGAGGATTCTGGTTACAATGACTTGGTATATGGATGGGATATGAACCACTTTGTACCTACATTTTTACATCCAAATGAGATATTAGATGGTGCGCTTATTTCTGGTAGCTTTATGCCTTGCTCATCAAAATGGTCTACTTACGATATACAAAACACGCCAGTTTTAAAGAGCTTATATAGAGAACATGGAAAAACTTTAAACTTTTTAGGGGTAATTTTATCAAACTTAAATGTATCACTTGAACAAAAAGAAAGATCGGCAATTTTCGTAGCTCAGATAGCTAAATCACTAGGAGCTGATGGAGCTATAGTGACTGAAGAAGGATACGGAAATCCAGATGCAGATTTTGTTGGTTGTATAGTAGCCCTTGAAGATGTGGGAGTAAAAGTTGTGGGTCTTTCAAATGAATGTACTGGAAGAGACGGAAACTCACAACCATTTGTAACTTTAGACCAAAAGTTAGATGCAATAGTATCATGTGGGAATGTTTCAGAGCTTGTAGAGCTTCCTGCTATGCAAACTGTACTTGGAGAACTAGAGTCATTAGGCAGGGATGGTTTTGCAGGGGGCTGGGCTAATGATGAAGTGCTAGGGCCTTCAGTTAGAGAAGATGGTTCAATAATAATGGAAAACAACTCAATGTTCTGTGGGGATCAAGTTTTAGGATGGTCTACAAAGACAATGAAAGAATTCTAATAGAATAGGAGGGAATTTTATGAAAAAAGCAATACTATACTTAAATCAATTTTTTGGTCAAATAGGTGGAGAAGACAAGGCTGATTTTGAGCCGGAAATTAGAGAAGGCCTAGTTGGACCAGGATTACAGTTAGATAAGTTGTTGGACGATACAGAGATAGTTTACACAATAATTTGTGGAGATAACTTTATGGGATCAAATACGGATGAAGCCGTAGATAGAGTACTAGGATTTCTAGAGGATAAGGAGTTTGACATCTTCTTTGCAGGTCCAGCATTCCAAGCGGGTAGATATGGCGTTGCATGTGGGCAGATATGTAAAGCTGTAAAGGATAAATTTGGTGTAGAAGTAATAACATCAATGCACGAAGAAAATCCCGGAGTAGAAATGTACAAAAAAGATATGTATATACTTAAGGGTGGAAATAGCGCTGGAAAAATGAGAAAAGATTTATCTAGTATGGCAAGCCTTGGAAATAAAATACTAAATGATCAAAAAGTGCTAGATGCAGAGACTGAAGGCATTTTTGAAAGAGGTAAAAGACATCAAGTTTGGAGAGACGACAATTTGATGGCGTCTGACAGAGCAGTAAATATGATTGTAAAAAAACTTACAGGTCAGAACTTTGTATCTGAGTTAGAGATACCTATTATAGAGAAAGTAGATATAGCCCCTGCTGTAAAAAACATCAGTAGTGCAAACGTTGCACTTGTTACGACTGGCGGAATAGTACCAGTAGATAATCCAGATAGAATTCAATCTGCATCTGCGACAAGATGGGGAAGATACGATATATCAAACATAGAAGATTTAAAATCTGGAGTATTTAAAACAATTCACGCTGGATTTGACCCTGCTGTTGCAAATGGAGATCCAGATGTAGTAACTCCTATAGACGCATTAAAAGAACATGAAAAAAGAGGTAATATCGGAAAACTTCATGAATACTTTTACTCAACAGTCGGTACTGGAACAACTCAAGGTGAAGCAGTTAAAATGGCAAATGAGATGATTCCATATCTTAAAGATGCAAACGTAGATGCTATAATACTGGTTTCTACGTGAGGTACTTGTACTCGTTGCGGCGCAACGATGGTAAGAGAGTTTGAAAAAGCGGGATTCCCGATTGTGCAAATGTGCAACTTAGTTCCGGTTGCTAAAACAGTTGGTGCTAATAGGATAGTAACTACAGTATCAATACCATATCCTATGGGAGACCCAACAAAGTCAAAAGAAGAGCAGTACAAACTTAGATACGATATAATTCAAACGGCTTTAGATGCACTTACGACTGAAATTGATGAGCAGACTGTATTCAAGTACAATTAGTATTTAGTATTTGGCTATCATTGGTTATACAAATAAAGGGTCATAGTATATATAGATAAAATATGATTATAATAAAATAAAAT
>NZ_AXUS01000002.1 GCF_000498755.1 Clostridioides mangenotii TR | reverse complement strand
ATTAAATAAAAGATAAGTTGTATATAAAGTAGTGTTATCTCGTGCATGATAGGATGCTTTGAGATAGCACTATTCCTATTTCAACTATACAAGGATTATATTTCCAAGAATAAAATATATTAAATAGATTTATTCTTAGAAGATTTCAGGAATAGAGTTTGAAGAAATCTCTGTTTTGCATTAGAATATATTTATGACTTTAATTTAGGGGGAATAATATGAATTTAGATACATTAAATCCTGCGCAGAGAGAAGCAGTTGAAAAGACCGAAGGAGCTGTTCTTATTCTTGCTGGTGCTGGATCTGGTAAAACAAAAGTTCTGACGAGTAGAATAGCATATCTTATTGAAAATAAAGGGGTACAAGCACCGAATATACTTGCTATAACTTTTACAAATAAAGCTGCAAATGAGATGAGGGAAAGGGTAGAACAAAATATAGAGACAGATACAAGGGATATGTGGATTAGTACTTTCCACTCTTGTTGCGTGAGAATACTTAGAAAAGATATAAATAAAATCGGTTACAATAGAAGTTTCGTTATATATGATAGTGCAGATCAAGTAACGCTTATAAAAGATTGTTTAAAGGAATTAAACTTAAGCGATAAAGTATTTGAACCTAAAAGTGTCATAAGTGCTATATCAGGCGCAAAGGATAAACTAATGTCACCTAAAGAATTTAAAGATGCTAATATTGCTGATAATAGGATGGTTAAAGTTGCGGAAATATACGCGTTGTATCAAGACCGTTTAAAGAGAAATAGTGCTTTAGACTTTGATGATCTTATATTAAAAACAGTTGAGTTATTTAGAACAAATCAAGACGTTCTTAGCTATTATAGGAGTAGATTCAAGTATATAATGGTCGATGAGTATCAAGATACTAGTAAGGCACAGTATGAGCTTATAAAAGCACTAGCTAGAGAGCACCAAAACATATGTGTTGTCGGAGATGATGATCAAAGTATTTATGGTTGGAGGGGTGCGGATATAAAAAATATCCTTGAGTTTGAAAAAGATTATGATGATGTTCATGTAGTTAAGCTAGAGCAAAACTACAGATCGACTCAGGTAATACTTGATGCAGCCAATAAGATTATTTCAAACAACATTGAAAGAAAGAGAAAAAAACTTTGGAGTGAGAAAAAAGATGGAGAGCTAATTAAGATAGAACTTACAGATAGCGAACTTGATGAAGCTGAGTTTATTGCTGATTCTATTGCCAAAATATACAGAAAAGAAAAGAGAAAGTACAATGATTTCGCAGTTCTTTACAGAGCTAATGCGCAGGCGAGGGCAGTTGAAGATGCCTTAAATAGAAGTCAAATTCCATACAACATATATGGAGGCACTAAGTTCTACGAGAGAAAAGAGATTAAGGACTTGGTTGCATATTTAAGAGTAATTCAAAACCCACAGGATGATATATCGATAAAAAGGATTATAAATGTTCCTAGAAGAGGTATAGGACTTAGAACTATTGAGAAAATAGAAGATAGAGCCAGTCTAAAGCAAGAGAGTATTTACTCTGTTTTACTTGATATAGATACAAACTCAGATATATCTACTAAAGCAAAGGCATCTATAAGTGGATTTATCGATATAATAGGAACACTTAGAACTATAAAAGAGGCTTATCCAGTGAGCAAGCTTATTGAAAAGGTATTGGATACTACTGGATATATGGACGAGCTTATTGAAACTAGAGATAAAAACACCGAGTCTATGTCAGGTAAGAGTGAGGAAGCTCAAGATAGAATTGATAACCTTATGGAGTTTATATCTATTGCTATAGAATTTGAAAGCAGCACTGATGAAAACTACGAGGATAAAACTTTAGAAACATTTTTGACTAGCGTTGCCCTTACTTCTGATGTATCTGAGGAAGAGGATGATGACAGGGTTTCTCTTATGACAATTCATACTTCTAAGGGGTTAGAGTTCCCAGTTGTGTTTTTAACAGGTATGGAGGAAGGGCTTTTCCCTATCTCTAGGGCCATAAAATCTATGAACGAATCGGATATAGAAGAAGAGAGAAGACTTTGCTATGTTGGATTAACGAGAGCTAAAGAAGAACTTTTCATGACCCTTACTAAGAGAAGAACTCTATACGGTAAGACGAATGTATCAGTGGCATCGAGATTTATGGAAGAATTACCTGAGGAATGTATAGAGAAATTATACTCTTCAAGCAGTGAATTGCCTTACTCAAAGGCCAGCTACAATATGCTAGACAAGTACACTAAAAAGTACATGAATAATGTCAATAGAACGGCAGTTGCGAGTAAAGTTAATGCTACGGTAAAAGATTCGGGTAAGGAAACTGATATTGACGATATAAAACTGGGGTCAAAAGTTCACCATCCTAAATTTGGAGTGGGTACTGTAGTTTCTATGATAGGATCTGAGTTGACTATAGCATTTGATCAGCAGGGAATCAAAAAGATAAATAAGGAGTACACGACTTTAGATATTTTATAGTTATAATTTTAAAAGGAGTGGTTGAATTGAATAATAATATATTATCGAATGAATTAGATAATTTATCAAACGAGCTAATTGATTTTATTTACAGTAGTCCAACTGCTTTTCACGCTGTTGCAAATGTGAAAAGTAAGCTGGATGAAAATGGATTTACAGAACTTCAATTAAACAAAAAATGGAGTGTAAAAGAGGGCGGTAAATACTATGTTACAAAGAATTTATCTGCAATAGTAGCTTTTAGTATAAATTCCGAAAATATTGAGGAGGAAGGTTTTAAGATAATTGGATCTCATTCTGATTCACCTACATTTAGAATAAAACCAAATGCAGAGATGTCTGTAGAAAATTCTTACCTTAAGCTAAATACAGAAGGTTATGGGGGCATGATTTTAAGCACTTGGCTTGATAGACCGTTATCCATAGCGGGAAGAGTGGTTTTAAGTGGAGGAAATACTGATGATGGGATTTTAAACCCAGTTGAAAAAATAATAAATTTCGGTAGACCTATGTGTATAATACCTAATGTAGCTATTCACTTAAATAGAGGTGTAAACGATGGATATAAATTTAATAAACAAGTCGATATGTTGCCTTTAGTGGGTATATTAAATGATAATTTAGAAAAGGATAATTATTTATTAAAAGAAATTTCTAAAGAGCTCGATGTAGATATTGAAGATATTATAGACTTTGATTTATTTTTATATGAGTTCGAAAAGGGATGCATTATGGGTGCTAACAACGAATTTATTTCTATTGGAAGACAAGATAATTTATCAATGGCGTATACTAGCATCAAATCTCTTATTGAAGCAAGATCTGGAAAAGGCATAAATGTTGTATCTATTTTTGACAATGAAGAAGTAGGAAGTTCTACAAAACAGGGTGCGGATTCAAATATGTTACTAAATATACTTGAAAGAATCTGTATATCATTAGGAAAAGATAGAGAAGAATTTTTTGAAGCTATATATTCATCTTATATGATATCAGCAGATTTGGCACATGCGGTACATCCAAATATGGCTAGCAAGCACGATCCTACTAATAGGCCAGTTATGGGTGGGGGTCCGGCTATAAAAATAAATGCTAATCAAGCATATACAAGTGATGCGTATTCTACATCTGTATATAAAAATATTTGTAAGAGTGCGGATGTTAAATATCAGGAATTTGTAAATAGATCTGATGAGAGAGGTGGAAGTACAATAGGGCCAATATCATCAACACATCTAGATATACCTTCAGTGGATGTTGGTTGCCCAATACTTTCAATGCACTCAATAAGAGAACTGGGATGTATGGAAGACTATATCGATATATACAAAACATTTAGATCACTTTATTCATTATAATTTTTCAGAAAGGGAGTGGATGCAGTGAAATTAGGATTATGTTTAGAAGGTGGAGGAGCCAAGGGAGCGTACCAAGCGGGAGTTATAAAAGGGCTTTACGATGGGGGCATTAGAGAGTACCATTCAATTTCTGGGACTTCAATCGGCGCAGTAAATGGATATTTTTTATTCACAGGAAACATAGAAAAAATGGAGGATATGTGGAAAAACTTCGCTACTGGAGAAGGTGATGAGGTAAAAATAATCGATAATACTGTTGATAACTCACCTCTGATGAGGAGATTAGAAGGTTTATATTGTGAAGAAAACAAGATGGATTCAAATTTTTATATTAATTATGTGGAAGTAAATGACCAAAAACCAGGAGAGGTAGTATTAAATCTTGTTGATAAATCTGAAAAAGAGTGCCTCGAGGGAGTAAAATATAGTTCATTATATCCGTATACTCCAAATGGGAGTCAAGGTTTTAGAGAAGAATTTTCAAAAAACATAGTTTCAGGATTGTATGATGGGTATAAATTAGATGGAGGATTATTAAATAATCGACTTTTACAACCCCTAGTAGATGAAAAAGTCGATAAAATTATTTTAATAACTATGAGATATGACTATGTTGTACCAGATAGTCTAAAAGAAGTTTTTTCTAAAGATAACATAGTGGTTGTAAAGCCTAAGGAGGAATTTGGACCAAAGGATACCTTTAGATTTGAAGAAGGTTTTTGTAAAACTAAATACTTTGAAGGATATGAAATTGGTAAAAATATAGCAAAGATGGATATAATTGATATATAATTATCTTATATTACATAGATAAAATTAAATCTTATAATGCAAAACTTATAACGAAAGGTAAGGTATACAGTATGGAAAATAAAAACCCAATAGTAACTATAGAAATGGAAAATGGAAAGAAAATAGAAATAGAGTTATATCCACATATAGCTCCAAACACAGTTAATAACTTCATTTCATTGGTAAATAAAGGATATTATGATGGAGTAGGATTCCACAGAGTGATAGAAGGCTTTATGATACAAGGTGGTTGCCCAGATGGTAATGGAACTGGAGGACCAGGTTATGCTATAAAAGGTGAGTTTTCTGGAAATGGATTTACTAACAACTTAAAGCACGATAGAGGGGTAATTTCTATGGCTAGAACTATGATGCCAAATTCAGGAGGATCTCAATTCTTCTTAATGCACCAAAATTCTCCGCATCTTGATGGACAGTATGCAGGATTTGGTGTAGTGACATCGGGTATAGAGGTAGTAGATGAAATTGCTACAACTAACGTAGATAGATCTGATAGACCCAAATCTCCACAAGTTATGAAAAAAGTTACTGTAGATACATTCGGAATTGATTATCCAGAAGTGGAAAAAATGTAGTATAATCTAATTTTAGTTTTGGTAATAAACTACCATAATGTACTATTTACATTTTTGGAAATTTAGTTTACAATAATGGTGAGACAATAAATCCTAAAAACATAATTACAAGCATTGAATATTAAAGAGACCAGTTTAGATACACCAGCTAAGCTGGTCAAGGAATAATTATAAAATAATATCTATAAAAAAAGTAACCATCGATTGTGGTTACTTTTTTATTTATTATAATAAAAACATATATCCGTTTTAAATAAAAAAGCTTCTAATAAAAAACTATTTATTTAATTAGTGTTAAATTACTTATATAGCATCTGTTAAATTAGGTACTAGCTGTTTCTTTCTAGAAACAACGCCTTCAGCAAATACTCCTTGTCCTGCATTTACATCGAATGCTTTAGAGATTACAGTATCTTCGCCTTTGTATATTAAATATGAACCTTCTTTAATTATATCTGTAATAGCAAGTATTAACATGTCGTAATTTGTTGAGTTTATATAGTTTAGGAAATCGTCTTTTTTAGCGAATATAGAATCTATATCCATTGTGAAGACTTGCCCTATACCAACTTTTTTACCACTCATATCAAATTCTTTAAAATCCATATTTACTATTTCCTCAACACTTAGTCCGTCTAAAGATGTTCCAGCTTTGAACATATCCATAGCGTATTTTTCCATATCAAGTTTAGCTATTTTAGTTAATTCTTCTCCTGCTATCTTGTCAAGTTCAGTAGTTGTAGGTGATTTGAATAATAGTGTATCTGAAAGTATAGCAGATAGCATAAGTCCAGCTATTTCATAAGGTACTTCAACTTTGTTTTCTTTAAACATGTTGTAAATTATTGTACAAGTACATCCAACAGTCATAAGCCTTACAGATATAGGAACACTAGTTGAGATTCCTCCAAGTTTGTGATGATCTACTATCTCTAGAAGGTTAGCCTTTTCTAATCCATCTGCACTTTGTCCATATTCGTTGTGGTCTACGATGATTACATTATCATCAGATCCTACACCATCTATGATCTTGGGTGCGTCTACTTTGAAATAGTCAAGAGCGAACTGAGCTTCCTTTCTAATTTCGCCTAATGCACAAGCAGTAGCTTTATATCCTAATTTGTTTTTTAAATATGTCAACGATAGTGACGAACATATTGAGTCTGTATCTGGATTTTTATGTCCAAAAATAAGTATATCCATGGTATTTCCCCTTTCAATTATATATATCTTTTCAATAGTTTTATTATATCAAAAATGGTGCCTAGATTGGTATAAAAAATAAAATCATTTAATAAATTAATGTAAACACATTTTAAAATAAGTTAAAAATAAGTTAAAAATATGAGAAAATTCAAAAAATATATCTAATAATATTTTAAATTCTTTTCAAAAGCTTGTTAAATATTTAAAAATTGTGAATTTTAAAACTAGTTCAAATTTTACAAAAATTATCTTGACAAGACTCTTACGAATAATTAGAATTAGTTTTAGAAACACCAAAAGTAGTTCAATAGCAGTTTAAAATCAATTCAAAAGTTATTCAAAAATAGTCCCTAGACTATCTAATAGAAATTCAGTTTCAAACGACATTTAATTTTCAGGCAAAGTATAGCTCAAAAATTCATTATAAAATACAACAAAATAAATTTTACAAAAAAGCAAAAAGACTAATCAAGACAAAAAATACAAGAACTTTTGGGGAGGAATTTTTCATGGCAAGTAAAGAAGTGGTTGTAGAAGCAGAGGTTAAGTCCGAAGAAGTAAAAGAAGTTAGCCCAGTTTTAGTGAATAGTGTAGAGAGTTTAAAGATTAGGATTGCTGAAATCAGAAAAGCTCAACAAGAATTTGCTACATTTAGCCAAGAGAAAGTCAATAAAATATTTTTAGCAGCATCTACAGCAGCAAACCAAAATAGAATCTATCTTGCAAAACTGGCATATGAAGAAACAGGTATGGGTATTGTTGAAGATAAAGTAATTAAGAACCATTTTGCTTCAGAATATATATACAATGCCTACAAAGATACTGTAACATGTGGTGTAATAGAAAGAGACAAAACATTTGGATTTACACAAATAGCAGAGCCAGTTGGAGTACTTGGGGCAGTTATACCTACAACAAATCCAACATCGACAGCTATTTTTAAGTCGTTAATATCTTTAAAAACAAGAAATGGTATAATATTTTCTCCACATCCTAGAGCAAAAAAATCAACTATCGAGGCAGCGAAAATAGTACATGATGCGGCAGTAGAAGCTGGGGCTCCAAAGGGGTTTATTGGGTGGGTAGATGAACCATCATTAGAAATTACAACAACTATCATGAGTGAAGTTGATCTTATATTAGCAACAGGTGGACCTGGAATGGTTAAGTCAGCGTATTCTTCAGGTAAGCCAGCAGTAGGGGTCGGACCAGGAAATGTTCCAGCTATAATCGATGAAAGCGCTGACATAAAGACAGCAGTTAGTTCGATACTAGTATCTAAATCATTTGATAATGGTATGATATGTGCGTCAGAACAATCAGTAATAGTTCCAGAAAAAATTTATGAAGAAGTTAAAAAAGAATTTAAATATCGTGGCGCTTACTTCCTAAATAAAGAAGAAACTCAAAAAGTTGGAGAAGTGATATTACTAAACGGCACACTAAACGCTAAAATTGTTGGTCAACCGGCGCATGTGATAGCAAAAATGGCGGGGGTAGATATACCTAAAGAGTCAAGAATAATAATAGGTGAAGTTGAATCTATAGATGTTGAGGAACCGTTTGCCCATGAAAAACTTTCTCCAGTTCTTGCTATGTACAAGTCAAAGAGTTTTGAAGACTCAATTCAAAAAGCTGAAAAATTGGTTGAAGATGGAGGACTTGGTCATACATCATCACTATATGCAGATCCAGTAAATCAACCTGAAAAAGTAGAAAGATTTATAAAAGCAATGAAAACGTGTAGGGTTTTAGTTAATACACCATCATCTCAAGGTGGAATCGGTGATTTATACAACTTCAAATTAGCTCCTTCTCTAACACTTGGTTGTGGTTCTTGGGGTGGAAACTCAGTTTCTGAAAATGTTGGGGTTAAACACTTACTTAATATCAAAACAGTGGCTGAGAGGAGAGAAAATATGCTTTGGTTTAGAGCTCCACAAAAGATTTACTTCAAAAAGGGAAGTTTAGGTGTAGCAGCTAGAGAATTTAAGGATGTTCTAGGCAAAAAGAAAGCTTTTATAGTAACAGATTCTTTCCTTTACAATAATGGGTACACAAAATGCGTTACGAAGCTACTAGATGATATGGGAATAAGACACACTACATACTTTGATGTTGCTCCAGACCCAACGCTTTCTTGTGCAAGAGAAGGTGCTAAGGCTATGGCTGAATTCGAGCCAGATTTAATCATAACTCTAGGTGGAGGAAGCGCAATCGATGCTGCTAAAATAATGTGGGTTCTATACGAGCATCCAGAAGTTGATTTCCAAGACCTTGCTATGAGATTTATGGATATAAGAAAAAGAGTTTATACATTCCCTAAAATGGGTCAGAAAGCATATTTTGCAGCTATTCCAACAACATCAGGTACAGGATCAGAGGTAACTCCTTTTGCTGTTATAACTGATGAGAATACAGGTATAAAATATCCTCTTGCAGATTATGAGTTAATGCCGAATATGGCTATAATAGATGCAGATTTAATGATGGAGATGCCACCAAGACTTACAGCAGCATCAGGAGTAGATGCACTTACACATGCTTTAGAAGCATATGTGTCTATGCTTAGAACAGAACCGGCAGATGGCATGGCGCTGCAAGCTGCGAAAATAATATTTGAGTATCTTCCTCGTGCTTACAAGAATGGTAAAAACGATCCAGAAGCTAGAGAGAAAATGGCTATGGCATCTACAATGGCAGGTGTAGCATTTGCAAATGCGTTCTTGGGAATATGCCACTCTATGGCGCATAAACTAGGTGCATTCCACCATGTGCAACATGGAGTTGCAAATGCATTGATAATAAATGAAGTTATTAAATTTAACTGCGCAGAAGCTCCGAATAAGATGGGGGCATTCTCGCAATACAAGTATCCAAACTGTTTACAGAGATATGCAGAATTCGCTTCATTTGCAGGGATAGCTGGGGCTGATGACCAAGAAAAAGTTGATAATTTAATAAAAGCTATAGATGATCTTAAAGAAACAGTTGGCCTTCCTAAGACTATCAAAGAGCTGAATATAGATGAAAAAAAATTCTTAGATAATTTAGATCCAATGGTGGAGCAAGCATTTGACGATCAGTGTACAGGTGCAAATCCAAGATATCCATTGATGAGTGAACTGAAGGATATATACCTAAAAGTATATTATGGTGAATAAAAATAAAAGTTGTCGATTAGTGAAGTAAATTGTTGGGAATATTCAGAAAATTCGGTTGACAAATGATCATATAAAGTTTATAATTAAAAAATAAGTTAAACAGGGGCCTATTAAGGCCCCCTTATTTTTTACCTATTTTTAGTTGTTTAAATCAGGTCTATTTTCTCTTCTTATTGATGAAAGAAGGTCCTAGGTATTTTTTAATTTCTTCTTCAGGAGAAAAGTCGTCCACAACTATTTGTTTACCAGAATCCTCAAATACAACTAAAACTTCACAGTCACCTTGTAAAAAGAACTTTTTAACAGTATCTTCTTTGACTTCTCTAACCTTGATTATATCCTTTTTTTCCTTTAAAAAATCTTTCGTATAATAGCTTCCCATAAATGTTATTACTTTTGTGTATCTTACCATTACTAATAACTCCTTTATCATTTAATAAATTACAATTATTATATCCATATTGATTATACTTATATTATAACGTTAAAAAGTTGTACATGCTAATACTTTATAATTTAAAATTAATTTAAATTATATGTAACTCGCTTATCAAAAAGCGTTGTAATTGTTTTAGCAATAAATTTATAATATAGGATAATAAAATTGTAGATGAATTTGAAGATAATATTAAACAAACTAAAGATGTATCCAATGAATTAAAAGTAAGTGGAAATATTCAATATAGAGAGATTAATAAAATGTCTTTTGTGCCTACAGGCGGGAAAAGTCGCAATAAATGTGGAATACATGAATCAGTATGTCCAGTAAAAGCTACTATTTTATCTATAGCAATTAGTGTTTGTAACTAACTTTTCCTCTAGAATATTTGTTTGATACGTGCTACAATTATTAAGGTACAGTATAATAACGGATGTAATATAAGGAGTTAATTTGAATGTCTAAGTTTGAAAAAAAAGAAATTTTAGAAGGTATTGATTACTCAAATAATAAAGAAATGTTTACAAAACTAGATAATCTATACTCAAGTCTGCCAAAAGGTATATGTACTGGTTGTGGTAATTGTTGCATGGAATCGGTTGGTATAAACTTAATTGAATTTTTAAATATATATAATTATCTATATACACGAGAAGACCTCAGAAAAAGATCTTTAGATAAAATTATAGATTATTATTTTTTAGAATATAAAGAAAAGAGACCATGTCCATTTAGAGATGGAGATCTGAGATGCTCAATTTATGAAGTTAGACCTCTTAACTGTAGGATATTTGGGCATTGGGACAAGAATGACTATGAATCTAATTTGTCCACTGTACTTAAAAGGAATAATAAGTACAGTGACCTTATCAATTCTAGATATGGTTTTAAAATTAATGAAGGTGTTACAAATTTCAAAATTAATTATTGTTATGATTTTAAACCCGAAGATCGTTATTTGAGTAAATTTGAAAGGCTTGAATTTGCGGATTCTGCTATGATTTTAGACTCTGAAATATACAGAAGAGGGCTGATAAATGTAGAATTTAAAGATAGAGGAATAGTGGAATATTTTATAGAAACAATAATAGATATAGATAATGCTTATAGCATTAAAATAAAAATTTCTAAAGATGATAGTATTAGACTTAGAACTATCAATAGAATCAAAAGATTATTTGTGAAATAAGATTATTTTTTATGATTAATTTGTTTATATAGGTTTAAAATAGTAGATTTATTTATGGGGTAATGAATACAAAATTTAAAAAGATTATGTTAAAATAGAAAGGGCTGAAAAAAAAGTAATAAAGGGTGAACAAGATGGAATATGAAAAGTGGGATGAAGTGTTAGCTCCCTACGATCATGCTGTGGAAGAGTTGAAAATTAAATTTAAAAATATAAGAAAAGAGTTTTTGGCTAAAGGTGATTATTCCCCTATAGAATTCGTGACCGGTAGAACTAAGAAGATCTCATCAATAATATCAAAGGTGAAGAGATTAAATATTAAAAACATTGAGACTGAGTTAGATGATATAGCTGGAATTAGAATCATGTGCCAATTTGTTGAAGATATATATGCTATTATTGATTTGATAAAAGCAAGGAATGATATGACTATAATAGGTGAAAAAGACTATATAACTAACTATAAAGATAGCGGTTATAGAAGTTTCCATGTTATAATCAAATATCCAATTAACTCTATTGCTGGATCTAAAGAAATTATATGCGAGATTCAAATAAGAACACTTGCAATGAACTTCTGGGCTACAATAGAGCACTCACTTAAATATAAATATGATCATTATATACCGGACACATTGGCAGAAAGACTTAGAAGAGCATCTGATGCAGCTTTTTTATTGGATCAAGAGATGAGCGAAATTAGAGGAGACATTATGAATGCTCAGGCTATGTATCAGATGAAATCTATAGCTATGAGAGATACTTTAAATAGAATACAAGAATTGTATGATCTAGGAGAAACACATAAGGCTATGCAATATCAAAGAAGGCTCGATAAAACTCAACAAGAGCATGATATAACTTATATATTAGAGCTTAAAAGAGAAATAGACAGGCTTTTACAGCAGTATAGGATTGATGGCATAGATGGTAAAATAAGTGAATAAAATAACAAATTCAAATACGGTTGTCTCAACTAGAAAAGCTTTTCTAAAACGGGACAGCCTATTTTTTAAGGGATGTGATAAAAAATGAGTCTGTACACAATAGGTGATTTGCATTTTTCAACATCTGTAGATAAGCCGATGAATATATTCGGTGATAATTGGAATGGGCATATGGAAAAAATTATAGCGAGCTGGAAAGAAAATGTAACTGCCGAGGATACTGTAGTTGTGCTTGGAGATACTTCTTGGGGAATAAACTTAGCTCAGGCAAGGTCCGACCTCGATTTAGTCGACACACTTCCGGGAGAGAAGATTTTTATAAAAGGAAATCATGACTACTGGTGGACTACGGTTACAGGTTTAAATAAACTTTACGATGACATGAAATTTTTACATACTAATTTCTATACATACGAGGATTATGCAATCTGCGGTGGTAGAGGTTGGATTTGTCCAAACGATGTAAAATTTGATGAAAACGATCATAAGATTTATCTGAGAGAGGAACATAGGCTGAGACTATCATTGGAGGCTGCTAAAAAAAGAGGATACAAAAAATTCATCATGTGCGTTCACTATCCACCGACAAATGATAGATTAGAAGATTCAATTTTTACAAGCCTTTACGAAGAGTACGGTGTTGAAAAAGTACTTTATGGGCATCTACACGGAGAAGAGTCGTTTAAGATGGGGCTTAAAGGAATTAGAAATGGCGTAGAGTATGCACTTGCATCATGTGACTATACTGATTTTAAATTAATAAAAGTTATGTAAAGGATTAATAAATCACAACTTGGTAAATACTATAAGGTATATGAATATAAAAGGAGAAGTGATTTATGAGGTGGATATTAGTTTTTATATTTTTATATCTGATTCCGTTAGTTATTTTATTTAGAAATTACAAAAATAAAAAACGATCATTAGTTTATAGTAGTATTTATGTAGTGCTTATGACGTTGATAGTTATCAGCAATATATATATGAGTGGGCTTAAAAGAATTGAAGAGTCAATGGAGAAATACAGAGCAGTAGAAGTTCAGGTCAATAACAATGGGATGATAGACTACAGCAGTGTAGATTCAATAGATAAAGATAATAATTATAAAGTCGATAATTCTAAAGAGGATAGCCTTGAAGAAGAGAGTTCAAATTTAGATAAAGAAGTATACAAAAAATCAGAGTTAAAAAACAACGATACTCTAGAATCTGATGATTTTGATGATGAGTTAGAAGATGATTTAGATGAGGACAGCGAGGAGAGCAGTAAATTTGTTGTAAATACAGATAAAAATACTGCAATTGAGGCTAATAAAAATAAATCTAGTGAAAGTAAGCAGAATTCAAATTCTAGTAATAAATATAAAGTAGACAAGAAAATTAAAAAAATTAGACAGTCTGATCTAGAAAAGATAAAACGATTTAGGAAAGAGGTCTTCTCAGTAGAAAAAACTGCGTTAGTTCCTATGCAAAAATGTCTACCTTACACTAAAAATGTAGCAAGTAGCCTATCTAATATAAAAATGGTAAAGAAAGATATAACGGACGCACGAGATAAATGTAAGGAACTGGCCAAATTTTATCGAGAGATGGATATTCCTAAACTGTCAGAGAACAAATATGAAAAAGAACTTAAAAGTGCAAAATCGTATATGCAAAAAACCTACGAACTTAGGGAAAAGTCGATGGATAATGCACTTAAACTTGTTGATTCAAAAAATCCTAAGTATATAGCGAAGGTTACTGATTACTTGGATTCATCAGATGAAAAAGTGAAAAAATTTAGCGATCAAATAAATGATTTAATATATAAAATAGAAGATGAAATAAAAGATAGATAACTGATAAATAAAGCAAAAATTAGATAGAACAGCATCGAAATAAAATGCAAATAAAAATAAAATAAATAGACAAAGAAAAAGTAAATTATTAGAACGTATTGATTTTACACAAAAAGGGGGGAGTATTCGTGAATAAACAGAATATAGCAAAACTAAATATGTTTTTTATGGGTATAAGTCAAAGAAATAGTGAAAACAAAGATTTTTTCAACAAACTTGAAGTTACATTTAAGTCTGGGACAAAGGCATTTACAGGTGTCGGAGAAGATCAAAATGGAAAGTACAAATTTAATTTTAAAGGTAAGACCGATGTATTTATTTTTGAAGATTTGTTAAAGCATATAGCTATAGAATCTGAGAATTACGATTCAATTAGTTTTAGATATATTGAAAGAGGGACGACAGTACTTATTGATGGAGATAACAAAAAAGTAACTGTAAAATATATGGATAATGAAGACGTAAAGCCAAATATTGATGAGTACACAGCCTCTCAGATTAAGAACAGAGACTACTATGTAAAAGTCGGACAAGCAAATGATCTACTTAAAGAGATTGGAGTCCTTACAAAGGACGGAAAAATTAAAAACGATAAGATAAGAAAGTACAACCAGATAGACCATTTTGTAGAGCTTATAGATAAACTTTTAAAGGAAATAGAATTCAAAGATAGCATAACTGTATTAGACTGTGCTTGTGGGAAGTCTTATCTTAGTTTTGTACTAAATTACTATATTAAAGAAGTATTGAAGAAAAAATGCTACTTTGTCGGCATAGATTATTCGGAGACAGTAATAAAAGCTTCCAAAAAAATGGCGGATAACCTTGGATACAAAAATATGGATTTTATAAAAGAAGACCTTACAAACTACACTCCAAACAGGGAAATAGACTTAGTTATAAGTTTGCATGCGTGTGATATTGCAACCGATATGGCTATTGGCCTAGGTATAAGGGCTAAATCAAAAGCAATAGTTGTAGTTCCATGTTGCCACAAGGAGTTACTTGGACAGTACAAATATGAGGCCCTAGAACCTATAATTAAACATGGTGTTTTTAAAGCGAGATTTGCAGATCTTATTACGGATGGTATGAGAACATTGATGCTTGAAGCCAGAGGGTACGATACTTCAGTTGTAGAGTATATTTCACCTCTTGATACTCCTAAAAACCTTATGATTAGAGCGATTAAGAAAAAAGAAAAAGATGAAAAAGCACTTAAAGAATACAATGAACTAAAATTTACGTTTGACGTAGAACCAACTTTAGAGAAATTGATATAATTTATTAAAGTATATAAATCTTATGTTTCAAATATATCACCCCAAGAATAATTTTTAAATTATTTTTGGGGTATTTTAGTGTATATTAACAATTTATTCTCTACATATTTATATTTAAGTTAAATTATATATTATTAGAAGAATGGCAAATACAGTATCATATTTTACAGAATATATTATTTAAAGTTCAGTTCTTTGATTTATAGCTAAACTTATGCTATAATTACTTGATTGACAGAGTTGTTTGAATAGCTTAAGTTTACAATAATTCTCTAAAGAGGGAGTCTTTAGTAGAAGGAGCTTGGCTGGTTATTGATGAATATACTTAAGAGCAATTAGATTTAAAAATAAAGCTTTTAGGGTATAAAATTAATAATGATAAGAAGATTGGGGAGGTGCTAGTATGATAAATTTAACGCTTATGAGTAATAAAGGAAAGATCCATATTAATAGTGGTGAGGTTAAAGATACTTTGTGTTTGCGCCCGGATTTTGATTATGTTCAGGATATATCGAATACTATAAATCAAGATCAAATACTAGTATTTGATTGTCAATTGACAGGGAATAAATTTGATATAGATGATATTGATATAGAGGAGTTACTGGAAGAATTGAGTGAAGAAATAGATGAATCTTATTTCAATATACTATTTGAGGATATAAGAGCCTATCTGAAAGATATTTCAGACGAGATTGAGGCAGATTTACAAGAAAATTATGCATTAGATAATATAAGATGTTATTTTGATATATACAATATAAATCAGGAGTTTACAGACTTTAAATTTGTTTTTCTAGTATCGTTTAAGGATATAAAAATATCTTCATTAGCAAATCTGGCAAAAATAGTATCGAAGAGACAATTAGCCGGGGCATCAAAGTTTTATTCTTAGGAAGCTATACTACGGGTTGAAAAACCCGTTTTTTTATTTTATGATCTTCTTAATATATAGTGGGGTGGGGTATATGTTAGTCTCATATTGCTTATGTAACCTCACTAGCAACAGGAGAAACATCGCTAGTAACACCGGTAAATAGTTTGAACTCATTATTTTTATTAATAATATCAGTTATATTTTTATGAGAATCTACGTCGCAAAGAAAAATTATCGGAATATTCGTAATAATATCGAGTGTTTTTATACTAAAAAATGTAAAATCGCCATTAAAGAGCATGCAGCAATTATAAACAATCTCCCTTATAGGTTGATGATCTTGTACATATCAATGCAGTCCATCGGAAGAGTAAAAAAGAGTAGGCCTTATAAGTATCAATGAAGACGACAATTTCAGCTGAAGTGTTGCTGAATGGAGCCAAATTAAAATTTATAACTTCCTACTCTTTTTACTACTTTATGAAATTATTTAACCGAATTAGCAGAACCTAATACAGTATCTATTTTATTTTCAACAACTGTTTGTATAGCATCTCTGCCAGCACCTATGTATTTTCTTGGATCAAATACACTTGGGTTTTCAGCCAAGTATTTTCTTACAGCAGCAGTCATAGCCAATCTCAAGTCAGTATCCATATTTACTTTACATACTGCCATAGAAGAAGCTTTTCTAAGCATATCAACTGGAACACCTTTAGCCCCAGAAATATCTCCGCCGAATTCATTGCAAGTTGCTACTGCTTCTTGATCAACAGCAGATGCCCCGTGAAGAACTATTGGGAACCCAGGTATTCTATTTTGAATTTCTTCTAATATATCAAATCTTAATTTTGCTTCACCTTTAAATTTGAAAGCTCCGTGAGAAGTCCCTATTGCTATAGCAAGTGAATCAACACCAGTTCTTTCAACAAATTCTACTGCCTCATCTGGTTTTGTGTATTTGTGAACATCAGATGTAATATCATCTTCAGTTCCAGCTAAAACTCCTAATTCTGCCTCAACCACAACACCTTTAGCATGAGCGTAATCAACAACTTCCTTAGTAACTTTAACATTTTCTTCAAAATCTAAATGAGAACCATCTATCATTACTGATGTAAAGCCAACTTCGATACAAGTTTTAACTGCGTCTAAATCTGGACCGTGATCTAAGTGAAGAGCAACATCTACACCTATTTCATTTGATGCAGTAGTAACCATATCAACTAAAGTTTTTGGACCAGCATATTTTACAGCTGACATTGAAGCCTGTATCATAACATAAGAATTTTTAGCTTTAGCAGCCTTTAAAACACCTTGAAGTTGTTCTAAATTACTTATATTGAAAGCCCCAATAGAATATCCAGATTCATAAGCATTTTTAAACATTTCTTTTGTAGTTATTAAAGCCATATATATTCCTCCTAATAGATATTATTAATTTTGTTCATCTATATATATTATAACCCCTATATGGAAAAAGTATATAGTAAAATTGTAATAAGGTTGGTTTACAAGTATAATGGTAATAGTGAATAGATGAGTATGATTGATGTATATATATTATAGATGGAGTGTGTTTTATGGCAAAAAAACAGAGGATAGATAAGATACTTTCAAATATCGGATATGGAAGTAGAACTGAGATAAAAAAATACTGTAAAAACGGTTTGGTTGTAGTAAATGGAGCTACAATATCAAATCCAGGTCAACAGGTCGATCATGAGAGCGATGAAATACATTTTGAAGGAAAAAAAGTTGTATATAGAGAGTTTGTGTATTTAATGATGAACAAGCCAGATGGTTATATATCGGCAACTACAGATAAATACGATCCAGTAGTTATAGATCTTATAGATCCATCTTATCTTGTATTTGAACCATTTCCAGTAGGAAGGTTAGATAAAGACACAGAAGGGCTTTTAATTTTAACAAATGATGGTAAACTATCACATCGAGTTTTATCTCCAAAGAAGCATGTTCCTAAAAGATACTATGCAAGAGTAAGTGGAGTAGTTGGAGAAGATGACATTAAAGCATTCAAAGAAGGGGTAGTGCTCGATGATGGGTATAAAACAATGCCATCTGAACTTGAGATAATCAAAAGTGATGATGAGTCGGAAATAGAGCTTACAATTCATGAAGGAAAATTCCACCAAATTAAGAGGATGTTTGAAAGTGTAGGCAAAGAAGTGGTATATCTAAAAAGATTGTCTATGGGAAATCTAAAGCTTGATGAAAGTTTAGAACTCGGTGAGTACCGTGAACTTACAGATGAAGAAGTTCTCTTGATTGAAGAAAGAGATTAAGTAAACATAAATTAAAATAAAGTGAAGTGAAAAATAAATCATAAAATAGTTTTTATTAAAAAATAGGAAATATATGATTATATAAATTGCATAGAATCGATTAACATAAGAAAAAACTGGAGGAAAAATTGTGAAAAGAAAAGACATAATTGAATTTGAAATTGATAAGATGGTATTTGGTGGTACTTCATCTACAAAACTAGAAGATAGAGATATAAACATGAAGGGCGGAATTTCTGGTCAGAAAGTAAAAGCTGCAGTTAAAAAAGTTAGAAGAGGAAAAGCAGAAGTTAAACTTCTTGAAATTATAGAGAAATCTCCTATAGAAACCGAAGAAACTTGTGGGCATTTCAACGAATGTGGTGGATGTACGATGCTTTCTGTTCCTTATGAAAAACAACTTGAGATCAAGGAAAAGCAGGTAATGGAGCTATTCTTAAAGCAAGATATATTTGGATTTCAATTTTTAGGAATAGAGGGAAGTCCAGATAACCACTACTACAGAAACAAAATGGAGTACACTTTCGGAAATGAGATGAAAGATGGACCTCTAACTCTTGGTCTACATAAAAAAGGAAGACATATAGATATTCTTACTGCTGACGGATGTTTACTCGTTGACAGTGATTTTGAATCTATACTTACATCAACTGTAGAGTATTTTGGTGAAAAGGGCATACCTCAATACAGGATATTTGATCACAGCGGTTACCTTAGACATTTAGTAGTTAGAAAAGGTTTGAATACTGACGAGATAATGGTCAATATAGTTACTTCTTCTCAAATGGATTATGAAATGAGTGACTATAAAGATATGTTAAAAGCTCTTAATTTGAAAGGTGACTTAGTAAGTGTACTTCACACTATTAACGACGGGCTTGCTGATGCTGTTCAATGTGATGAGCTTAGAATTCTTGACGGTAGAGACTATATTTATGAAGAGATACTTGGTCTAAAGTTTAAGATATCTCCATTTTCGTTCTTCCAAACTAATACCAAAGGAGCAGAGAAGCTTTACAGTATTGCGAAAGATTTTATAGGAGATCACAATGACAAAGTTTTATTTGACTTATACAGTGGAACTGGTTCAATAGGTCAGTTAATGGCTGATTCAGCTAAAAAAGTGTACGGAATAGAGATAGTTGAAGAGGCAGTGTTTGCCGCCAATGAAAATGCTAGATTAAATGGACTTACTAACTGTGAGTTTATAGTAGGTGATGTTGCTAAAACAGTTAAAGATCTTAAGGAGAAGCCAGATCTTATTATTGTCGATCCTCCTAGACCGGGTATCCATAAGGATGCGGTAAGAGATATTTGCGGTTTTGGTGCTGATGAGATTGTATATATTTCTTGTAACCCTAAGACTATGGTTCTTGATTTAGAGTTGTTTATGGAGTACGGGTATGAGGTTAAGGTTGTTAAATGTATGGACATGTTCCCTAATACGCCTCATGTGGAAACTGTAAGTAAACTTGTGAGAGTATAGCATGGTTACAACTGTTTTACAATGATGAAAAATGTGTAATGTGTGCCATGTTGTATGCCCGAAATACAACATGGCACACATTATTTTATTATAGACTCTAAAATATTAACTGTTACACTTTCCATTTTATCTGTAACATGTGAATAAGTATCCATAGTTGTTGATAATTTAGAATGCCCTAATCTTTTTTGTATATCTTTTATGTTGGCACCAGACTCTAATAACATTGTAGCATGTGTATGTCTTAAACTATGAAAATCAAATTTTATCATTAGTTCGTAATTTACTTTATTAGTCGGTATAGGTCTTGGAATTATGTTTAGATCAGATGCATCAACAGGTGGAACAGACCTTATAGCACTTATACTAATCAAAAAATTCCCTAATTTTAAGGTAATAAATTTACTTAGCGGTCTTGACGGAACTATTGTTATAGCATCAGGAATCGTAAATAATAGTATAGAGACAGCTCTATATTCAGGTATAGATCTTCTCGTAATAGTGAAGATTGCAGATATAATAGTAGAAGGATTTAACTCATCGAGAGCATTTTATATAATTTCAGACCAGCCAGAAAAAGTTAGAACGGCAATAACTGGTGAATTAAATAGAGGACTAACTATTTTAGATGGTAAAGGCGGCTATACAAAAACAAGCAAAGAGATACTACTAGTAGTAGTAACAAAAAACAAGAGCTATTTTTAAATAGACTTGTTATGGACGTTGATCCAGAGGCGTTTTTCATTGTTTCGGATGTAAAAGAAGTCTACGGTAAAGGATTTAAAGTTCTGGGGTCATAATAATCATAAATTATTTACTAAATTTCAATTGGTCTTAATATGAAGATATGAGGTTTACTCTACTTCTATTAAGACCTATTTCTTATTTAAAAATTATTGATTAAAAACACTAAAACAAATACTTATTGTATCTAGTAGAATTCTACTTATAAAGAATGTATCTGTAGCAAACAGTATCTTTTGTATTTAAAAGAATAGATTTAAATAGTTCATTTTTATTTGTCTTTTTATTTGTATTAGAAAATTTTTTTGTAACTGTTTCTAGATATATAAATCCTAAATTCTTGAGCGATTTAGTTGAATTAGAGTTTTCTTTATATGTTTCAGCTATGATTCGTCTTAAATTTAGATGTGTAAATCCATAGTTTATCATAGCCTCAGTAATTTCTGTAGCATAGTCATCTCCCCAATAATTTGGATTTATGCAGATGCCTATTTCAGCTTCCTCATCGCCAGGATTTATATTGTTAAATCCCTGATTTCCAATGACTTTATTATCTCTTTTAGAAACTATTGCGTAGTGCCCTACTCTTCCTTGGTTATAATTATTTATAAAAAACTTTTTTATAAACCTTTCAGTATCTTTTAAATTGGAATGTTTTTTTATTGGTAAATACTTTACTACAATGTCTTTACTATAACATTCATACAAATCTTTTGCGTCAGATAGTCTCACAGGTCTTAAAAAGCAATTTTTACTCTCTAGCGGTTTCATTTGTGAATACTCATTACTCATACTATCCTCCCCCTAATATCATCATCTATATTATAGTATTTATTTACTTGAATTTAGTTCGCAATACAAAACAGCAGATGAATTTAAAAGCTATAATATATTCAGTCAAATTAATTAATAGTAATATAAAAAATTATAAATATAGCTGGTATTGGGTTAAAAATATTACTACAGGCATTAAATTAGATGCTCCGGATTTTATAAAGAAAAAGTAAAATAGACCTTAATAGTAAGGAAGAAGCAAAGTTGGATGCTCTTGATGAATTAGGTAAGTACATTGTTGACACAAGGAATGTGATTGCTCATGATAAAGCTAACTATACAAAAAAGGGCAAGGTGCTTTAAAACTTAGTGCCGAATACTTAATGAGAAATAAGTTGATTTTTTCAAGAAAAAGAAAGAGACTTATCATGGCAGCATCTTTCCAAAGATAATAACTTGGGCATTATGTGCTTTAGTATGTTTTTTTAACATTTTCTCTATTTTAATAATTCTCATAGTGATTTGGATTGGATTCTGTTATTTTACAGAGATGCGTTAGAAATAAGCTGTTGCTACCGTAGAGTACATGCCGAACGATCGAGGTAAGAATAAATATAAGGGGTTAGTGATTATCACTCCCCCTTATATTTATTTAGCTAACTTTTTTAATTACATTAAATTATATTAATTCCATATAAGAAAATATTTAATGTAAACAATTTATTTTCTCTAGTAATTGTTATGATTTTGTCTCCTTGTCGAATAAAACCATGACTATCATAGAAACCATAATTACATGTTGTATCTGTGAATAGATAAATATTATTAGTAGATTTATGCTTAAGATATTGAAAAAGATAATTCAACAATTCATTACCAACACCATAACCTTGACATTCTTGTGTAACAGCGAAAAGAGTAAGAACGCCGTCAAAATCTTTTTCACTGTCTAAAAGAAGTTCTTTATATGTTTTACTCAAAATCTTATATTCATTTATATCGCATTTAAATAGTTTAGCTGTAGTTATCATTAAAGAAGAATAGAATCCCAGGAAGAGTAAATAAGGTAAATGTTTTATATATTGATATTCTTTTTTCGATTGACCTAATATAACCCCAACAACTTTGCCATCTTTTTCTGCTATACAATTAAACGTTTGCTCAACTAGGCAACTATATAGATAAGTTTTTAGAAAATACTTTAATACTATAGGATTATCTACATATTTATATAGGTCAAAACTTTTATTTATAATTGACTCAACTTCTTTAAAGTCACTTTTTCTTATTTTTCTGTATAGTACTTTATCCATTTTGTAATTCGTCATATTTATTAAACTCACCTGCCCATTCAAAAGCCTTTTTAGAAATTATAACAGCCAAAATCTCATTGATAACTGCAGCTGCAGCTATTGTTCCTTGAATAATTTTTGCACTCTCAGGAGCTGGAGTAGATAATACGGATACGGCAATACCGGTAAAAACTAGTGACACACCTGAATGAGGTAATAATACAAGCCCTAAGTACTTCTTAACGGTATTAGGTGAATTGGTAATCTTCGCTCCATAGTAAGCACCACTGTATTTTCCTAATGATCTTGCTAGTATATATATAACAGTGTATAAACCTGCTCCAAAAACTAAATTATAATCAAGTGGCGTACCAAGATTTAAGATAACTATTAGCATTGAAATACCAAGTATAGGATTAAAAGAGAGCATAATCTTATTTAAATTTTCTTCAGAAATTAAATTAGCGAATGTAGCAGAAAAGGCCATTCCAATTAGCATAAAATTAAGAACTGGTTTTGGTAAAACAAAATAGTTGAAAATGAAACCAACACTTGAAGCAATTAATAATGTACTTATCAAAATCAAATTTGTAACATAAGAAGGATATTCTTTTTTAAAAAATAAGCCTACAAATAATCCAAGTATTACTCCAATTACTATAGGTAATAAGATTACTACTAGTATCATATATAAAGGAAGTTTTTGTTCTGATATATGATTAGATACAACGGAAATAGTTGTGAAGAAAACAATAACAGCTACCATATCATCAAGTGCTGCCATAGGGATTAACGTTTTTGTAACAGGACCATCTGTCTTGAATTCACGTACAATTGAAAGAGCAGGTGCAGGTGCTGTTGCAAGTGCAATACCACCAAAAATAACTGAAAGATAAAGTGGTACACCTGTAAAATAAAATGCAATGCAAAATATTATACTAACAACAAAATAAGTACCAAGTGAATGAGTCAATGTTGTAATAATGATTTGTTTCCCTGTTTTTTTAATTCTACTCCAGACAAGTTCTGTACCAATTAATAAACCGACTGTACATTCTAATATATTAATAATGGTTATATACCAATCAGAATTTAAAAGTTCATTATTGATAAGACCTAAAGCATGAGGTCCTAAAAGCATTCCTGCTAAAAGCCAACCCAAAATTGATGGTAATTTGGTTTTAGAAACAATCTTTCCGACAAATATTGTTAATATAACTGAGATAATAAGACGTATTAATAATAAAATCAAATTTACTTTTCCTCCTTTGCAATTCCATAAAGCAAAATATCAAGTAGTTTAGATAATTTTAATTCATGTATCTCAACTAAAGTATTAAAATCTGAGTTTCCAAATGCTTTATTTTGAAAATAGCCATTGTACATTTCCTGAAATATTACGAAAAATTTCAATGCCTCACTTTCTGTAAATTCATCTCTTAACGTAATGTCATCAAGTATTCTTTTATAGTGTTTAATATTTATAACATCAAACTCTTTTCTAAGTTCTTTGATTTGTTCTTTTAAATGTCTAGGTGGCTGTATAATTGATTGAAAAAATATATTACCATATAAAGGATTAATGTAGAAAAAATGCTCTCTTCGATCTAGATAATTTTTTATACTATTTGTGCTTTTGCTAGGAATAATATTACTATCTTCTTCGTCTTTTAGATATTCTGTAAGTTTATCAAAACAAGATTTTACACATGTTAGATATAAGGCTTCTTTATCTTTAAAGTAGTGATAGATCAATCCTTTAGAAATTCCATTTTCATTACATATATTATTTAGCGATGCGCTTTCATAGCTTTTAGTTCCAAATTCTACTAGCGCTGAATTTAGTATTTTTTCTTTACTGATTTTACTTTTTTCTTTTTGTTTCATAAAAATCCTCCAATATAATATAAAATAGACCATATGGTCTATTTTATATTATATTGAAAACAAACCCGGTAGTCAATATTAATTAATCTCATGAAGTAAAATTAATAGTATCATGCTAAATTTTATATAATAAGCAATAACAGAGGACGAATTCGACACTAAGAAAAAAGTGTAACTAAGTTTGTAGGTAATGACTTTAAAGACATATAGAAGAGTAGTTGAGTGGTTGGAAAATAGAAAATTAATGTAGGTGTAAGGTAGGTGCAATTTGTACCTACCTTTATTTTTTATGCCTAAATATGAAAGAAGGTTTATTAGAATTGCATGTTGAATAATAAAATATAACAAAATCTATGAGATCAATAAATTTAATGTAACATCAAGTGCGTCACCATTTTTAAAAATAGGGAATCTGATCAATAGTTTACATAGGATTTAATCAAGTTTATAAGAAATAGCTCTATAGAAATAATAAATAATAACTGTTTCGTGATTAAGAATCAAATAACTGTGTATATATAGAAGGGTAGGTGATCACTACTATTGTATCAAATGTATATACAATAACTAATCAGTATACTAATATAAAAAAGTTGTAAATTAAATTTCTATTGGTGTAAGGAGTATGAATATGAAAAAATTTGGTAAATTAGGTATAAGCCTATTAGTATCCGCTTTTGTCTTCTCTGGAGGAACAGTTTTGGCTTTTCAATCTTCAGTAGATTGGAATTCGATTATAACAAATACTGAAAACAGAGTAAATGATCTGGCTGGTCGTTTAAAGCGAAGTAAAGCTGATAATATTACATTAGAAAACAATTCTAAAGAGTTACAAAAAAGCAAAGATCAATTGATATCAGAAAAGACAACACTAGAATCTCAAAAACAACAGTTAGAAAATGAATTGAGCTCATTGAAACAGGGAAATCAGTCATCAGAACAAGAGATTAAAAGTTTAAAGCAACAATTGCTTGATAAACAAAATGAGATACAACAGAAAATTAATGAGATAAATGAGAAGGTAAAGGAGGTTAATGAAAAGGCTAATGAAGTAAGCAGAGCAAATGCCGAAAGGGATCAGTACAAATCCGAATCGGAAAAAGCTAAATCCGAACTATATAGTATTAAGGCTAGATTACAGCAAATGGAGGAGAATACTAAAAACGTTTATGAAGATGCTATTAAATAGTGTTTTTTTCTTAATTTAATATAAAGAAATGGTAGAGCAGATTAATACATATTAAATTCATCTGCAAAATGTAGATATATAACTGCTTCAATAAAATTATAATATAATGATTTGCTTATATATTTAAGTTATGTTTTAGTTAGATGAGTGAAAGAAAGAGCCATGTAAATTGGCTCTTTTCTCGTGTTCAAAAAATAGATCTAACTATGTACAATTGAGTTTTGGTGATAATTTTAAAGAAATAGAGAAACACGAAAAGATTGATAATACTATAGATAAGCTTCGTTATAGATTCGGACATTATGCAGTTCAAAGAGGAATATCACTGGTTGATACCGAGTTATCGCATATAAACCCTAAAGAGGATCATGTAATACACCCTACAGCATCTAGATAACGTTATTGTAAATATTTTCCTATATTTGCTATAATATATATAAATGAAGTGTAAGGAGATTAAATCATTATGGACTTAACATTGGCTTTTGGAATTTTAGGTGGCATTCTAATTATATTTTTAGGATATACAGCTAATAGAGAAGATGAAAAAGAGCTAGCACATTTAAAAGAATTATTAGATATAGGAGCAATAACTGAAGATGAATTTAACACTAAGAAGAAAGAGTTATTAAATATATAAAGTATTGGTACACATAAATCTAAATGTGTGCCAATTTGTGTGCCATAGTAGTAATATATAATGAAATATAATACACTATGAAAAATATTAAAAAAAGTTGATTAACTGGAGTAAATAGATATTAATAATATAATAAAAGGTGTTAGCTAATAATAAAAAATACTAGGTCATAATGTAAATACACACGACTCATGTGGAAACTGTAAGTAAACTTGTGAGAGTATAGCTTGATTTCAAAGTTTTAATTATGTGAAAATATATAAATTGCCAACGTAAGATTTTTCTCGTTGGCAATTTATTTTTCATTGGTAGTCCTTTTGAAAATATCGACTGTTTGTTCTGCCAATGACTATGATATAGCTACAAAATCGGGTTATGGAGAAGTTGCTAAATTAATAGCAGAAAATAAAGCAATAGAGAGCGAAAAAAGTAATAATGATACTAAACTAAACCACAGGCATACGATAATGCTAATCAAATCGCAATTTTATCGTCTTCTTGTATTAAATCAAAGTCCTTTATAGCTTGTCTTGCTTTACTTAGTAATTTTTTCATTGATATATCCAAACACAGCAATATAGGAACAATATAATTTTGACTTAGTTGTTATAATTTAAATATCATGTTAAAAAATTGCATAACCTTACAAAAGATAATATAATGGAATTAAATAACAAATTTATAATATATTAAAAGATAAAGGAACTTTTATAATGTAGTTAGCATTGAATAATAAGATTTATAAATAATTAAAATTATTATACAACCTAAAAATTCAGAAAACTTTCAATAAAAAAAGTTCAATTTGTATAATTTTATTAATTAATATATAAACCGACTTAAAATCATAAAAAAATCAGAAATGGAGCTGTATATATGAGCGATGTAAATCAAATAGTAGCAACCACTCTTTTAAATAATATAAGCAGAGTTTATGAAAATAATAGAAGTCCAATGTATTCTAAGTCATACTCATTTAATAACATACTTAATGACACATTAAATACTCTTGTTGAAAGTAATGGTGGATGTTCTTGTAGCAGTACTGGTGATTTAGGTAAATTACTTATGCTGACTACATTTACTGGATATTTAAATAATGTAAAATTAGATGTAGCTCAAAATAATGACTTAAGTAACAATACAAGTAACGATGATATTACCAATTATACAAATATTTCGAGCACTGCATCTACAACATCAGAATCTACAACATCTACTAAAATGAATGATGCTATGAAGCTGTTAGAAGCACAAATAGGAAAAAAATATGTATGGGGTGCTAACGGTCCAGATTCATTTGATTGCTCTGGATTAACTAGATACATTTATAAAAATGCTCTAGGAAAAGAAATACCTAGGGTATCTTATGAACAAAGTAAAACTGGACAAGTTATCGATAAAGAAAATTTAAAACCTGGCGACTTAGTATTCTTTGATACTATGGGTAAAGGTAGAGTTAGCCATGTTGGTATTTATGTAGCAATGATGAGTTTATTCATGCATCAAATGCCAGGGATGGAGTTAAAAAATCCAATTTATCATCATCTTATTACCAAAAAACTTATAGAGGTGCTAGAAGACCATTAATAGCTTAATATTTAAGGAAGTAAAAAAAGATAAAAACAAGCTGACTCTAGTATATACAGTTGAGTATATGCTGAATGATAAGGGAAGTTTAAGGCATACAGTTTTAAAGGGTATTAGAGAAGATAAGTTACCGAATGAGTGTAGTGAGTAAATAAGAGTGGTGTAATTGCCACTCTATTTTTTGCTTAGAGTATCTTTATAAATTTCCCAGTTATGTGAGAATAATTTATCAAAACTATATACTAAAAACATAAATCATGTTACTTTAAAAATTGAACTAAATAATTTGTTAGATAAGAGGTATATATATGGGTATAAAAAAATAATTAAAACTTCATTAATATTATTTTAAATATTGATATTAATATTATTTTGTTTATTTGATTTTTTAGGTATGAATATAAACGTAAAATTAAAAGTAGGTTTGATGCTTATCTTTATTTCGGCTTTATTAAATTTTTTAAATATTTTTCTTGTACAATAGTCATAGGTATAGTGCTTAATTTAATTACACGAGGAAATATGAATATTATCCGTATTATTGTGTTGTCTATTGGTTTTTCATTCGTGTCTATATTTATTAATATAAAAAATTAAACGAGCTTACTATTAATGTAACATGAGGTAGAAACATTAAAAGAATTGCTAGACATAGGAGCAATGACAGAGGACGAATTTAACACTAAGAAAAAGGAACTATTAAATATATAGACAGTAAAGAAGAGTTAGTTTATAAAAATACTAACTCTTTATTATATAGTTAGAAATATGTACTAGAAGATAAAAGTTATAGACACACACTAATACATATTGCATAAACATATAAGTAAAGGTTCTGAAAATTCTATACTATACAAGAGGATGGGAATTGGAGGATGGATTAATGCTTAATATAATAACCTTGTTAACCTATATCGCAATAGCTACCGTTAGTCTAATTATAATATATAACTATGGACGAAAGTTAGAGCAAGAAATTTACTCAGAACAAAGAAAAAAATTTGAGCAACTTAATATAGAAAATATGAAATTAGAGAATGAAATTCGAAATAAAAAACAAAGTTAGATTATTGATATAGAAGGTACTCAAATGTACCTTCTATACAATATTATTATGAGGGGGAAACTATTGAAAGTAGTATTTACAATACCAGGAGAGTGTGTCAGCAAAGATAGACCTAGGTTTAATAATGGACATGCTCGTATTGTATTTGGATTTTTAATAACTATTACATTTGTCTTAGATATTGTAACTGTTATATATTATGAAAAAAAGAATAGAAAATTTAAATTAGATTTTTATAAAAATCAATATTAAAATAAATTAAACTTAAGAACCCTAGAAATAGGATTCTTTTCTATATTGTAGATTATCACCTGCTTTCAGTATTAAAACAAACATAAGATAATAGTATTATTAAAAAATATTCCACGACAGATAGGTTTTCCACCCTAGATAATAATTAGTATCATTAAAGACTTAGATTAATTTTTAGCTTGTTATAACTTTTCATTGTATATATCACCTTAAGAAAGAACTATTTACTTAATAATTTATAAATATATAAAAAAACAATTATATTAAGTAAAATTAATACGACAAATGAGAGCACGGTTAATTTCATTTTTATCACAACTACCTTCTAATAAAATTTAATTTAAAATATTTTTTTCCTAGTCAGAAGAAATTACTTATATTTATTAGACGTGAAATTTAATTTAAAAGTTTCAAATTTATAGAAGGATTTAATTTAAAAGTGCACTTTCTTTACATTTGGGATAGCGATACCCTCAAAATAGCGTTTTTTTGTTGTATTCTAATTAAGTTATAAGTATAATCTAATTAGTGCATATATTTACATAGGGAAAATTTACCATCATGCATGAGGTAATAGTAAAAAGAAAATTTTTAATATTATAATTTTAATTGATTGAGGAGGATTATTTTGGAAGATTTATTGAAATCATGCAGAGTTGCTGTGGTGCAAGCATCGCCAATTCTATTTGACAAGACCGCGACAATTTTTAAAGTTATTGAAAAAATTAATGAAGCAGGAAGTAAAGGTGCTAATATTATTGTTTTTCCAGAATCGTTTGTACCTGCATATCCAAGGGGATTTTCTTATGGGTATGTTGTTGGCGGTAGAACTATGGAAGGGCGAGAGGACTGGAAGAAATATTATGATACTCCGTTATTGTTCCGAGTAAAGATACCGACTTGATTGGACAAGCAGCCAAAGAAGCTAATGCTTATGTATGTATAGGAGTTACTGAACGAGATAATATCAATTGTACTCTGTATTGTACCACACTTTATTTTGGTCCAGATGGATCATTGTTAGGAAAGCACCGCAAAATTAAGCCGACGGGTTCAGAGCGCCTTATTTGGGGAGAAGATGATGGAAGCACTTTAACAGCCATTAGTTCTCCTTATGGAGTGATTGGAGGTTTAACTTGTTGGGAGAATTATATGCCATTAGCGCGTGTTGCAATGTATCAAAAAGGTGTTTCAATTTATATAGCACCAACTGCTGATTCTCGCGAAGAATGGCAATATACTATGCGTCATATTGCTTTGGAGGGTAGGTGTTTTGTGATTGGATGTAATCAATATGTCACAAAAGTATGTATCCTCAAAACTTCAATTACCAAGATGAACTGGACAAGTGTCCTGAAAACATGTGTCCCGGGGGGAGTTGCATAGTCGATCCATTTGGAAAATATGTTGCTGGACCTATATGGGAAAAAGAGGAAATATTGTTTGCAGAACTAGATCTTGATTTAGTACCGCTTAGTCGTATGGATTTTGATCCAACCGGACATTATGCAAGACCTGATATTTTTGAGTTGATTGTACATGAATAATGTCACATGGAAGTTATATTTACAAAGCATGAATATTTGTAATGCTAGGAATTATTATGAGTTGGTTTATCACTAATGCTTGGATAATTTCTCTATTATTTTGTTTTGCTTGTTTTTTCATTAAAGATGAAGAATTACAAATACAAATTAAAACATAATGTTTAATTTTCGATTATAGAGAACTCTTATATAGGAGTTCTTTTTTTATGCAATAAAAGTAGAGAGAAAATGTGAGAAGAATAAAAAGTTAAGAGGTGTACACAAAGCCTTACAGTCGATAGGAGACTATGAAAAAAGTATTAAATTAAAAACGACTTACTATAGTAAAATTAATTTAGCTAAAGGAAGTCGTTTTTTAATTTAATACTTTTTTGGACTTTCTATTTCTTTTTAAAATTTTTTATATCCTGTGGCATTTTTGCTTGATGATTTAAAAATGTACAAGTAGAGTTAGCTGATAATTTAATAGCACTTACCGCTAAAGATCCTACTTTTTCCAATACTGTTGAAGTTATATCTTTTTTCATAAGTTAGTCACTCCTTTCTTGATGAGACCTAGAATTAACATTATAAAAATACATACAATAACAGATGATAAATACATAGCATACTCATAAGTTATCGTAAAATTAAAGCATATAGCTGAAATTACTATTAGAATACTACAGAGATATATTACTATTTTTTTATATTTTTTTCTTTCTTTGCTACTTAAAGGATTATGTCTATGCTCTTGTGGCACTAAAAAAAGTATCCCCATGTAACTTACAGATGCTAATACTATTATAAGTGTAGTTAAATTTGAATCAATTAGTTTATCTAACACGTATAAATTTGTTAGGAACATCGTAATGAAACAAAACAAACATCTTATATAATTTTCAGCATGAAACCCACCAGCAAATTGCCTTATTGAACAGTAAAATACTAAAAATAATAGTGTTTCAATAAATCTATTTAACAATGCTCCTATAGTTAGTATAATAATTATGTTACCTATAGAAGCTATTAATGTCTCAAATCCAAATGAATAAATTTCATAATCTTCATATTCTATTGTCTTCTTGGCAATTAAAAGTGATGTAATCTTATTAGCGCAAGACTTAACCATTTTCATCCCCTCCAAATATTTTTCATTAATTAAACTAATTTAAGCTTCCTATTACCTTAAATCGATTTCTAACTAAAGGTATCAAAATAGTCATTTCAAAATCATCTTCAGTTAAATCTAGTACTACCTCTCCCTTATACTTTTCTACTGATTTTATTATACTATTTATACCAATTCCAAATGGCAAAGATGCAAGAGGTTCCTGCTCATCTGTAATTATTTTATTTTTTAGAATAAGTTTATTAGTTTTGGGATTTTTGCACTTTATTACATGAAATTTATTTACAACTTTACCCGAAATATCTATTCTCTTTATCATACTATTGTTTCTAATATTTTTACACGCTTCTATTGAATTATCAATCATATTTGAATATATACAACATACATCTGCGGTTTCCATAAAATCGCACTTAGAAAAATCTACATCTACATTAAAATCTATAATACTTTCATCACAAATAGATTTTTTCTCATTTAAAAGTACATCTAAAAATAAATTATGTGTATCATAAAAAGTGTTCATTTGTTTTTTCTGTAAACACAAATAGTGTTTATATTGTAATTCCGTCTTTTCTTTAATTATCTCGTTTACTACTCTTGAATCATTATGTTTCACTATGTTGGATACAATCAAAATTAATGATGCGTTTGAAAGTAATAATACACATGATGCAGAGAATGCAATTATACTTTGTGAATAGCTAATAGTTGATATAGAAAACAATAAACTAATAATTGTAACGATACTAATGATGTTGGCAATAATTGGAATAGTTATGTATATATATTCTCTTTTGCTTATTTCAATTTTTAATTTAATTCCTTTAATTATAGGTATTAATAATAATAGCAATGACTTAGCCATAATGGTATTTTCTAACCTAAATACGTTATCTCCTAAAAGTACATCCATACTAGGAACTCTGTTTATTAAAATCACTAAACTACCAGCTATTGTATCAACTCCAGCTAACAACATAAAATAAAATAAAGTTATAAATACACATTTCAATATTGTTACTTTATAATTATATTTAAATATTGTGAAAGCCATAGCTATACCAATTAATAATTTTAAAATCGGATTAACTCCAATTACAGTCATGAGAAAAAGCACACAAATAGGTACTAGAAATAACAGATTTGAGACTAATTTACTTCTTTTTGCTTCACTTGCTTCATCAAAAATATACTTTAACACATACCACTCAATTACTCCTGCTATTAGTGTCATTAACAGCCAAAACAAATTTGAATCTAGCAAATTATATCACCAACCTTGATCTGGATAATACTATCCTTATAAATAACTATTCTATACATAGTCACGCCCCCTATAAGATTAATAGTTGCAGTATAAGAATTATTTTGATTCTATTGATAAAAAAATTTATTCTTATTTGAGAAAGTTAATTAATACGAGACTATGATATAAATTAAGATCAAATAACAAACCTATAAAGTCCTATTTATTGATTGTTTAAACTAAATTTTGCCATAAAACGTGTTCATATATAAAAATAATTCGACGTAAGTGATGTCTTATCCTTTTTTTTAGATTTTTTTTAATATATTATTAATTGTTGCCATAATGTTAACTTCTAGCGATGGTAAAAATATAAAAAGTTGAATGAAAGACCAAGATATAAGATTAATAGTGAAATCGTAATTTTGCAATACATAATGTAGAATTGTTCACTTAGAAGAACTAGTGAATATATGGTTTTTAATTATTAGTGAGGCGATAGACATGAGAGAAGAGATAACAATATTTACTACCATAATTTCTTTATTTACATTTTTAATTACATTTAAAAGGTTATTAGGACATTAAGTAGGTTTAGAAAGTTAAATTAAAGAGGATATAACAGTTATTTATAGGTAAATCTAGTAAATTTACTTATATAAGGAGGGATTTCTATATTTTACGCGAATCTCTAAATATGGGGTGAGTGTGAGGTCTCACTCAATATGCAAGTAATTATTAAGCAGGTATGCCTCCTACATACACTTGCTGATTGTTTTCCTTCTTTGATTAAATATATTAAAAGAAAGACTTAGATTAATTCTAGGTCTTTTCTTTTTCTTAATTTTAGTAATTAATAATAAAAAATTAAACAAGTCATTAATTATGTTAATTCAGTAGCTAGTTGTGGTAGGGATAAGACAATTCATAAAATAAAACCAAGAATAAAGTTGAAACATATGCTAAACCGACTAATGATGGAATCAGCAGTAGAATAAGATAGAAGAAACAGAATCTAAGGAAAAAACGAGCGAGGACTATACAAAGTAGAGTTCTTTTTTATTGCATAATATTAAGGTTAATTTAATACATTGTAATAACATCTTAGATAAATCTAAAAAATGTAAACTATAAAAATTATTCTATTACCACTAAAAAGCATCTTTAACATATGAGGTGTTTTTTTAGTATTAAAATAAGATAATTGTATATAATACTTATACAGGATTATTGGTTCACTTAATCGTGTTTCTCCTTAAATTTTGCATTGTGTATTATATATTCATGAAAAAGCACCGCTTTATGTGGTGTTTTTTTATTGCAAATTTTGGGGTAAATTAACAACAACAAGCCGCTTTTGCTATTCAAATTGGGTCAGATTTATGTTCTAATTAAAGTTTTGTATACTTTTCGTTATATCCATACAATCACTCTCCAATGACCATACTATCCATAGGAGGTTGATAGTATGAATATATTCAAAGAAAAGGGAATTAAGTATTAAGCCTATGCAATATATAAAAGCATAGACTTAATACTTAATTTAGATGCAAATAATTTATAAAATAGATTATATAAAAGGGTAGTTTATTTGCTATCCTCATTTTTTATTTTAAATAATATCTTGTTTTACCTTGTGTTTTATTTTTGTACTCAATAGCTTCATTAGGGCAACAAGAAATACATGCCATACAATGGGTACACTTATTTGACCAATAGGGCCTATTGTTATTCAGCACAATATTATTAAGAGGGCATAACTTTACACACTTTCCACAACCATTACAGAGTTCAGTAGTATAAAAGCCTTTTGCATGAACAAATAATTTATAGAAAAGTAAATTTACAATTCCGCTTTTTATTTTTCCTTTAAATCCACTTGGAGCAATAGTGATAAAATTATTTTCATTACCTATATCTGAAGCAATTTGATATATTAGAGGGTTAGCATTTAGTATTATTTTTTTTACTGTATTTTCATCAGATGACGGAAATAAAGCTATGTAATTATCAGGCATTATAACCTCTGCTATACCTTTCAAATCCCAGTTTTTATCTAGGCACAGCTTTTTAATATAACATATTGAGTTTGATGTATCAGCTCCACAAGTCATTATGAAATATACCTTGTTACTACCAGAGAAAGTCATTGTTGTGATAAACTCAGTCACAACCTGCGGAAGTCTCCAGGCATAGGTTGGACATACGAATATAAATGGACGATCTTTTGACACCAGTTGTTTTTTATTTTTCTGTTTCATAAGATGATTTATAGAAACTATTTCATCATTAATTTCTTTTGAAATTTTTTGAGCTACATACCTACTATTACCTGTACCAGTAAAATATAAAATCATAATTATCTCTCCTAAAAATCTATTTTCAATATCATGAACATGTGTTGACTTATATTCATGTGTTCATTATACTTTTAGTTAATTATTCATACAATCGGCAATAATCGATTATGTGTTCAATACTGTACACTTAACTTGAAAGTGTATAGTTTAGGAGGAATATATGAAAGATAGAAGATCAATAAAAACAAAAAAAGCTATCCGTGAAGCATTTTTATCCCTTATGGAGGAAAAGAAACTTAATCGCATAACAGTGTCTGAAATATCTAGAAGAGCTAATCTTGGAAGAGGTACATTTTACTTACACTATAATGATGTTTACGATTTGTACGATCATATAGAAGATGAATTGTATGGTGAACTTGGACAATTATTTGATGAATCCTATCCGAATTGTGATCCAACAAATCTTTTAACATTTACAAAAAATATCACAGAATACTTTCAAAAGAATCAAGATATTTTTTTACTTCTTGTACAGTCAGATTCAAATGGAAAAAACCTCAATAAACTCAAGTATTTTTTTAATAAAAAAATTTTACAGGATGGATTATGTAAAAATATATCTGAGTTTGATGAAGTTGAATCTATATTTATTGTTTCTGGAGTTGTAGGTGTATTAATAGAATGGTTAAATGATGGTATAATCGTACCACAAGATCATATATCATCTATTCTCTATAAAATTTTGCTTAAATTTTAAAACTAAATAAAAAGAATTAATAATCAGAGGTGTATTTTTTTCAACGTTGGAAAAGTAAATAATTCATAGGGTAGCTTAATTTGCTACCCTATTTTGTTTCTTGGATATAAACCTAATAATAAATATATTAGCTGAATGAATAAAAATATTTTATAGACCCTTACTATATTCCTTAATTCTATTCAGAACTCTTTCACCTTCTTCACCCTCTAATGGTGTAGGTTGGTAGGTGTTTCTGTACTTTGAAGATGATATAGTACATGGTAATATATTTGGTTTTTTAGAGTTTATTAATTTTCCATTTTCAAAATTAAATGTTTGTTGATATATCATTGAATCTTTATCACTAGGATTTTTGTTCCCACCAAAACAAAAATTGCTTAGACTATATGCTATTATTTTTTCTTCTCCATCTTTATTTGGGTAAGATTCTATGCCTTGTAGTACATGGGGATGACTTCCCATTACTAAATCAGCACCATTATCAATACTGAAATGGGCGAAATCTTTTTGAACCTTAGTAGGATAATTTTCTTTTTCTACACCCCAATGGAAATAAACAGTTACTAAGTCTGCTTCTTTTTTAAGTTCATCTATATCATTTTTTATATCTTCTAAATATTTATCATTATAGTTAGATTCCCAACCATTATAGGCAAGTAGTCCAACCTTAATACCTTTGGATTCTATTATAGCTTTTTCGCCCATTCCAGAATATTTTATACCATTACTATCCAATATATTTTTTGTATCTTCTAATCCCTTTTCGAAATAATCTAAGGAATGATTATTTGCTATACCTACAGCTTCTATATTGCCTTCTTTTAATATATTTACATAAGACGGATCTCCTTTAAAGGCAAATTGTTTTTCTTTGTTTCCATCAGTAGATGTTGTTAATGGACCCTCTAAATTAACTATAGTAATATCATCATTTTCAAATATTGATTTCACATTTTTAAAGAAATATGAATAATCATTATTTTGTTTTTTAAACTCTCCATCAAAAGTTTCGCTTCCAGTAGAACCCATATCATTACCCATAGTAACATCACCAGCAAAGCTCAAAGTAATACTTGTTTTCTTCTTTTCACGGAGAACATGTTTTTCAATGTCATTGTTTGAGTGTTTATTCAAACTAACAAGTGAAAATAATAATACAATTGATATAAATAATAATACAATTAATATTAATAAAGGTTTGCGTTTAATTCTATATTTAACTCTACGATTAATTCTTTTTTTTGTCATTGTAGTTCCTTTCTCTATGCATGGATATTCAATTTACTTATATCATACAGTAATATAGGTTATTTTGTCGATAAATTTTATAAAAAGATATATAACAAAAACTTTTTTATAAATGTTTACATTTTGCTAATAAATTCTAATTCCATATAAGAGAGAATATTTAATGTATACAACGCTAATTTATCTAGGGATGGTTTTTCTCTTAATTTATTAGTGTTCACCTTCATTTATTTCTTCGTTTGCATCTACATAGGTGCTTTTATTGCAATAAAAAATTGGGGTAGATCATCTATCCCTTATATAATTTTAAAAAATTTTGGAGGTAGTTTATGGAGCGAATGAGGGATCTTTAATATTAGTATGAAATACTTGGGCTATATTATAGGCAAAAAGTGGATGGATTATAATGTCTTTTTTCTAATGGGATAATGTTTCGTAATGGTTAAATATTTAAAAGATAAGGATTAATGAAATTCATAAATTCATTAAGGTAATAATATATTAGAATAAAGAAATTAAAATACCCGGAGCTGGATATGAAGGGGATGTACAGACACATACCCTGTAGACTACAATCTAATGGAGAAATAGTCGAGGTGGAATCTGAACTACTTAGTGAAGATGAGGAAAAATTGACTCTAGACTTATAATTTTAAAACATTTGTATAATTGGGAGCTGATCAAAGTCTAAACATTCATTATCCAAATTAAAATTATGGATATGGAGGTTTAAATATTAGAAAGATATTTGATTTATTTAAAGAGGAGGATATATGGAAAAATCATATTATATTGCGTATCAAGATGACTTAGAATCTGCTCTTAGGGAGAGAGGCCTAAATAACTTTATAATATTAAATAATAGACTTGCAGTCCTGTACACACCTTTAGATTTCAATTCAACTATTTTAAATGATATTTATGAGATATCTTGGTATAATGAATCGACTCCAATGAGTTCTTTGATAGATATAACGAATTATATAGAAATTGGGGAAAGTTCAAGAAAGATAACGGAAGTGGATTATATTTATAATAATGAATACAATGATATTACAGGAAAAGGAGTAATAATTGCAAATATAGATTCAGGAGTCAGTTATTTACATCCAGATTTAATAAGAGAAGATGGCTCCAGTAAAATAATGAGATTATGGGATCAAGAAGGCAGTATAAATCCTCCCCCGGAAGGGTATTTATTTGGAAGTGAATTTTCTAGGGAAGAATTAAATGCTGCTATAGCAAGAAATGATGGAAACTTAAGTAGAGATGATATAGGTACAGGGACGATGGCTGCAGGAATCACAGTTGGTAATGGAAGGATAAATTCTAACTATAAAGGGATAGCGGAGGGCTCTGAGTTAATTGTCGTTAAGTTAAGATCATATCCAGGGAAATATTATGTAGAAAAACGTAATTATACAATGTCAGATTTTTTAGCAGCATTTTCATATGTTATTAATGTTGCAGTAAGAGAAGAAAAATTTCTAATAATAAACTTAACGGTCGGTGCAAGATCTTCAATTGGATTTATAACAGCTCTAAATACATTTACTGAATTGGATTATCCAGGAATACTTGTAGTATGTGGTGCAGGAGACCAAAGAAACACATACATACATCATGCTGGTAAATTTATAAGCCAGACAGATGTAAATGATATTATTATTCAATATGGAGAAGGACAAAACTTAGATGTTTATATTAAAGGAGTTGATTTAGATAGGATAAACGCTACACTAATTTCACCGTCTGGAGAGGTGAGTTATACTGCATACTATGCACCGGATTATTATGAGTACATAGGAAAGTTCAATTTAGAAAACACAACATATAGAATTAGATACATATATCCATGGATAACTACAGGATCTGAACTTCTTGAGATAAACCTCAGAAATATGAAACCAGGAGCGTGGACACTTAGAGTTAGGCCGGATGTATTTATAAATGGTGAGTATCACGTTTATCTACCCAATAAGAATCTTTTAGGTCCTTATGATGGATTTATAGAAGCGAGTCCATATTCAACTATTACTTTATTTGGCATTGGTGAAAATATAATTACTGTAGGTGCTTATGACAATAGATATGATAGCATATGGTTTGGTTCATCAAGAGGTCCATCAATGGGCGCTTCTACTAAACCGGATTTTGTAGCTCCTGGTGTTAATATTATTTCTACTTATGGTAATAACAGCTATAGAACAGGAACAGGAACGGGAATAAGTAGTTCTATTATATCTGGTATGTTAGCATTGTTAATTGAGTATATATATAAACATGGTATTTATCCAAAATTGGAGTTGTATTCTCAAGTTCTAAAATCATATTTAATGATAGGGGCTACAAGAAATAAATTATATGAATATCCTAACAGCTCCCAAGGATATGGTGTCGTAAATTTCAAAAGAACTATTCAAATAATCTCAGATAGTTTATAATTCATTTTTAAAATAAAATTCTTTTTAAACTTTATAGTTATTTAATAAATATGGCTGCAATGTATGACTTTATATTGAGGGTATTATACCTATTTAGGTGGAGGAATCAAGAGAATTACAGAAGTTTCCAGACAGTTTAACTAAGTTTTTTGGTAATGACTTAAAGAGACATATAGAAAAGTAGTAGAGTGGTTGGAAAGTAGAAAATTAATGTAGTTTGTACTTTTTAAGTAAAAGTTACGAATTAATTATTTTAGGATTTTTATGTTTAATTGTCAAGCAAAAAATAGAGTATATAACTGTGATATAGGGTAGCTTAATTGCTACCCTATTTTTTATTTATTACTAATATTTATTATATTTAGATATAAAGCCTCCTTTTAAAAGATTAAATCTGTTTGAGTTATGATCACCAATATCACGCTTTACTTTTCATAAAAATCTCCCAGCTTTATGGCGTTAACATATATTAACAGTAAAAACCCTGCAATAGTTATGTTAGTATAAATTTAAATCATAATAAAAAATTATACTAACAGATATCTATATACTAAATGGATATGTATAGGAATAAATTTTTTTATAAAAGGAGGAGTGGATTTTAAATGCATATTAAAAAGTATATATCAGTTTTAATGGCAGGTTCAGTAGTTATTAGTGGATTACTTATGACTAGCACAGTAAATACATATGCAGAGAGCGGAAACACGAAAAGAAAAGTTGTAAATTGTTCAAAAAAATCGGCGGTAATTTTGGCAAGCGGTGAAAAATATACAGATATATTGACTGCTACAGTATTAGCAAATGAAAAAAATTGTTCCATTCTTTTAACTTCAAAAGATTTTGTTGATCAAAAAACTGTGAACGAAATTAAGAGATTAAAAGTTGGAGAAGTTATAATATCTGGTGGGGTAGACTCTGTTTCTGAAAATGTTGAGAAACAGCTTAATAATTTTAATGTCAGAAGGATAGCTGGTGAAGATAGATACGAAACTGCAGTTAAAATAGGAGATGAAGTAAGATCATTGTCTGGTAATCTAGATGATGCAATTTTAGTAGATGGAACAAATTTCCCTGACGTGATTACAATCTCTGCGTTGGCATCTCAAAAGAGAGCACCAATATTAATAACTCAACCGGAACAATTGGTGAAATCGACTAAAGATACCTTACAAGAGTGGAATATCAAAAATACAACAATTGGTGGAAGTTATAATTCTGTGTCAAAAAATATAGAAGATAATCTAGAAGTTACTAATATAAGTAGAATAGGTGGAGCTGACAGATATGAGACAGCTGAGTTAGTTGGGTCAGAAGTAAGAAATCTAACTGGAAATTATGATGATTTGATCTTGGTTGATGGGACTGATTTCCCTGATGGTATAACAATAAATAGTTTAGCATCTAAATTTAAAGCACCTATAATGTTAACACCGCCAAACAAACTATTAGAAACAACTAGTAGCAAAATTAATGATTGGTCAATAAAAAATATACTAATAGGTGGAGGCTATAAGTCAGTATCTAAGAGTATTGAGGATAATTTAGGAGTAGAGAAAAAGGAAAGAGTTGATGGAGTTGATAGATATGATACAGCTGTCAAGATATCTCAAAGACTATCACAACTAAAAAACTATATAGGAAAATAAAGATAAATTAAAGAACTTAAACAATTAATTTTAAAATAAGAACAAAAAAGGGACCTAAAATATATATTTTGAGTCCCTTTTTGTTCTTATTTACTGAAAAGAATAGAGAGTGTTTCATATCCATTAGCAATGGGTATTTTACATTTAACAACGAAATCCTTAATATATATATTATTGTTGAAATAAAGACGAATCTATAGATCGCAAATTATTATTCTTAATGAATAACAAGGAGTGAGTAGTAATAAATGATAAATTTATTAACAAAATAGACCAGAATACTTTTCCAATTGATGTAGTTTTTCATCAAAATAGCTGTTCCAGTATTCACTGTCATGAAGAACTAGAGTTTATTTTAGTTATAGAAGGAAGTATAAAAGTAAATATTAGAAATGAAACAAGTATTCTCAAAGAAGATGATTTTTTATTAATAAACGGGAATGAAACACATTCAATTACGAGTTTAAGTAAAAACAGATTTGTATCTCTTAAAATCAATGTTAAAATACTAACAAAATATCTACCTAGCTATAATTACATCTATTTTAAATGTAACTCTATTTTTGAGAATGATGATAATAAGTATATATATGATAAAGTGAGAAATTTAATTGCAAATTTATTATTGGTTTTAGTAAAAAAGGAAAATGGATTTGAGTTAAAAGCCTGTAGTTATGTTTCTTTAATAGGAGAACATTTATATAATAATTTTGAGGTAAATAAAAGAGGATCAAAGAATAGTGAAGTTCGAAAAGACAATAGAATTAATAATATTACAAACTTTATTAACAAAAAATATAATACTAATATTACATTAAGCGAAGTAGCAAGTGAATTCAATCTAAATTATCATTTTTTGTCCCATTGCATTAAAGATGATATTGGGATGTCGTTTCAAAATTATTTAAATAAAATAAGATTAGAAAAAGCAACAAATATGATTATACACAGCAATAAAAATATGACTGAGATAGCTTTAATGAATGGCTTCTCCAGTACCAGCTACTTTTATAAGGTTTTTAAAAAAGAATATAACTGTACTCCCTTAGAATATAGAAGGAGATTTGATGATAAAGAATTTAATAAAAGCCTTTGCAATATTAGAAATTTGAATTTAGACAACAAAGACATTAAAAGCGTTATACAAAAATTATATCCGTATTATAATAACATTTATCAATGAAGAAAAAGATATTATGAAAAAGACAAAGGAAGTTTGATACAACCAGTTTTTAAAGTGAATTAGAGAAGATAAAGCACCTACACACCTACAGAGTGTATAGAATAAAGAAGGCCTGATAACTAAATAGGTCTTCTTTTTGTTTATTTAATTCTTTGTAAAGGATTATTTTACTATTCTTCAAAATAAAATAATTCTTCAAATTTTTTATCCAAAGTAATAAACAAAATAAGTGCTGACTTTGCTGATGGATTGAATTGTCCTGTTTCTATTTAACTAATAGTATTCTGCCTACCATATTTTTAGCTTCTTTAAAGCATTTATATTGTTCGGAGGATTGTGCAGGTAATTCTTCGCCGTTATCTTCAGAAGCCCATAAATATAGTTCTAGCACCTCCCTGGCGTTATGTATGGGAATGTAACTATGAGTGAATTAATAGTAAATTGGTTAAAATAACATAAGTATTAAATCTTTTAGATAAAGGAGATCTTTTATGGACTTTTTACATGGTCAGGAAACACTTAGTGCCATTGACTGGATACTTCGTGCTATTTTTGCTTTTTTCTTTTTACTAGCTGTTGCAAAACTATTAGGGCAACGTACCATTTCTCAATTAAGACTAATTGATTTTGCTATTACTATAGTAATTGGTAATATTATTGCTCATCCACTGTCTGATGAAAAACTTGGATTAAAAGGCTCCATTATTACATCACTTGTATTAGTTATCCTTTATCTTGGCGGAGTATTCCTCACACTTAAATTTCCGTATATTAGAAGACTTATTAATAATTCACCAATTACAATTGTTAAAAATGGTGAAATCCTATATAACGGGTTAAAAAAAGCAAGAATTTCAATCGATATATTATTAGAAGAATTTCGCGAAGAAAAAGTAGAGGATGTGAAAAAGGTAGCATTAGCAACTTGGGAGCCGGATGGTAAAATTTCTATTTTTTTACATCCACAATACGAATCAATTACACCTTCATCCTTGAATATAGAAACGGAACCTTTTAATTTTCCAAGAATAATTATCAAAGAAGGTAAAATTAATTTTAAGGAGCTAAATGAACTTCATAAAGATGAAAGTTGGGTTATCTCCAAATTAGAAAATTTATATCATACTGGAGTAAAAAGCGTTTTACTTGCCACCCTTGATAATAAGGATAACCTAAAAGTTTTTTATATAAGTAATACATTAAAACTAATTCAGCGAGACTAGGTGTAAAAGATAGATTTGAAACGCATCCATGGGCAATTTTGGAACACCTTCACTCCAGTAATAAATAAGATGAAGGAAAGGAAATAGTAACAAATATATAATATCAATTAGGTATAACTGAATCGCATAATTATTAGGGCTTTAATTTATAAGATTTATGATGAATTAATGAAAGAACCAATACGTTAATTCGTGTACCAAATGATAAAGGGGGACTTAAGTTTTGGAGTTAACTTCAAAGAATTAGAGAAAAACGAGAAGATTGATAATACTATAGATAAGAGATGCAAGAACAAGAAGATCTTATTGCTCTATAGAATAAGTTTAATGAATACTAAGTGTAGTCAATATAGAATTATTTTATAATTAATAAATAATTAACAAAGTTCTTATTTTATTTGATATAATACTTATGAGAATAGATAATTTCATATGGCAAGATGAATTTCCAATTTTCAGACCTAAGAACATCCGTCCCTTAAGCGGATGTTTTTTATTGCAATTTTTAATAGGAACAAAGTAAAGAAAATTAATGTAGTCAACAAAGGGTAGCTTAAATTCTACCCTTATTTTATTTCTAATATTTGCAAATATTTTTCTATTTTATTGATCATTACACAGTGTATTGTATCACACACCTCATGTGGAAACTGTAATCGAATGTTTCTGGGTTTACCATGAATCCAATTTCCTTTGTATAAACCATATTTAACTCTGTGAAATTGATAGTGAGCAAATCATTCTTAACAGTTTATTTTCTTCTATTTCTAATTTAAATTATTGTAATGGTATAGGGATATTAAGATTTTGTTCATTTTGAATGCGTATTAATTTTGAATACATATGATTTAGTAAAGTTCCATGATTTAATTCATCAGATATTATACTAAAAAGTGCATCTCTATAGTAATAATTTGGTAATCCAAACATTATGAGTCTTAATTGCTTTACATACTTAGTAGTTTTTACAATGGAATCATATATACCTGTAAATATATCTCTCGGTGGAACAAAATAATAACCTTGATCGATATTGGCATAAGTACCCGTCAGTTGATAATATATTTCTTTCAACAAATTGCTATTATTAATGATATCATTTTTTAGTGATTCAACTATTTCGATAATATCATATAACTCTTCAGCATTAGGTGAGGGTAATGTTTGTATTTCTGAAATAGGTATTTTATCACTTAACCAATTATATAAAAGTAAATCTTGCTCCATAGAGTTTATTGAATCTTGTATCAAATTTATTGAATTTTGCAATTGAATAGGGTTTGGGTAAATATTTTGATACATAATAAACCTCCTAAATGTTTTACTATAGATATATGTGTTAAATTACATTTGGATACATTTATAAAAATGAAGCTAAAAATTATTCATATTTGAACATACTATAATCAGGAGGTGAAAGTAGCAATATAATTGATGAAAAAGGAATTAAACCAATATTACTAGCAGAGGAAGCATTAAAAGTTACGATTTACATATTCTAATTAAAAAGCCAATTAAAAACTTTATGGCGATGTTATACTTATACTTTTCTTTTAATTATGATGGTGGTAAAATATACGAAAGCATAACTCACCTCGCTGTTATTATATGACTTATGAAATTATTATAATAAATTTTAAAATTGAAAGGAAATTATACTTATGATTGGTGTAGAAATTGATATGGTTGTGCCAGATTCCATAAAAGCTATTACAACTTATGAAAATATATTTAAAGTAGAGCGAATAGAAGTAACAGATTTTAGAGAAGGTGGAAACGAGGCAGTTTTTAATATGTATGGAACAAGATTTCACCTTTTAGATGAAAATGTGGAATATCACCTGATAGCGCCGAAAGAAAATGACCCTAAACCGATGTGGATTAACATTGTAGTACCGGATATTAATGAAATTTATGATAAAGTAATGAATCAAAATTGTAAAGAAATACAGCCTATTACTGAAATGAAAGAAATGGGAGTAATAAATGCTATGTTCGAAGATCCTTTTCACTATATATGGATGCTTCACCAAATTGAGAAGGAAGTTAGTTTTGAAAAAAGATGCGAGATTCTTGAAGAGAAATTTAAAGAAAATCATAACTAGTTACTATTGTTTTATTAATTATGATAGGAGACTACTTAAAGAAGAATGAAACTATAAAATTTTATACAGATTACATTAATAGTAGCAGATAGATTCGGTTAGAAAAAGATTATCCTTACTATTTTTCGGAGGTTGATAGGTATAGATATATTTTGTTAAAAAAATAAAACCAATGTAGAACTACCATACTATTGATATTTTAATGAAAAAAATTAAGTATAATCCATTTAAAACAAATATGAAACCGCAATCCCTTATAAAAATGGACTGCGGTTTCATTTTCAGTAAATCGGTGATTAAAATTACTTCCATTCTTGAAGCCAAGTTTTGTCATTTGCAATAGCTGTTACTATTTCCTCGCCAGATTTAAAATCATCAAAAGTTCCTTTTTCAATTTCAGTCATAGCTTTGTTTAATATGTTTTCATAATATGCTTCAGGTGTCATATCAGTTGTAGTTTGGTGGAAATGCTCCTGGGATTCAGAAGCAGCTATCTTGGCATATTCATTTTTTATCTGGTCTATGAGTTTATCACGAGTCATATAATTTGCTCCTTTGCATGAAAATTATTATTTATCGTTACCGGGTTTATGGCGACTACCAGACTGCTTCTTTGCATTACGGCTTTCACCGTCTAATGCGCTCTCTGCCATAGTTGGTCCACCTTTTGATTTTTGTTTACGGATCGGTTTTGGATCAAGTTGTGAATCTTTAGCCATAATATTATTCTCCTTCATTTTATTATTGGTAGTGTTATTATTTGCAGAGGAGAGGATTTTATTCAGAAATTTAATAGTGTAGTCTACAGGTATAGAAACCTATTTAACGGCTAATGATAATAGCGTACGAAATTATTTATTCAGGGATGGTGAATTATGGCTAAAGCAGGTATGAGAAGACCGGATCCAAAGGATTCACATGGAACAGAAAGCAATAAGAAAATGAAAACAAAAAAAAATGATGTAGAACCTGTTCCAGAAATACAGGGCAAAGCAAAGGCAGGACACAATAAAGCAAATGACATTCAAGATAACAAAAAGAGTTAATAAAATACGAAGGAATTTACCATTGTATGTAGGGCTGAGGCAAATAATTGTCTGAGCCCTTTTTATGTTTTTAAATTACTAAACCAAGCCTTATTTAATCTAGAAATACAATCTGGGATATCTAAAATATCAATTTGACTAAAAGCTATAAATAAGGTGTTTTTGGGACAATGTTCTTTATTTTGCCAATATTGTATAGTAGGATAGACTTTTATCTGTTCATCTAACGCTTTTTTTATTAGCCAATCTTGATTATACTTTTTAGGAAATTCTAATATAAAATACAGCCCCGTTCCATTTTGATGTATTTTTATTTCCTTATTCATTTTTGTAATTTCACTAATAAATAGATCGAATCTCTTTTTAAATTTTAAACGTAACTTGCGAACATGTCGCTCATAAAAGCCGGTTTCAATAAATCTACTTAGAATATATTGGTCTATCCATGAAACGCTATTATTATATTTATCAAAAGTCTGGTTATAAATATTCAATAAATGTCTTGGTAAAACAAAATAACCAATACGTATTGATGGAGATAGCGTCTTTGAGAATGTTCCTAAATATATTACTTTATTGTTTTTATCAATAGATTGTAATGATGGTATCGGGTTTGCATTATATCCAAATTCACTATCGTAATCATCTTCAATAATGTATGTATTATTTATATAAGACCAATTAAGTAGTTCATAACGTCTATTAATTGGCATTGTAGCTCCGGTTGGGAATTGATGTGAAGGTGTAATATATATAGCATTAATGTTCGAATTCTTATGATTCTCTAATTCAGATACTTTTAGACCTTTGTCATCAACTTCTAATGCCTCTATTTTTAAATTATTGTTTTTAAATACAACTTTTGCACCATCATAACCTGGTTCCTCAAATCCTATAGTCCCTCCATCAGAAAATATAAGTTTACAGATAATCTCTAAAGAATGTTGCAAACCTGAAGTAATTATAATTTGGTCTTCATTGCAGCAAACTCCTCTCGAATTATTCAAGTAACTTACAAGTTGTTTTCTTAAAAGGATGTCACCTTTACCATCAATACATTTATTTATCTTATACATATTTTTTTCTGATAGTGCATCTGACATATATTTCTTCCATTGGATAGCTGGAAATAAATCATCTGTAAAGTCACCATAGGATAAATTATATAATATATTATTATCTTTTAAATTTTTTGATTCATATTTTAAGCTTTGTTTAATTTCAGCATTTGAAATACTGAAATTAACTTCATTAATATCCTGGACAATAAAGCCAACACCTTTTTTAGACTCAATATAACCCTCTGCTGCAAGCTGAGAATATGCATTATCTACAGTATTTCTACCAACACCTATTTCTTTTGATAAAATACGACTTCCTTTTAAGACATCTCCAGATTTAAATTTTTTATTTAATATATCTGCCTGAAGCTGAGAATATATTTGTAAATAGTATGGAGTTTTACTTTTTTTATCTATAAAAATCATTTCGAATCTCCTTAAAGTGGCTCCTATATTTTTTTATTTAGTGGATCTTGTTATAGAACCAATGCAAGTATATACTAATATTTATAAAAAGACAACCATTTTGATTATCAATTAATTACATGATTTAGTGCAATAAATACAAAAAGGATGTTATCTAAGTGAAATTAAAAAACAAAAATTAAAATCAATCGCTAAATTAAAAGTTATGTCATATACAACAACTTTAATTATATTTTCTATTTATGTATTTACTAATATTTAAACAGGAGTATTCTAATATTTGTTATTATATTTCACTTTTACTATATATTCTTTAAAATAAAAATAAAACATAAAGGAGATTACAACATGCAACATAGAATGAGAGAACACCAACTAAATATGCAACAAATTGAAACCATGTTAAATCGTATACAAACCGGTACAATAGCAACAATAAACCTAGATTCTACACCTTATGTTATACCTGTACATTTTGTATATTTAAATGATAAGATATATTTTCATGGACTTCCAAAAGGGCAGAAAATAGATAATATTAATTTTAACCATAATGTATGTTTTAATGTTTATGAAATGTATGGTATAACTTTAGATAAAAACGGAAAAATTTGTGATACTAACACAATGTATCAAAGTGTTGTTATATCAGGAACTGCTGAAATAATAAAGGATTTAAAAATAAAGAGTGAAGTTTTAAATAAAATAATTACTAAATACACACCTAATGTAACAAACTCAGAAATACCTGAAAATATGCTTAAAGGGACAGCTATTATAGAAATCAAAATAGATCAAATGAATGGTAAGTACTATTAAAGTGAACCCTAAAAATTAGATTTTTAGGGTTCACTTTTGGGATTCGATTAATAATTGCTGACATAATTTTTTCGCAAGCAATATTTTATTATAAAACTTTAGAGTAAAAATTCGTGATTTTTTCTGTACTTAATGCTACTATTTGCGGAACGTAAAATTTAAAATGATCTGCTTGTGAATGTTTATCTAGATACTCTTGACTCTTCCATTCTTCTAAAATTACAATCTGGTTTTTATCATTATTATCTTGATAAACTTCATAACTTACGCAACCAGCTTCTTTTCTTGTTTTAGCAACTAGTTTTTCACATAATTGCAAAGCCTTTTCAAATTCATCTTCTTTTATAAAGAATTTTGCTATTATCTTTATCATAATATCTACCCTCTCTAAAATGTTTTTCACTTTGAAAATACCTTATAAATTAAGCAGAGTTTCATAATTATAATACCCAGTATTTTCATAACCTTATTAAGAATATTATACTTTTAATTATTTGTATAATCAACTAAATGAAATTTTTGTGCCACAATTTACTTAGGTTTAGAATCGGATTACATAACAGATAAATAGTATCAATCAATTGCTCTATTTGTTTATTTCCGGTATATTTAATAGAATAGATTAATAAAAATTAGGGTCTGGAGGATGATGAGTGATGAGTTGGATTAAAAATGTATTATTAGAAACGAGTAGAGAGGAAGTATCTCAAAGCAACATTATAACAAAGACAGGGCAAGTGTGTTTGTTTGTTCAAGAAGGAGTTATAAAAGAAATCACAGATGTTTTACCTAATGATGCAGATGATGTTATAGATGCTAAAGGTTATTTAGCGGTACCATCTTTATCAGATAATCATATTCATTTAGATAAAGGGCATTATGGTGGTAAATGGAATGCTGTTGTACCTATGAATAGTGTCGCAGAAAGAATTGTAGAAGAACAAGGTTTTTTGAAGGAATTTTTAGTTGATACACCACAAAAGGCACAGGCTCTAATTGATTTAATTACGAGTAAAGGTGCGACTTACTTAAAGGTGCAAGTCAATGTTGATCCTGTTATTGGATTAGATAATTTAGATGTAATTAAAAAGGTTCTTGAAAAAAATATACATAAATTAGATTATGAAATTGTGATTTTTCCTCAACATGGGACATTAGTTACGGAGGAGCTAGGTTTACTAAGTAAGGCTTTAGAAGATAATGCTGTTACAGTTTTGGGAGCTTTAGATCCAGCTACAATTGATGGCGATATTGAAAAATCTTTAAAGATTACATTTGATTTAGCGATGAAATATCAAAAGGAAGTTGATATACATTTACACGATAAAGGAAGTTTAGGGATTTACGAAATAAATCGTATTATTGATTATACTTTAGAATCAGATATGCAGGGCAAGGTACAGATAAGCCATGCACTGGCATTAGCAGATATATTTGGTGATGAATTAGAAAATATTATTAAGCGTTTGAAAGAAGCGGATATAGTTATCAATACGACTATTCCAATTGATACAAAAGCATTATCTTTTCCTGTATTAAGAAAGCAAGGGATAAAAGTTAATGTTGTAAATGACAATATCAATGATCACTGGAGCCCATTTGGTACAGGTGACTTAATACAACGTGCCAGTCGTGCAGCAGAGGTATTTTCTTTAACTGATGAAGTCTCATTATCAAATGTTTTAGGGCTTGTGACAAATGGTATAACTCCACTTGATACTAAAGGCAAACAGGTATGGCCAAAAGTTGGCGATAAAGCAAATATTTTATTCGTAAATGCAGAATCTTCTGCGCATTTAATAGGAAGAGTTTGTGAGGATAGAGTTGTTTTATTTAAAGGAAAGTTTGTTTCAGGAGAATTTAAATAAATTTATTATTTCAAAGCTCACTATGATCAATTTAAAATGTATAAGAATATAGCTTAATTTGCTTAGCGACACAAAAGAGGACTTCAATCTTATAACTCAACCACAAACAAAACAGTTTAGCATCACTATATAAAGCACCAATAATGCTAACAGAACCAGACAATTTACTGGGCAAGACAGATATGATACAGCAATAAAAATATCTGAGGTATTTTCTCAAACACATAAAGCTTTGGTAGAGAATTAACTATTATTAGGGGTGGCCTCAAACTATTTTAAAAATGGTTTGAGGCTACCCCCTTTGAAATTTTAAGTAATTGTATTATTATTTCATATTTTTTTAATATAGAATAATAAATAGGAAATAATATTAATCTGTTATAATAGGAATAAATAAAATGACCTGTGATATAAAAATAAAGGATAATCTCTATGATTTAGATAATAAATATATTAGAGAAATCACACTAATTGTTCTAATAATTGATGGTATCATCGATAATGAACATGTAGAATAATCATGTTAATTTATATTAATTAAAAATAAGAGTGAATTTATACTTTATTACTTTGTATCATGAAAAAATACAGTACTTTCGATTGGAGGGAAATTTTATGGCTCAAACAACTAAAAGGGCGCTTGCTGCATCGCTCAAAAAGTTACTTGCAGAAAAGCCGCTTGATAAGATTACTGTTGTCGATATTGTAGAGGACTGTGAGGTAAACAGGCAGACATTCTACTATCATTATAAGGATATATACGACCTTGTTGAAAGAATTTACACAAGCGATGCAACAAAAGCACTTGACGGAAAAAAGACTTATGATACATGGCAGCAGGGGATTTTGCAGATTTTTAATTATGTGATTGAAAATAAAACTTTTGTAAAAAACACTTACCATTCTATAAGTCGAGAGCATTTAGAACGCTATCTTTACAACGAAACGTATAATCTTTTAATTGCGGTTATTGAAGAGAAAGCTACTGGGGTACCCGTAAGGGATGATGATAAGGAATTTATAGCCAACTTTTATAAATATGCTTTTGTGGGACTTATGTTAGAATGGATCGGCGGAGGAATGAAGGAAAATCCATCTGACATTATTGAACGTTTAAGTATTCTAATTCATGGGGATATAACTAAGGCGCTTGAAAAATTTAGAACGGATCATCATAATTAGACAAACAGAACACTTTGTATAAATTTATTACAATATCTGCCTTGTGTTGGAAGTTACGACACAAGGCTGATATTGTCTATTGTGAGAATGCTGAATAATCTTTATTATATAGTATAAAATAAAGAAAGTTTAGGAGGTATTTATATGTATTATAGCAATGGAAATTATGAGGCGTTTGCACGCCCTGAAAAACCAGTTGATGTAGATAAAAAATCAGCATACCTAGTAGGATCTGGTTTAGCATCTCTAGCAGCAGCGTGTTTCTTAGTTCGTGATGGTCAGATGAAAGGTGATCGTATTCATATCCTAGAAGAACTTAGTATAGCTGGTGGCGCATGCGATGGTATTAACGATAGCCAAAAAGGATTTATTGTTCGTGGTGGTCGTGAAATGGAGAATCATTTTGAATGCTTGTGGGATTTGTTCCGTTCAATACCTTCTCTTGAGATAGAAGATGCCTCTGTTTTAGATGAGTTTTATTGGCTAAATAAGAAAGATCCAAACTATTCTCTAATGAGAGCAACTGTAAACAGAGGTCAGGATGCACACACTGATGGAAAATTTGCATTGAGTGAAAAAGCATCAATGGAAATCGTGAAATTGTTTATGACTAGAGATGAAGATCTATATGATAAAAAGATATCCGATGTATTTACAAATGAATTCTATTCTTCTAACTTTTGGCTTTATTGGAGAACGATGTTTGCATTTGAGGATTGGCATAGTGCTTTAGAAATGAAGAACTACATTCAAAGATTTATACATCACATTGGTGGTTTACCTGATTTTTCTGCTTTGAAGTTTACAAAGTATAATCAGTATGAGTCTTTAATTTTACCAATGATGAAATATCTTGAAGCGCATGGCGTTCAGTTCTTATATGATATGAGAGTAACTAATGTTGTTTTTGACATTAAAAATGATAAAAAAGTAGCTACAAAAATTGTTTGTCAACATGAAGGCAAGGAAGAGTGTATTGATTTAATTGAAGATGACTTAGTGTTTGTTACAAATGGAAGTTGTACGGAGAATTCATCTCTTGGTGACGATAATACTGCTCCAGAATTTAATGATTCTGTTGGTGGTTGTTGGGAGCTTTGGAGAAATATAGCCAAACAAGATCCGTCTTTTGGCCGCCCAAATAAATTCTGCACAAATACAAAAGAAACTAACTGGGAGTCTGCTACAGTAACTACTCTTGACGATAGAATACCACCGTATATCGAGAAAATATGTAAACGTGACCCGTTCAGTGGAAAGGTTGTTACTGGAGGTATAGTTACAGTTAAAGATTCTAAGTGGCTTATGAGTTATACTTTAAACCGTCAACCTCATTTTAAAGAACAGCCAAGAGATCAGCTCGTTGTTTGGGTATATGGATTATTTACTGATGTTCCGGGAGACTACATTAAAAAACCAATGAGAGAATGTACTGGTGTAGAAATAACTGAAGAATGGCTGTACCATATGGGTGTTCCAGAAGCTGAGATTCATGATATGGCTACTAATTCTGCTCACTGTATACCATGTATGATGCCGTATATCACATCGTTCTTTATGCCTAGAACAGTAGGTGATAGACCTAAAGTTGTTCCAGATGGATGTGTAAACTTTGCTTTTATTGGTCAGTTTTCTGATACAGTAAGGGATACTGTATTTACTACAGAATATTCAGTAAGAACAGCTATGGAGGCGGTTTATACATTACTGGATGTAGACCGTGGTGTACCAGAGGTATTTGGTTCGTGTTATGATATTCGTGTGCTATTGGATTCGACTTCAAAGATGATGGATGGTAAAAAGCTTATCGATATGAAGCTTCCATTTATTTTGAATTTGATTGAAAAGAGAACGTTGAAGAAGATTTCAGGAACTGTTATTGAGGATTTATTGAAACGATATAACATAATTTAATTGTATAGATTAACTTATTATGTAAAGCCGGATGATTTTAATGATCAGCCGGCTTTTTTATATTCAGTAGATATCCTATAAAGATAAAGTATGAAAATGTATTAGATTATTTTAATTAGAAAATTAGAATAGTATAAGTGGTTATTTTTATAAACCTTTAAATGAAATGAAATCTGAAATACTACTTGTAGCGAGTAAGGACCTATATCTGTAAATAAATTATGACTTTCATTATGTAAATTAGGATTAGATATATATGTATAGATTTCTTCGATATAAAAGTACATTTATATTCAAAAAACACATACATTAATTTCCATTAATCAAGATATTATTACATTAATAGTGATATAATTAAGAAAATACAAGGGGGGTCTTTTCAGATGATAAATTATGAGAAAGAATACGAGATAGTAGCAAAAAACGGTGAACTATTAGGTGAGCAAAGCCCAGCAGTTATGAGAAAATTTAAAGGCATCGCTGGAGAAGTATTAAAAGATAATAAATTAAGCTTAAAAACTAAAGAGCTTGTTGCTGTAGGAATTGCAATATCAGTTAGATGTGATGCGTGTATTCTATCACATGTTAGAAATGCTATAAATGCTGGAGTAACAATGGAAGAGCTTGCAGAAACAGTAGAAGTTGCTATCTTAATGGGTGGTGGACCTTCAACAGCGTACGGAGCAAAAGCCCTTTCAATTGCAGAGCATCTTTTTAATGAGAAAAAATAAAAAATTATATAGAAAAGTGGTAAAGGATTATATAAATCCTTTACCACTTTTATTATGTATAAATTAATATTACAATAAACCTCTTTATAAGTAATCAATAAAAATTATACAGATAATTATAAGAATAATTTGATAATGTAATATTTTGTAAGATATATTATAATTAAGATGGATAGTATAAATTTATAAAATAAGAGGAGAAAATAATGTTTAATATGTTTAAAAATCAACCTCTTTGGGAAGTATCTCAAAGCTTATCTGCAGTTGCTATGGGAACGCAAAGTGCAGATATTGTAATCAAAGATGGGAAACTAATTAATGTTTGTACAAAAGAAGTAATAGATAACATAGATGTTGCTATAAAAAATAGTAGAATTGCCTTAGTAGGTGATGCAGACCACTGTATTGGAGAAGATACAAAGGTAATAGAAGCAAATGGAAGATACATATCGCCAGGGTTTTTAGATGGGCATATACATGTTGAGTCATCAATGATGAGTGTAAGTGAATACGCAAAAGCTGTAGTTCCACATGGTACTGTAGGAATCTACATGGACCCACATGAAATATGTAATGTACTTGGAATGGACGGCGTTAATTATATGATAGAGGATGGGAAGCGCACACCACTTAAAAACATGGTTACAATGCCTTCTTGTGTTCCGGCAGTACCGGGGTTTGAAGATTCTGGAGCATTTATAGGGCCAAAAGAAGTAGCAGAAAGTATGAAATGGGATAGCATGGTTGGTTTAGGAGAGATGATGAATTTCCCTGGAATAATCAACAGTAGTGACCACGCTCATCATATTGTAGGAGAAACACTTAAAGCAAATAAAACAGTTACAGGTCACTGGTCTATCCCAGATACAGGAAGAGCATTAAGCGCTTATATTGCAAGTGGCGTACGTGCTTGTCATGAGTCTACAAGCAAGGAAGAAGCATTAGCTAAAATGAGACTTGGAATGTACGCTCAGTTTAGAGAAGGTAGTGCTTGGCATGACTTGGTCGAGGTAGCTAAAAGTATTACAGAGGAAGATATTGATACCCGTTTTGCTATGCTTGTATCTGATGATACACATCCACACACTTTAGTAGAAAAAGGTCACATGGATCATATAGTTAGAAGAGCCGTTGAGGAAGGGATAGATCCAATCACTGCAATTCAAATGGTATCACTAAATTGCGCTCAGGCTTTTCATATGGATCAAGATTTAGGATCAGTAACGCCGGGAAAATGTGCAGATATATTAATTATAGACAATCTTGATGATTTAAACGTTGAGGAAGTCATAATAGATGGTAATTTAGTAGCAAAAGACGGTAAGATGTGCATTGAGATAGAAAAATATGAATTTCCTAAGGAAGCTCTTAACACAATGCACATAAAGGAAACAATAACACCAGATTCATTTAAAATAGAGACTAAAAAGAAAGATAGCGCAGAAGTTCGCGTTATAGAGATAGCTCCATTAAAAGTAAATACTTATGAAAGACATATTAAAATTCCTGTAAAAAATGGTTTAATTCAAGCAGATCCGAGTAATGATGTATTAAAAGCAGTTGTATTTGAGCGCCACCATTACACTGGAACTAAGGCATTTGGATTTATCAAAGGGTTCCATATAAAAGAAGGGGCTATGGCATCTACAGTTGCACATGATGCACATAATTTACTTGTTATTGGGGCTAATGATGAAGATATGTCAGTCGTAGCAAATGCACTTAATGAGTGTGGAGGAGGAATGGCTGTAGCTAAGGGTGGAAAACTTATAGGATTGTTACCCCTTCCAATTGCAGGGCTTATGAATGATAAATCAGTTGAAGCGATGTCAAAACTTGTAGAAAATATAAGTAGAGCTTGGGAGTCAATAGGATGTGATATAGCTTCACCTTACATGACTATGGCAGGGATACCTTTAGCTTGTATACCTGAGATACGTCTTACAAATAGAGGATTAGTTGACTGTACAACATTTAATTTAGTACCATTAGAAGTTGAGTAGAATCAAAAGTATAATAATATTTATATAAATTAAAGTGGTATGGAATTCAAATCTTTACTGCTTTTATTTTATAATAATTAAATATTAAGATTAGATGACAATAAAGTTTGCACAAATTCACGACCATTAGAATAGTCTGTTAATGAGAAAATTTTATTAATGGAGGTATTACTTTGGGATATTATGTTAGAGTACAACCTAATGTAAAAATTTATGTAGAGGATCTTAATCCTAGCGGAAGAAAAGTTATCTTGTTTTTACATGGATGGCCGGGTAGCCATAAACTATTTGAGTATCAATTCGATCAGTTATCAAAAATGGGATATAGGTGTATAGGGATTGACACTAGAGGATTTGGATATTCAGATAAGCCTTATGACGGTTACAATTATAATCGATTATCAGATGATGTTAGATGTGTAGTTGATGAATTAGGTATAAAGAATTTTATACTTGCTGGACATTCTACGGGTGGGGCTATAGCTATTCGATATATGGCTAGACATAAAGGGCATGGGGTAGCGAAACTCGCTCTTTTTGCAGCAGCAGCACCTAGTCTTATAAAGCGTCCTAATTTCCCATATGGTTCAAATAAAGAAGATATAATAAATATTATCCAAGGAACATATTTAGATAGACCTAAAATGCTGAGGGATTTTGGAGATATTTTCTTCTTTCAACATACAACTCAACCTTTTTCAGAGTGGTTTCTTCAACTTGGTTTACAGGCAGCAGGATGGGCTACTGCGGAAATTGCAAAGATGTGGATAGAAGAAGTTCTATTTAATGATTTAGGAGAAATAAGAGTACCAACGTTAATTATACATGGAATTCACGATAAAGTTGTTCCTTTTCAATTGGGTGAAGTACAAAATCAGTGCATTAAAAATTCAAGGTTAGTACCGTTTATATTCAGTGGTCATGGTTCGTTTTACGATCAAAAAGATGACTTTAATATGGAACTTATGAGATTTATTGAAGAGTGATGGATTGTTCATAGATAAGTTATCAAAATAAATGATAAACCCATGTAAAACATACGAAAAGGCCATATAAATACTATGGCCTTTTCGTATGTTTAATTTAATTATTATTTTATTGGCATACATAAAATTCAGTATTAACTTTATGAATCTACTTTTAGTTATTTGTAATCAATATGTATTCTTACTTATCAAGCATCTGAGAGATTTTAACTGCAGTTTCATATCTGTCTACACCAGCGATTCTATTTAAATTGTTTAAACCAGATTTTGATAAGAAACTTTCGATGTCTGATGATACTGATTGATATCCTCCACCTATTAATACATCTTTGATATTCCAAGTTTTAATTTTATCTTCAGTTGTCTTAGTTAAAGTTTTTGGTGTTGTCAGTAGTATAGGTGAATTATGTTTTGCTGCGATACTATTTATTGTTAAGCCATCAGGGAAATTTGTTCCATCGACTAGTATTGTCTCAGCTTTATTTACTGTTAAGTTTCTAACTTCATCTCCAATTATTGCGGCAGTCTCGTATCGATCTGTGCCACCAAGTCTACTAAATTTATTTACATTTAAATTATTTTCGATGTCTTTTGATACAGAGTCATAACTACCACCGATAATTATATTATTTAGTCCCCATTTTTTAATTGTGCTTTCTGTAGTTTTCTCTAACTTATTTGGAGTAGTTATTAATATTGGAACCTTTTTTTGTGATGCTAAGCTTGACATAGTTATTACATCTGGGAAATTTGTTCCATCCACTAGCATAGATTCATCTGTTTTACCAGTTATACTTCTAACTTCATTTCCTATTTTCACTGCTGTTTCGTATCTGTTTTCACCAGCTATTCTTCTGACTTTATAGTCTTTTAACTGATTTACTACTTTTTCAGAAACTGAATCCACTCCACCAGAGATTATTATATCTTCTGTATTCAATCTCTTAATTTCTGTTAGAGTTTTTTCATCTAGAGAATCTTTTTGGGATAACAGAATTGGAGCATCTTTTTCATTTCCTAAAACTGTCGCTGTTAGTACATCTGTATACTTTTCTCCACTTGCTAGAATTACTGTTTTTGACGTAGCTGGTGGTTTTGGATCTGGGTTTGGATCAACTACTGATCCTCCACCTGATGTTTTAAAGGGTTGAGTTAGAGTTCCAGAATATTTTACAATCACACCTTGAGAAAATCCAGGAACACCAGGGTTATTTGGATCTATACACTGATAGGTCATCAATATTGTTATTGTCTATATATAGGAAGTTTACGGATGTCCAAGGTAGATCATCTATTTTAGTTAATTGATTATTTGAAAGATCTACTAAATCTGCATATAGTTGTCCTTCTATTACTTCGATATTTTTAATTGATTCATCATTTATACTATTGTTAGCGAGATTTAATCTTTTTAAATTAATTGTTCCTATCGTGCTAATATCACTTATACCATTACCTGATAAATCTAGACTTTCACTTGATATATGCCCTAATTTACCTAAAAAACTAATATCTGTAATATTGTTATTTGATAAATTTAACTTAGCAAAAGTCATGTCCAACAGTGGTTTTATATCACTGATGTTATTGTTTGATAAGTCTACATTTTCAAGACCACTAGCATACTCTAGGCCACTTAATGATAGTATATTCATTCCTGAGGCATTTAAATCTGTGACTCTAGCTAAATCTTCATCGGTTAACACCTTTTCTTCATAGCCTTCACCGAGACTAATTCTTATAGCTTTTTCTAAATTTTTATCTTTTATAAGGCCTTCATTACTTTCTTCTTTTGTTAATTTTGATCGATTAATGGTATTGAAGTTTGTTGGATTTTTCAATTTATTTTCTTTATTGATTGACGATTTACTTGATACTCCGATAGATTCGAGAGCATTTATATTAATTGTTGGTGTAACGAGTGCTCCTGTTATCAATAGAATTGCTAATTTTTTTTATATTTTTTTTACCATTTTTTATAACCTCCATAAATATATTTCGGGTGGATACATTAAGTAATCAAGATATTACAATGTTCTCCAGGGATTTTATAGTTCTGATATTGGTTTATCGATACTAACTGCATTTTTGTATATTTTATTCATAATTACGATTATACTCTTGTAAAATTTTTTATTGATAAGAATGTTGTAAAACACTGTTTATTTGTTGTGAATGTATCTGTTATTTAAAAAACAGCTATTAAAATTGTTATAATGAATGGCGAGAAAAAGTTCTTATCAAGCTATAGGTAAGTTGTATTTTGAAAACAAATGTATATCAGGTAAAAATTTATACAATAAGACAAGTGAAAAAGTGAGACAAACGGCAATATACGCATGTGGTGAAATAGCAGTTAATGATTTAATGTCAGTTACTAAAGCGGTGAAAATGTTAGCGCATGTATTAGGGCAAATCAGTTATAAAAAAGGATGTTTTCATTACGTAGTGAATGAATTAAAAAAGTGGGGAAATAAAAATATATATAGAAGCTTTCATAATGAGGTTATTGAGGTTCACGGCAGATAAGAAAAATTTAGTGAGTTTTCTCAGAAATATGTAAGTAATTACTTTAAAAACGAAGAATAATTATAGATATATACATAAATTATCAACTTTTACAAAAAATAAATAAGTGAGCTTTAACTATATCAAATATATACGAGATTATATATTTTTAATTTATAAATAGAATGAATATTGTGTGCATTATAAATGTGTTTTATTTATTATGATATACTGTGTATACATAAATGGGAAGGTAGTATCAATTATAGAATATCTTGTAGTAAAGAAAAAAGGGAGGTGGGTAAGTGGTAAATTTATTTATACCATTACTTGAACGAGTTGGTCTTATTATAATTTTAGCATATATTTTATTGAATATAAGTTATTTTAAAGTATTACTAAAGAATCGAGATGCGTTTTCTACAAAAGTAAAATTTATAGTTATTTTCAGTGCTTTCGCGATAATTTCTAATTTTACTGGCGTTGAAGTTAACGGTGAAAGTACTTTCTTAAATGGTTTTTTACTAAAAGTCGGACAACATTCATCTATTGCAAATACAAGAGTACTAACAATAGGAGTTTCTGGATTAATAGGAGGTCCTTTTGTAGGTTTCTTTGTTGGTATGATTTCCTCAACAGTACGTTTATTACAAGGTGGAGACGCTGCGTATACATATTTTGTTTCTTCTATTTTAGTCGGATTTTTTTCAGGTTACTTTGGAAGAAAATCCTTACGAAAAAATACATTTCCATCTGTGAAGGAAGGTATGATTATTGGGGTTGTTATGGAATGTATACAAATGATGTGTATTGTTATTTTTAAAGGAAACCTAAATGGATCAGTGGAGCTTTTGAAAATTATAGCATTACCTATGATTTTGATTAATGGCATTGGAACAGGTGTATTTTTATCTATTATTTCTTCTACATTGAGACAAGAAGAAAGTGCGTTAGCAGTTCAGACTCATGATGTATTGGAACTTGCCAATCATACATTGCCATTCTTTAGATCTGGTTTAAACGAAGAATCTTGCAAAGAAGCAGCTATTTATATTTGTAAATTTTTACGAGTATCAGCAGTAAGTATTACTGACAACAAACGGATATTGGCTCATGTAGGTGCAGGAAGTGATCATCACATTCCTTCATTTAAAATCTTAACTGATTTATCAAAATCAGTGATACAAACAGGGAAAATAAAGGTAGCCAACTCGCCTGAGGAAATAGGGTGTAATCACAATGGGTGTCCTTTAAAAGCAGCTATTGTAGTTCCGCTTCATTCCAGTGGAGAAGTTGTTGGGACATTTAAATTGTATTTTACGGATCCAACAAAATTAACTTTTGTCGAGAGACAGCTAGCTGAGGGATTGGGAGAAATTTTTTCTAGCCAAATTGAATTTGGAGAAATTGAGCTTCAAAATAAATTACAAAAAGATGCAGAGATAAAGTCTCTTCAGGCCCAAGTAAATCCACATTTCTTTTTTAATGCTATTAATACTATTTCTGCATTGATAAGGATTGACAGCGAACAAGGACGTAGATTATTATTGCAATTAAGTAAATTTTTTAGATCAAACCTACAAGGCGCGAGCAGAAATCTCATTACTTTAGAAGAGGAGCTTGAACAAGTAAGGGCTTATTTATCAATTGAGCAAGCTAGATTTCCAAATAAATATACTGTAGATTTCCAAGTGGAAGAGTCTATGAATGACTATTTACTGCCTCCGTTTGTAATTCAAATTTTAGTAGAAAATGCTCTAAAACATGCTTTTGGATCTAGAAAAAATGGCAATAATGTATGGGTTAAGGTAACAGAGGTAAATGGAAGTGTAAGATTAGAGGTTAAAGATAATGGTTTTGGTATTGATAAATCTAAAATTGAGAAATTAGGCAAAGATGTTGTAGAATCTGAAAGTGGTACTGGATCAGCTATTGAAAATTTAAATAAGCGACTTAAAAGCTTATTTAGCGATAGTTCAGCACTCCAGTTTGAAACATCATCTTCAGGAACAACTATCTCATGTAATATACCTAAACGAGAATTTGGAGGTGTATAAAAATGAAAACACTAATTATTGATGATGAGCCATTAGCACGTAACGAACTTCGTTATTTATTAGAACAGTGTGAGGAAATTACAGATATAAAAGAAGCAGAGACTATTGAAGAGGCTTTCGCTGAAATGTTGAATAATAAACCGGACTTATTGTTTTTAGATATACATTTATCTGATGAGAGCGGTTTGAGTCTTGCAGAAAGATTACAGAGTATTGAGGAACCTCCAATGATTATATTTGCAACAGCTTATGACGAACATGCGGTAAGGGCTTTTGAGCTTAATGCAACCGACTATATCCTAAAACCTTTTGACTTAGATCGTATAAAAAAAGCAGTAAAGAAAGCATATAAAAAGTATGAAATCAAGTCAAATTACTCATTGAATAGTTTGGAACCTGATGTAACAACACTGCCAATTCAAGTTGATGAAAGTATATTTGTATTGAAAATAGAAGATATACTTGCTGTAGTTGTTGAAGAAGGTAAGACATCAGTATATACTAATCAAGAGATTTACCATACAGCAACCGCTTTGAGTACATATGAGAAAAAACTTCCAAGTGCTCAATTTTTAAGAGTTCATAGAGCTTATATTATTAACAAAAATTATATTAAAGAAATACAACCTTGGTTTAATCATACATACCAAGTAACATTAGAAAACAAACTAAAAGTTCCCGTTAGTAGATCGTATATAAAAGAGTTCAAAATCGAGTTGGGAATTTAGCTGTGAATTTAAAATTGATAATAGTGTATTTGGGACTGTAAATGTCGCATTTCACTTTGAAAACATCCTACTTTTCATTATTTTTATTATAATTTGTATATAGACAAATATAAAAAATAACCAAAAGGGGATGTTTCTTATGGAAAAAAAAGTATACTCATATATGTATCAAGCAATCGTTATCTCAGTAGTAATGATAATTTCAAAATTAATTGAAGGGGTATTACCTTTTGTAATGCCAGCTTCTGTAATAGGTTTAATATTACTTTTTACAGCACTATGTACAAATGTAATAAAATTAGAGCAAGTAGAGCCTGTCGGTTATATGTTAGTTGACAACATAAGTCTTCTATTTGTCCCAGCAGGTATTTCAGTTATAAATTCTTTTAATATATTATCTCAGCACCCAATCCTAATTTTAGGACTTATAATAATATCAACATTTTTACTTTTAGCTTTTACTGGATGGATTGCACAATTAATACTTAAAGTTAACCCAAAAAGTTTTAAAGTAAGCTTCCCAGAAAAAACACCACAAAGTGAAGGGGTGAATTAATATGAGCACAATGACTCCGTTTTTCGGTATCTTAATTACATTAATTTCTTTTTCAATTGGAAAGTCTTTATTTAAAAAAACAAACGGATTTTTTTTATTCGCACCTTTGTTCGTAGGAATGGTACTTGGAATTATATTTTTAAAGACAACTGGTTTTAGTTTCGATGACTACAACCAAGGTGGAAAGTTAGTTAGTTTCTTCTTAGAGCCTGCAACAGCTTGTTTTGCAATTCCTCTATATAAAAGAAGAGATGTTCTAAAAAAATATTTCACGCAAATTATGAGTGGAATAACATTTGGAACAGTAGCAGCTATTATGGGAATTTATTTTGTAGCAACAACCTTCCAATTAGGACCACAAATAATAGCTTCTATGCTTCCTCAAGCAGCTACAACAGCAATTGCAATGCCTGTATCGACTTCTATTGGAGGAGTTGCTGAAATAACTTCTCTAGCATGTATTTTAAATGCTGTAATTATATACGCTTTAGGGAAAAAGATGTTGAAGCTTTGCCGTATAACTGATCCGATTGCTAGAGGTTTAGCTCTAGGAACAAGTGGACACTCTCTCGGAGCAGCCGTAGCTAACGAGATGGGTAGTATAGAGGCTTCAATGGCAAGTATTGCATTAGTTATTGTAGGTGTTATAGTTGTAATCGTTGTTCCGATTGTAAGTACATTCATATTATAAAAAATCAATATAGCTCTAGACTATATATAGTCTAGAGCTATATTGATTTTTATAATATGATTAGATGTAAAAATAAGGTAATCATTATAACGAAATATTGAGGGAGAGTAGATTAATGTAATTGTTGTATAATTTATGTTGCAAATAATTATTATTTAAAGCATACTATTCTATAGTGTAATTATATAATTAAATATATCGAATAAGTGAAAGGATAATATGGTTCAATATGGGACATAAATTAGAAAAATGGAAAAAAGAATTCTTGATTCTTTGGTCTGGACAAGCAGTATCGATTTTAACCAGTGCAATTATTCAGATGGCAATTATTTGGTATTTAATAGATAAAACAGGATCGGCGGCTGTTTTAACATTTGCAACTTTGATTGGATATTTGCCTCAAGCAATTATTGGAACATTTGCAGGAGTATTCATAGATAGATATAACCGAAAGAAGATTATGATTATTTCAGATGCGTCAATAGCTATTTTAACATTCTCTCTTGTTATAGTAGGTTCATTTGGAGATATACCAGTGTGGTTTATTATGTTAGTTTTATTTGGCAGGTCTATAGGATCGGCTTTCCACAATCCTTCTTTACATGCGATAACACCGCTAATTGTGCCTAAAGATAATTTAACTAAATACGCTGGATATTCACAGGGATTTACATCGATGTCGTATTTAATAAGTCCGGCTATTGCAGCGCTTTTATACAGCATGTGGGATCTTCATATTATAGTATTTTTGGATATAATTGGAGCCGCTTTTGCAATTGTAATGTTATTATTTATAAAGATTCCTGATATCAGAAAAAGTGAATCAGAACAAAAGACAGGATATTTTAGCGAATTTAAAGAGGGCGTAAATGTATTGAGGAAAAAGCATGGAATGATGACCTTAGTTGTAGTAGATGCAATTTATGCAATTATTTACTTTCCTATGGGGAATTTATATCCATTAATTACTATGACGTATTTCAAAGGAAATTTCTTTGATTCAAGTGTAGTTGAAATTGTATTTTCATTAGGTTCATTCTTGGGATCTTTCTTATTGGGAGTAATAGGAAGTAAGATTAATAAATCGAAGTCTTTAGGAAGATCTATTGTAGTGTACGGAATTGGACTTTTAATCATAGGAATGCTTCCTTCAAGTGGATTTAAGATATTTGCAGTGATTTCAGGGATAATGGGAGCTTCTGTACCGTTTTTCACAGGTGTAAAGACATCTATATTCCAAATGAAGTTTGAGTCCGAGTATTTAGGAAGAGTTTTATCTCTAACATCTAGTATAACAATGTTCGCTATGCCAATAGGTTTGGTTCTAGCAGGAGCGTTTGCTGAGGTTATAGGGGTAGAGCGTTGGTTCTTTATTTCTGGAGTAGCGACGATGTTTATAGCTGTAATTACAATGTTCGCACCTAGTCTTAGAAATTGTGCTGATGAAGATATAGATTAGATTAATTTAAATAGACATATTTAAGAGAGGCTATCGCGAAGTATGATATGCTTTCCTAGGTTAACAGATAATATAATATAAATCTGTTAACCTAGGGAAACAGATTGTTTTCAAGGTAGCCTCTTAATACTTTATAAGTATAAAAAGTAAACTTCTATCAAACAATAAGATACTAATAAATATATTAGTCAAAGATCCAAAAGGCGTCAGAAGATATAAAAAAGATATTAGAAATTATTAAAGAACTTTAAATGTAAATAGTGAATGTAAATACTAAAGAGTCACTTTATTGAGCACTCTTATTTTTTTGTTTTTACTTACTTTAGAATTTATGAATTAACCTTATGAGAGAATAAATTTAGTTAATGATCATTTTAATTGCTTATTTTCTATAAACTTTCTTAGGATGATCTTTTGTGAATAATTCAGAAAAATGTGGATAACTTTAAATTGTTGAAATTTAACTAATATTATGATGAGAAATAATTTTTATAATTATCAAAAATATGAAGCTTTATTTATTAGATACATATAATTAACTAATATAAGCAATAAATTATACACTAAATAAAGAAAAATAAATAGCCGATTATAAGGTCGGTACTGGATATATACTAACTATACTTTGTAAATGGGGGATATAATTATGATCTACTTAATAAGTGATATTCATGGCGACTATAAGAGATTTCAAAGGATGCTTAAGAAAATTAAATTTGGTGTGGATGATAGACTTTATATCATAGGTGATATTATCGGCAGAGGAACTGAAAATTTAGATATGCTTGAGTTTTGCATGAATGAATCAAATATATATTTGATTAAAGGAGACCACGAACTTTTTTTGCAGCTCTACCTTGAAAATTCAAGTATAGATATTAGTAATTGGAAGCAGTGGGATGGTCAAAATACTATAAACGAAATTCAAAATATCACAGATAAAGAGAAAAAGATGTACTTAAATTATTTAAAAGAGTTGCCTTTTTATATAGAGATATGTGAATTCGAAACAAAATATATACTTACTCATTCAGGGTATAATGCAGATATCGATCCAATTATAAATGGCTATGGCAAAGTAGACACAAAACTTACGATAGAAAAATCAGTAAATCAAGATGAGTGTGATTATCTGGGATCTAGAGATATTCATTACATTCCTGCGGGTATAAAATTTGATAGGTATATTATTGTTGGACACCATACTACTATAAAATATGGAGAAGACAAAATTATGAAAAATAAGCGATATATGAATATAAACTGCGGAAATAGCATTAGGGAGAGCGGTGGAAAATTAAGCTGTATTTGCCTAGATACAATGCAGGAATGGTACGTATAGAGATAATAAATTAGTTAAATATTAGTGAATATTAAGAATTTTTATTACACATTTTCCACAATATTATTTTCAATAAATACTTAACAATATTTATCTTTAAGTGGTTGATTATTCTAGAATATATACTATAATAGATCTTGTCGTGTTTTTAGTATAAAATTTAAAATATTTCTGCTAAGAGCAGACAAAATGTAATTATATTTGGTTCATTATATCTTCAAATCAAAAAAATATAAGATTTTATAAAGACACAGTTATTGAATCAAAATTAAGCAATAGAGTTTAAAATCAAAAAAATATTTGGAGGAATTGATGGGCGATCAACTTAAGAAGACTTTGGGACTACCGATAGCATTATCAATAGTTGTTGGTATGGTTATAGGTTCAGGTGTGTTTTTTAAACCACAAGCAGTTTATGAGCTGACTGGAGGAGCACCTGGATTAGGTATTATAGCGTGGATATTGGGTGGTTTAATAACAATAGCAGCAGGTCTTACAGCTGCAGAGATATCAACTGCAATACCGAAAACTGGGGGTATGATGGTATACCTCGATGAAATTTATGGAGAGAAATTAGGATTTTTGGCAGGATGGGCACAGACAGTGCTTTATTTTCCAGGGGCATCTGCAGCTCTAGCAGTTGTTTTCTCTCAACAAGTAATAGAATTTATAGGTAAAGATCCTAACAATATGTTATATACACTACCTATTGCTGTAGGGGTTATTGTATTTATAGCAATGTTAAATAATATAGGGTCTGAATTTGGTGGAAAAATACAAACAGTTTCTACAATTTGTAAGTTAGTGCCATTATTTGTAATTATAATATTCGGATTTAGCAAAGGTCAGAGTTCAGAGATATTTACTCCGATGGTAGGAGAAGGCAAAACAGTTTCAGGTGTTTTAGGAAACGTATTATTAGCGATATTATTTGCGTACGACGGCTGGATAAATGTTGGTTCTATAGCAGGAGAAATGAAAAATCCAGGTAAAGATTTACCTAAGGCAATAGTAGGTGGATTATCTATAGTAATGTCAGTTTATATTATAATAAATATAGCGTATTTATGGGTATTACCAGCGAGTGAGCTTGCACAAGCCGTATCTCCGGGTGCATTAGTAGCGACAGAATTATTCGGTCCTATAGGTGGCAAAATAGTAAGTATAGGTATAATGATATCAGTGTTTGGAACATTAAATGGATTTATATTAACAGGACCTAGAGTACCTTATGCTTTGGCTGTTAAAGGATTTCTTCCGGGAAGTAAGTATTTGTCAAAAGTCAACAAGGGTGGATCACCGTATTTTGCTACTTGGTTAATAGCTATAATTGCTTGTATATATGCCACGTCGGGACAATTTAATTTATTAACGGATTTATCAATATTTGCAGTATGGATATTTTATGTATTTACTTTTATCGGAGTTATAAAGCTGAGAAAAGATAGACCGGATATGGAAAGACCATATAAAGTTCCATTGTATCCTATAATACCGTTAATAGCTATAGCGAGCGGATTATTTGTTATTATAAATCAATTAATAACGGCAACAGTTTTAGCAGCGGGATGTATATTCTTAACATTACTTGGATTACCAATATACATTTCGATGAAGAAAAAGTTATAATATATAAATCTCTGTGTTTTTATAAAAATTATATTTACAATTTTAGGTGGTAGAACGAACCAGAAAAACGTACTCTATATAAATATAAAAAGTATTAAGAAAATAAAAGTTGATTTCTATATTACATAGGAGTCAACTTTTTTAGATTATATTAATTTGTATAGCAAAGTGTGCTTGACTAAAAAGATGTAATAAATTAGATTTTAGGGGAATGGTTAAAAGAACGTAACGAAATAACTAAGATCGTTACGCCCTTTTTAATTTACTTAACAGCTACATCTATTAGTAACTATCTTAGCTTTCTGTATATCCCTTACAGTTTTACAGCCTGTAAGCTGCATTGCTATCCAAAGCTCGTAATTGATATGATCAAATACCGATTTGACTCCTTCCCAGCCACCAAGAGCTAATCCGTAGTAGACAGGTCTACATAAACCAACAATATCAGCACCAGAAGCTATAGCTTTAAATACATGCTGACCTCTTCTAACCCCGCTATCAAATATAACAGGGACTTTTTTATTTACAGCTTCAGCTATTGATTCCAGTACATCAAAAGAAGCAGGAGCGCCTTCAAGTTGTCTTCCACCATGATTTGAAACCCATATCGCTGATGCACCATGTGATATAGCTATCAGTGCGTCTTCGGGTGCTTGTATACCTTTAACAATTACAGGCAATTTTGTATAAGCTGCTACTTTTCTTATAATAGAAGGTTTTATTTTGCGTAGTGTGTCAGATAATAGATCTTCTACTGACATACCTTCAGCTTGAACATATCCTTCTATATTTGGCATGGTAAGTGGAAATGTGAAGTCGTTTCTTTTATCAGCTTCCCTATTACCGCTTACAGTTGAATCAAGTGTTAGGACAATGGCCTTTGCGCCAGCTTCTATTGCACTATCTAAAAGATGTTTATTGAAATCTTGATTATTAGTCAAATAGATTTGGAACCATTGAGGTGAACCACCGCCTGCTATTTGAACTTCCTTGAAAGTTTTATTGGCAAAAGTGCTTACAGTCATTATTGTACCAGATGCAGAAACTCCACGCGCTGTACCTTCATCGGCTGTTTCATGTGCTAATCCTTGAGCTGCTCCAGGGCTCATGATCAGTGGAGTATCAATGTTGATTCCAAGAATTTTGGTTTTTAATATAGGGTTTTCTACTCCAGTCATTACCCTAGGAACAATTCCTTTATGATTAAATGATTTTGTATTTTGGATTAGGGTCCATTCATCGCCAGCTCCTCCTGCTATGTAGTCAAATGCACCTTTAGGTATTACGGCAGATGCTCTTATAGGTAAGTCGTCGATATCTACAATTTCTATGGGCCCTTCCAGTTGGCTTGCTTGATAATTATCGCTCATATAATAATTCTCCTTTATCTAATTTGTTAGTTACTATACCATGAATAAAAATTATAAAGTTTACATTTTAGTTCAAGTTGTATGATATATTATATGAATGATTTAGAATATATTATAACTTATGAAACATTTGTGAAGTATTTTAATGTAGTTTAAAGGGGTAGAACCACATCAATTTCTAAATGATGTGGTTTGTTTTGTTATGTTACAAAAGTGTAATATTGGAGCATGAAAAGTAACCTTAATCGCAGGATTAAATATAATAAAAATATTAAAATATAAGTATATTAGTAATTCAATAAATAAAATTTGGAGGAATATTTATGAAGGAGATACTTAGAGTAAAAGATGTTTCAAAAGACTACGGTTTAAAAGGATTTAAAACTAATGTACTTAAAAATATATCAATTACAGTCCATGAAGGAGATTTTATATCAATAATGGGACCTTCTGGTGCTGGCAAGACAACATTACTTAACCTAATGTCGACACTTGATAAGGCTACATCGGGAGAAATATTACTGGATGGTATAGATATAGACAAAGTGAAAAACAAAGATCTTTCAAAACTAAGGAGAGATAAGATAGGTTTTATATTTCAAGATTATAATCTATTAGATAATATGACGCTAATGAATAATATAGCCCTTCCCCTAGCACTGGGCAAGAAAAGAAGCAAAGAAATAGAGGATAGGGTGGTTGAAATTGCTAAAAAATTTGGACTTGTAGATCACTTAGACAAGTATCCTTATCAATTATCGGGTGGCCAGAAGCAAAGAGGAGCAGCGGCAAGGTCTTTAATCACAAATCCATCTGTTATATTTGCAGATGAACCTACTGGTGCACTGGATTCTAGATCTGCATATGAGCTACTAGATTCACTAGAGAAGGTGAATAAAGAAAACAATGCAACTATAATAATGATCACACATGACCCTCTAACTGCAAGTTACTCAAATGAAGTTTACATGATTAGCGATGGAAATATAAAGTGTAAACTTAACAAAGGTGAAAGTAGAAAAGAATTCTATGGAAAAATCATGGAGTTGCTTTCTTCTATGGGAGGTGGACTTTAATTGAGTGTATTTAGTATTGCATTTAATAATTTTAGAAGCAACATAAGAACATATGCAGCCTTTTTTATTTCTATGGTATTTTCTGTAGTAGTACTTATAAACTTTGAAATTTTAAAGAATAGCGAAACAATAAAATTTTTACAAGGAGAAAATAAAAAATTTACTGAGGCGGTTCTTATATCTGTAATAGTGATTTTATCGGTGTTTTTGATATTCTTTATTTGGTATGCTACAAATGTATTTTTTAAAAACAGAGTGAAAGAGATTGGTATATTGTCGTTTATGGGACTCGATCTGTTTACAATAGGCAAAATATACTTTGTCGAAAATATGCTTATAGGAGTGAGTTCTTTTATATCTGGTTTAGCAATAGGGGTAATGTCTTCTAGATTTTTTCAAGTTATTATTGTTAAAATTTCTGGATTTGATATAGATGTATCAAGCAAATTTGGACTAAATGCTTTAGTATCATCTGCAGTACTTTTTTTATCAATATTTTTAATAATGACTTTAAAGGGCTTTATAACAATTTGTAGAAGCAGTGTTATAAGTCTTATGAATATGGCAAAACAAGAAGAAAAGATACCAAAAGTAGGTCTTTTACTGTATATAATGGCAATTGTTTCATTAATGATAATTGGTTATGGATATTACCTATCATTTGATATAAGGTCTGGAAATATAGGTAAAATAGTACCAATAATCATCATTATATGTATCGGCACATATGGATTATTTAAGTCGGTTATTCCAGTTGTTTTTAGCGTATTGATGAAAAATAAGAAGATACTGTTTAATGGTGAAAATATAATTTCTATAAGCAATATAAACTACAGGCTCAGTAAAAACTATAAGACCTATGCCGTAATCTCTATAATAATTACAGCGACTATATCCACTTTAGGATCTGCTGTAGCTATAAAAAATATACAAGAAAATGCGGCAGTTCAAAGAAACATATATACTATTAGTGCGGTGTCTAGTGATAAAAATGTTGTAGATAAATATAGACTTGAAAATATAATTAGACAAACCGATGATATTAAATATTCAGTAAACCCAGAAATGACTATTATAGAAAAAAAGAATAATAAATATTTAGGCGATATTGGCAATATATTTATGAACTATAGAGATTTTGTAAAGATATTAAAAGATAATGGAAATGAAGAAGCGATTAAAGAGTTGGGGCCAAAGTATGTAAATGGAAAAAATATAATTCAGTTAAAAAGCCCTCAAATGATAGGTTCAGTAGCAGAAAAAGTTAAAACAGTGAATGTTGATGGTTTTACATATAAGATATCAGAGGGAGAAGTAAAGACTCCAGTTTTAGGTACCGGTTTTAGCTATGAGATTTATATTGTAAACAATAGTGAATACCAAAAACTAAGGGAGAAAGGGAAGCAATTATATTTCTATGGAGCAAAAGTAGATAATGAAAAAAATAGTCAGGCTATGTTTAACAATCTTGAAAAAGATTTAAAAACAAAAAATATCTTCTCTGTTCAAAATGGCTATAAGGCACAAGATGAAAGCCAATGGATGAAATTTGCATATGCGGTATTAGTATTCCTATTTATAGTATTTATAATGGTTGCAGGAAGTATAATATATATGAAAATATACAATGACGCGTATGAAGATAGAGATAAATATGACATTTTGATTAAAGTGGGAGCTAGTAAGGGAGAAATAAAGAAGAGTATTGTAAAAGAAGTATCCTTATTTTACTCTTTACCGATAATAAGCGCTGCAATTTCTAGCTATTTTGCACTTAGATTAGTCGGAGATATACTAATTACCCTTGAAAACGTATTTAGTATATATATTTTGAGTTTAGTTGTATGTTTTGTAATTTTCCTAATATATGGGGTAGTTTCGGTAAGCAAATTTAAAAGAATTATCGGGATAAAGTAATTTAAATATTAATAATGGTAAGTATAACTAAGGCGAAATTGTATATGAAAGCAAGTGTGCCATGTAGTTACACAGTTACATTGCCATTATTTTTTATTTATATAAAAGTTATATAAACAAAATAAGTTAATTTAAAGGTTTATTTTATATAAGAATTATATAAATAAAATTAATTATTAAGCAAATATAGTTATATAATGTACTTATAAATTATTTTAAAATATAGGATTAATTAAAGATAAAATATTAGAGTAAGGAGGTTGTGTATGAAAGAGATTTTATTAGTAGAAGATGATATTGCTTTGGCAAAAGAAATTTCTATAGCTCTAGAAAAATGGGGATTTAATGTTAGTTTAATAGATAACTTTGAAATGATTTTAGAAGAATTCGTTAAAAAGATGTCTCATGTAGTTATTATGGATATCAATTTACCTTTATACAATGGATTTTATTGGTGTGAAAAAATACGAAAAATATCAAATGTACCTATAATATTTTTATCATCAAGAGACTCAGATATGGATTTAATTATGGGAATAAATAATGGTGGAGATGACTACATAACAAAGCCTTTTTCAATAGATGTTCTTGTTACAAAAATAAATGGAATAATACGTAGAGCTTATAATTACAGTGATCTGAGTAATTTTATCTACTATGATGACATAATTTTCGATATTGAAAAGGGAACTGTAAATTATAAAGAAAAAAATATAGATCTTACGAAAAATGAAATTAAAATACTAACCCTACTTCTAAAAAATAAAAATAAAATAGTATCGAGAGAGAGTCTTATGATGTCTCTGTGGGATAACGATGAGTTTGTTACAGATAACGCTCTTACTGTCAATATAAACAGATTGAGAGTAAAGTTTAAAGATTTCGGATTTGATGACTTTATAAAAACTAAAAAGAGGATGGGGTATATAATCAAATGAACATAATACAATATTTAAAATATAAGATAAATTATATTGCCCTTGTTTTTATTTTAATCGCAATAATAGATATATATCTTATTTCTCTACGTTCACTCGAAAATAGTTACATTGAGCTTGTTTATATCAATATGTTCGTACAAGTAATTGCAATTGGGTTTTTCACTATGGATTATTTAAGATGGAAGTCTAAGTACAGTAATATTTTTAACTGCATAGAAGAAGGAAGTTGTGTTGAAGGATATTTAATAAATGGGGATTCTTTTGAAGAAGAATTAATTAAGGAAATAATAAAGAATTTGAAGAAAGAGAGTGAAATTGAATTAAGCAAGTATAAAAATGCAACAAAAGATCTAGACGAATACATATCAAAGTGGATTCATGAAATAAAGATTCCAATATCCGCATTAAATATTATTACTGATAGACTAGATAGTCCAGAAGACAGTATAAGTATAAAAAATGAAACAGAAAAAATGAATTTTCTAGTGAACTCGATTTTATATGGTAGCAGAAGTACAAATTTGTTTGATGATGTATTTATAAATAAAGTAGATTTAGAGGATTTGGTCAAAAAATCTGTTAAGAACAATGCTTTTTTATTAATAAAAAACAATTTGGATGTGGATTTAAAGGATTTGAACTATGAAGTATACACGGATATGAAGTGTATTTTGTATATTTTTGATCAAATAATAAATAATGCAATAAAGTATTCAAAAGAAAGAGGAAAGATAGAGTTCAATGCAAAATCCGAAGAAAATTGTGTGGTATTGTCTATCAAAGACTATGGTATTGGAATAAGTAAAGAAGATGTAAGTAGAGTGTTCGATAAGGGATTTACTGGATCAAATGGCAGAGAGCGAGTTTATAAATCCACTGGTATGGGACTTTACTTTTCTAAAAATATAATGGACAAATTAGGGCATAAAGTGGAAGTTAGCTCAGAGAAAAATGTATATACGGAGTTTAGGATATTTTTTTATAATATCTCAGATCATTTTGTTTAATATGTGTGGACAGTTGAACCAACTGGCAATCTGGACAGCAATACAGGTGTCGAAATTATGAAACTATTAAGAGAAATTAACGAGGAAAATAATAAAACGATTATTATGGTAACACATTCTATTAAGTCAGCTCAATACAGCAGTAGAATAATAAATGTAAAAGACGGTGAAATATTGTAAACGGTGGGCTATCCTTTAGTGATTTCAATTGATACTTAAGTTTAACTTGATTTTACTATTTATAATAAGTAAAATAAATAGTTAATAGAAAAATAGTGCAAAGAAACAGTAGGTGCTATTTTTGAATTTTGAGGATCAGCTAGGAGAACTATTATGATGTCAAAGAGAGTTAGACAATTTTATATAAATGTAACAGATAAAATGAGCAAATCAGATATAGAGTATGTAAAAGATAGATTAGGCGATAACGAAGGAAATTTATTTTTTAAGCTGTTAAAATCAGAACAAAAACACAGTGTAAGAATAGCTAGAGAGATTGAAGCAATTATTGAGAATAGCGATGTAGATGATGAAGAAATAACTTACAATAAAGATAAGCTTATAAAAATCGCACTTCTGCATGATGTAGGGAAGGCTAAAAAAAAGTTAAACGTAATCGACAAATCTATAATAGTTATATTAGCAAAAATTACAGATCATAAAATTAAGAATGTAAAGTTTTCCAAAAAAGTTCAGTGTTATTACAATCACAGTGAGTACAGTTATGAAATTCTAAAAGACATTGTAAACGATGAGAGAATGCTTTATATAATAAGAAATCATCATAGTGATGTGGATGATAAAATGATTAATTTTTTTCAAATAATAGATGATAAAAACTAAATTGCTTAATAACAAACGAATCAATTGCAGTAAATTGGTTTTTGACAAAATAGATATTCACAATGGCTAGATTTGTATACCATACAATTATTTTATTGTATGGTGTTTTTTATATGATAATATGAAATTATTAACCAAAAATCGCATTAAAAGGGGGATACAGTTTGAAAACATTTCGTTTTGCTGTAAAACAAATTATACCTTTGCTATTTTCGTATCTATTTGTTGGAATTGCATTTGGGATTCTAATAAATGAAGCTGGCTATTCAGTTTTGTGGTCGTTTCTAGCAGGTGTATTTATTTATGCAGGATCTATGCAAATAGTAATGGTTTCGCTAATGACATCTGGAGTATCGCTGTTTATGATTGCAGTAATGACGTTTTTTATCAATGCAAGACATATTTTCTATGGAATAGGATTTGTTGAAAAATTTAAAAAAATGGGCTGGAAATATCCGTACATGGCTCTAACACTAACAGATGAAACATATTCTGTTTTGTGTTCATTGAAGTATCCTGAAGATGTAGATGAGCAAAAAGTAGATTTCTATATTGCTTCTATGTGCCATTTTTTATGGATTTTTAGTTGTACAATTGGTGCTTTGTTTGGAAAGATGTTGCCATTTGATTTGTCGGGAATTGAATTCTCTGCGACTGCTCTTTTCGTTACAGTCTGTGTAAATCAATGGCGTCAGTTTGAATCACATATTCCTACTATAGCTGGTTTTGTAAGTGCGATAGTATTTCTAATTTTATTTGGTCCAGATAACTTTATTCTACCAGCCTATCTGTTAGCTTGATAGTGTTAGTCGTTATGAAAGATAGAATAAGCATAATGATGAAGATGGGAGGAGTAGAACATGGAAATTAAATTCTTTTCTGCTGTGGCAACGCTTATTGTAGTTTCATTGGTAACTGGTCTTACTCGAGCTATGCCATATCTTATATTTGGTGGAAAAAAAGAAATACCGTCTACCGTTCGCTATCTTGGCACAGTACTGCCTGCATCGATTATGATTATTTTAGTAGTCTACTGTTTGAGAAATATTGATATAACCTCTTTTCCTTTTGGTCTCGCTGAACTAATTTCTGTAGCACTTGTGGTTGTATTACAAGTGACTAAAAAGAACACAATTCTAAGTATATTGTTTGGAACGGCGTGTTATATGATCCTGATTCGAACAGTATTTCCATTATAGTATGTTAAATTTTTTTTAATCAAAACTAAAATCACATTATTTTTAAAATAATGTGTTAAAATGATTGTCATATTTAAGCGATAGTGTTATCTTAAAAGTATTGTAATTGTACTTAATTGTATTAATCATAAGGAAAGATGACTAATATATAAGATAGGGGTGTCGAAAACAATGATAGAGTATTATAGACAGGTTAAAGAAATAGATAAAAATAAAGCTGTAATTAACGCTGTAATTTTAGACGGAGAATTTGAGGGAGAAAAGGCATTATGGAGCGACGAAGAATATAAGTATAAAAGTAAGGATTTAGAAATATGGGAAAAGTTAGAGTCTGATATAAAAGACTTAAAAAAAGCACAGAGTTTTGATATAGATGGTTGTAGAGTATTTTGTGAAGTTACAAATGGGCAAAATCATCTTATAATTTGCGGTGCAGGTCATATATCTATACCTCTTATAAAAATTGGTAAAATGATAGGATTCTACGTAACTGTAATAGATGATAGATCTAAATTTACAAATAATGTACTTAAGACTACAGACGCAGACAGAGTTATATGTGATAACTTTATGTCAGCACTTGACAGTGTTGAAGACAATATAAACAACTACTACGTAATAGTAACAAGAGGTCATAAGTACGACCAGGATTGCCTGACAAAAGTACTAAGAAGACCTAATTCATATATTGGGATGATAGGGAGTAAGTTGAGAGTTAAAAAGGTGAAAAGATTAGTTATCGAGCAGGGTTTTGAGCCTGGGGAACTAGATAATATATACTCTCCGATTGGTCTGAGAATAGGTGCAGAGACTCCAGAGGAGATTTCTATTTCTATAATGTCTGAAATAATACAGGTTAAAAGCAAGGGAAATAGCAACAGCGGTATAAATAAAGAGTTACTGAATGCAATTTTATCCGAAGATGATTTAAAAATGAAAATGGCAATGGTAACTATAATAAGTAGAAGAGGTTCGGCACCTAGAAATGTGGGATCGAAGATGCTTGTATTCGAAGATGGATCTTTCCTTGGCAGTATCGGTGGAGGTTGTGCGGAGTCAGAAGTATTCCATGATGCTCTAAACTGTATTAGAAAACAGCAGTGTTTAGTAAAAGAAGTTGACATGACAGGAAATTCTTATGAAGATGAAGGAATGGTTTGTGGTGGATTTATTAAAGTGTTTATCGATCCTATAAAGATGTAATATAGATAAATTATAGGTAGATTTATTCGATAAACCATGATTATATAAAGTTAGATCAGAAAAGTATTTAAATTTCTGATCTAACTTTTTTTATATGAAAAATAAATACTCATAAAAATATTAAAACTACTTTGACAAGAAAAAGTAAAAATAATAACAAAATATATTGACATATACAGTAAGACTTTATATAATCTAATTATAAAGTTAAACGATATAGTTTTACGATATAGCCAAACGATATAGTCTGGCTATACAATTTAACTAGGTTAAGATAACTTAATACAGGAGGTGGATATAATGAAAAGGGATAAAAATTTACCATTAACTGAAACGATATACTACATTCTTTTGGCACTGCTAGAGCCAGCACATGGATATTTAATTATGCAAAAGATAGAAGATCTTAGTGATGGAGATGTTAGGATGGCAGCAGGAACACTATATGGTGCAATTGAAAATTTACTAAAATTAAAATATATTGAACCTGTTCCAAGTGAAGACAAACGTAGAAAGGTTTATGTGATTACAGAAAAGGGTAAAGCAATTTTAAAACTTGATCTCAAGAGAATAAAACATATGGTTGATGTATCAGAGGAGTTAATATAATCTGAGATTTATATAGATAGAGATAAAAAATTAAAGAATCTGTGATAAATAAAATAGTTACTAAGAGGGGGTAGATATTAAAATGAAAAAGTTCAAATGTTTTTTTGACATAGATAACGAAGAAAATTGGCTAAAAGCGGATACTTATTTACTGGTAAAAAAATCGCATATTATTTTGAGAAATCTGAGCCTTCAAATACAAATATAAAAATTGACTGTAGAACTTTTAAGAAGAGAGGAGATTTTGAGAGCTATTGTACTATGTTTGAAGATTTTGGTTGGAAATTTATATCAGGTGGGAAATATTCCAATATACAATATTTCAAAAAGATAGATGGAGATATTGACGATGATATATTTTCAGATACTACATCAAAATCTTTAAGGTATAAGAGATTATCGGAGTTTTGGGGATTATTGGCTATATGCTATTCACCTTTATTTGTTTCATTAGTTTTGACTGGTGCTTTAGATTCTAGTATTTTTACAAATCCTAAGAGCTTATACCTTACCCCTGAATTGTGGGAAAGAGTAGGAGATGAATTTTGGAGTGCATTTTGGTTTTAGACACCGTGGGCAATTATGAGGGGAGTATTTGACTTATTTTATCCAGTCGCAATTATACTTTTCTTAGTATTACATATTAAAGCAAAAAGAGAATACAAAAAGACTAGTGACAGGTAATTATAAATTAGGAGGATTCAATAAAGATTAATTGGGATTAAAAAATTGCTGATGAGACGATTGTGTTGGGTGACTTATTAAATAAGAGTATATTAAATAAAGAGTACTTTTCAAAAGTTGAATCAGAAAAACCAAAAAATCGCTTAAATGAGATTTAATCTAGTGAGGCATCTAAGTTGGTTAAGGAAATGCTAGAAGATATTGAAGCAATCCTTGTTGTCGTTGATTCTAAGTCACTAATTAGCGGAATAGATAATAATTAAATTTACCCAAGTCAAGTTGTTTTGATACAACTAGATTGGGGTAATTTTAATTATAAGAACAATTAGGATTCCTAAGTCGTTTTTATGATGCAAATTATGATTAAATTAAAACAATAAAATATGAATGAAAAAGATAAAATAAAAAATGTATAATTGAACAACTAATAATAGAAATTAAAGGATTTTAAAAGAAGGGATGATATAAATGAGTCAAGATAGAATGCCAATGATATTTGTTGGACATGGATCACCAATGAACGCAATTGAAGACAACAAGTATACCAGAGGGTGGAGGGAAATTGCTAAAAAACTGCCGAAACCAAAGGCTATACTTGCTATTTCTGCGCATTGGTATACTAAGGGTACAAGAATTCAAGATGAGGAATACCCAAAGATGATATACGATATGTATGGGTTTCCAAAAGAATTATATGAAGTAGTTTACCCAGCTAGAGGTTGTGTAGATTGTGCGGAGAATACTATAAGACTGCTAAAAAATTCAGTAGAAGTAGATAACTCTTGGGGGCTCGATCATGGAACTTGGTCTGTACTTACTAGAATGTATCCTGGAGCAAATATCCCAGTATATCAAATGAGTGTAGATGGATATGCAAGTAGTAGGGAGCATTATGAAATAGGCAAAAACTTAAAAGATTTACGAAATCAAGGAGTACTTATATTTGCAAGTGGAGATGTAGTACATAATTTAAGTAAATTGAGTTATATTGATGAAGGTTTTACATGGGCAGAAGATTTTGATCTATATATAAAGGATTCAATTCTAAACCGAAATTTCGAAAATGTAGTTGAGTTTGAAAAACATGAATTGTCTAAGTTAGCAGTGCCTACACCTGAGCATTTTTATCCACTTCTTTACACTTTAGGAGCCTACGATGATAACGATGACATAGAAGTATTTAATGAAGGATGTTTGTCGGGAAGTTTGTCTATGACTAGCTATTTATTTAAATAATGATATCTTTGTCTTCAAATAAAAATATGTTTCATAAGCAATTTTATGAAGAAAAAAACGATACTTGGTAAAATGTTTAGTAAATTATATTTGATAATGTAGAGGAGGTATAAATATGAGCGTAAAACAAGAACTTGAAAAATTTAATATTAAATATCCATTACAAACACAAAAAGTTAATGGAGAAGATTTTACATTTCGTTATCATGAAAATGGAGATACAACACTTGTTTTGTTAACTGGAGGAATTGGAAAATCGGATTTGTTTTATAGTCATTTTGAAGCATTTTCAAAATATTATTCAGTAGTGACATTTGATTATCACAACGAATTTTCTACAAATAATGAACTTGCCGATGCAATTGTGATATTACTAAAACAAATAGGAGTAAGTAATGTATATTTAGTGGGACAATCTTATGGTGGGTTATTGGCACAAATAATTGTTAAAAGACACCCGAAAATGATTCAAGGCTTAGTATTATCCAATACAGGATCGCTATCTAAAAATATGAATCAAGAGGGAAGAGATTGCATGCTCAATATGGTAAATAGTATGAAAAAAACTGTAAATTTGCTGAAATTTCTTCCTATGGGATTATTAAAACCGGTCATGTGCAAAAATATAGCTAAGAAAGTTGCCGCTGGTAGTGAAAAAGAGAAAGAATACATGAACGGAATTACAGAGTGTATGCTTTCTCTGTTAACAAAAAAACATGAGGTATATATGTGTAATTTAATGTGCGACTTAACTGACAATTGGGATATGACTTCTGAGGATTTCCAATATTTAAAAGGAAGAGTGTTGCTAATATTGTCTGAAGATGATATTACTTTTAATGATGGGGTGAAGGAGTCGCTTATAGATATTATGCCAGATCCTACAGTACATACAGATATCAGTGGAGGGCATCTAGCGCTTTTTCTAAAGATAGAGGATTATGTAGAGATAGTAAAAGATTTTATGGGAAATTAATGGTGATTTAGCTGTCAATTTGTACAGTATATTTTTTTATAATCCCAGCTTGCTCAATCTTTTTTACTCTTTCAGATACAGCAGGAACAGATAGATTAACCTGTTTACTTAACTCAGACGCTGAGGGTCGGCTATTTCTTTTAAGGGTTTAGATTATTTTAAAATCAATCTCATCCATATATATACCTCCTTAAATGGTTTTAAGTTATTTTAACTAAAACATTAAAAAAAGTAAATGATTTTATAAAAAAACGTAAAATTTAATGTAATATATATGATAAACAATAAAATTTAATTTAAAACAGACTTGTTTGTATAGTAAGCTAAAGAATTTAAAGAAATATAGGAATGAAAAAATAATAATATAACAAGGATGTTAAAAGATAATTCTTTTAAACATCCCTTGTTAGTTCATTAAAAACCCTTACAATGTCTTTATAGCAGCAAGTCTTTTTTGGGTTGTTCACAGCACAGTTGCTGTTAAGCATAGCACCAGTCATTTTTATTACAGAATTTACTGAATCAGCTCCATTTTGAATGGCGTTGTATATATCTTCTCTAGTTACATTATTACAGTAACAAATTTTTTCATGTCTATTATTTATACCCAACTTATTCACTTCCCTATAATTTAAATTCTAGCTGTATTTATATTTACTTATGATTTAATAATAGAAATTATATATAAGTATGTCAATGCTCTTATCGATTTTTGTATGGTAATATATAGAAAGTTATGGAAAATAAATACAACAAAGTTTATTTAAAAGGATAAAAATCTAAGTAATTCGACTTTCTTTGCGATAATATCAATAATGTATTGATTTATTTTTCTGTTCTGATAAAATTTAATTCCTGGTACTGTTGTATATCTAATATCTAACGTAATAGCTAAAAAATAATTGGAGGTTTTTATGCAGGATGAATTTATAGTTTTAAAAGGATGTAGGGAGAATAATTTAAAGAATGTATCACTTAAAGTCCCAAAGAGAAAAATAACTATTTTTACAGGAGTTTCTGGTTCTGGAAAATCTTCAATCGTATTTGAAACAATAGGAAAAGAAGCTGGACGTCAATTAAATGAAACATTCAGTGCTTTTGTGCGAAAATTCTTGACCAATTATGGAGAGGTCAAAGCTGATTCAATAGAAAACTTATCGACACCGATTATTATCGATCAAAAAAGGCTCGGTGGAAATTCAAGATCTACACTAGGAACTATCTCAGATATAAATCCACTTTTAAGAACTTTGTTTTCTAGGGTTGGGGAGCCTCACATCAAACAACCTCATAGATTTTCATTCAATGATCTAAGCGGTATGTGCCCTGAGTGTGAAGGTTTGGGGAGAAAAAAGGAAGTAAAGTTGGAAGCTATACTTGATAAAAATAAATCTTTAAATGAAGGAGCAATTTTACTTCAAAATTTCAATGTTGGATCTTGGTATTGGAAGATATTTGCAGACTCTGGATTTTTTGATAGCGACAAGAAGATTAATGATTACTCAGAAGAAGAATTAGAAAAATTCCTTTATGGAGTACCAGAAAAACTTAAAAAAAGTAAGGATATGGGAGTTGCTTTCACTTATGAAGGATTGATCTTAAAGTTCAACAGACTGTACTTAAAAAGAGATGATGAACAGAGTGAAAAGGCGAAAAAAAAATTAAGCAGTTTAATGACAGAGAGTGAGTGCTCATTATGTCAGGGAGCTAGACTAAACCAAGTGTCTCTAAATTGTAAAATTCAAGGTAGAAATATAGCAGATATGACAGCTTTACAAATAGACGAACTTTTAGACGTCTTAGATAAGGTTAAAGATGAAGGTATTAAACCAATTTTAGATAGTCTTAAAGAGAAGTTAAGTAATATAGTTGATATAGGTCTAGGATATTTATCGCTGGATAGACAGAGTTCTACTTTATCTGGAGGAGAAGCTCAGAGAATAAAAATGGTTCGCCATTTAAATAGTAGTCTGACTGACCTTATGTATATATTTGATGAGCCTAGCATAGGCCTTCATCCAAGAGATGTGTACAGATTAAATAATTTACTTATCAAACTAAGAGATAAAGGAAACACAGTTATAATTGTAGAGCATGATCCAGATGTCATCAAAATAGCAGACCATGTTGTAGATGTAGGACCCCATGCCGGAAGAAATGGTGGAGAGATAATGTTTGAAGGAAGTTATAAAGAGCTTCTTAAATCAGACACACTAACAGGAAGAGCTTTAAATAAAGCACTTTCTATAAAAAAAGAAGTAAGAAAGCAAAATGGATGGTTGGTAGTCAAAAATGCAAATTTAAATAATCTTAAAAATGTATCTGTAAGTATCCCAAAAGGAGTTTTAACAGTAGTTACGGGAGTAGCTGGATCAGGAAAGAGCAGTTTGATAAAAGGGGAACTTATCAAACAGAACCCAGATATTGTACTGGTAGATCAAAGTGCAGTATTTGCTACATCGAGATCGAATTTAGCGACTTATAGTGGGATGATGGACGAAATAAGGAAAGTTTTTGCAAAAGAAAACAATGTTTCAGCATCGCTATTTAGCTACAATTCAGAAGGCGCTTGTGAAAGCTGTAAAGGAACTGGAGTTATTGAAACAGAGATTTCATTTATGGAGAACACAAAAGTTGTATGTGATGACTGTGAAGGAAAGAGATTTAAAGGTGAAGTTCTTGAATATAAATTAAATAGAAAATCCATTATAGAAGTCTTAGAGATGACGGTAAGTGAAGCTATTTCGTTCTTTAGAGAAAAGAAAATAGATAAAATATTAGCAGGTCTTGAAGAGATGGGAATAGGATATTTAACGCTTGGGCAGCCTCTAGATACATTATCTGGTGGTGAGTGCCAAAGATTGAAGCTTGCTAATGAACTCCATAAGAAGAGCAACGTATACGTTATGGACGAGCCTTCAACAGGACTTCATATGTCTGATATAGAAAATTTTGTTGGGATTGTGGAAAATATAATTGATAATGGAAATACAGTTATTATAATTGAGCACAATATAGATATTATAAAGCAGGCTGATTGGATTATTGATATAGGTCCAGAAGGTGGAAGTAAGGGTGGAGAAGTTCTTTTTGAAGGAGCTCCACAAGATTTAATTGAGAGTGAGAAATCTCTTACGTCAAAGTATATTAAATAATAATTTATAGCTTTTCTGGGAAGATGATTTAAACAAATATTTTTTTTAGATTATCTTCTAAGAAGGCTTTTTTATTGTTTATTATTATAAAAAATCTTTTGAAACTATAAAATAAGGGTATATATCAGAATAACAAATAATATTTTGAAGGGTGGTTTTCGAATGAGTTTATTCGATTTTAATAATAGAGTAGTAGTAATAGCAGGAGCATCAAGTGGATTAGGAGCAGACGCAGCAAGAGCATTTGCAGAGCATGGCGCGAGCGTGGCAATACTGGCTAGAAGAAAAGATAGATTAGATGAATTAGCAGAGGAAATAAACGCTAAAGACGGAGGAAGAGTATTTGCAGTTAAAGCTGACGTAACAGATGAAGAAAGCGTGAAAAAAGCCGTTGATACAATAGTTGAACACTATGGAAAGATCGACATATTGTTCAATAATGCTGGAGTAGCAGTTGGTGGTAGCGTTGAAACTCTTAGTGATGATGATTGGGATAAAGCGATAAACGTAAATCTTAAAGGAATTATACACATGAGTAAACATGTTCTACCAGTAATGAAAAATAATAAGTACGGAAGAATTATAAATACAGCATCAATAAATGCTATATTAGCGGATAAACCAGAAGCATTGTGGAGACATTCATACAATACTACTAAAGCGGGAGTAATTGGCCTAACAAAAGGTATGGCGGCATCGTATACACAATATGGAATTACAGTGAATGCTGTTTGCCCTGGACTATTTGAATCAGAAATGACAAAAGATACACTATTTAAGGCTCAAGATTTCTTGAATATGTACAATGCCTTAACACCTGCAGGTAGACCAGCAGCTAGAGGAGAATTAAATGGACCATTGTTATTCTTTGCTTCAGAAGGTGCTTCATATGTAAGTGGACAGTATCTACTAGTTGATGGTGGATTTTCAATAGTATAAAAGCTTATATTAAATATTAAATTAATAGAAAACCAGAAGCATTGTAAATGCCTTTGGTTTTTTTTATAGACTTATACACCATGATAAACGATTTATAAAAAAGTTAATGTTTATATATTATAAAGGAGCGATACTTAAGGCTATGCTGCACTACAGATGCGGTATAGCTTTATTGTATTTAATAGAGAATCTATCCTTTCTATAGTCATAGATCAATATATTTAATCATATATAATCTTATGAGAAAGAAAGGATATTTTTATGATCAGTGAAGAAAGGTACACTGCATTGTCCCTATGATTACATTTATTTTTTCCACTCTTATAAGATATTATCTGAAAAAGTAAGATTTAGAGACTTTGAAGAAGCTGGAGTAAAGGGAATCAATGAATGTAAAACACGTTCTATAATTCAATTCTACCTGCAGATCATGTATTGCGTGAAGCAAATCACTATATAAGATCATTAAAATAATTAATTAATATAAATTTAAAACAAAAAGGAGATTAACCATGATTAGTGATCAAAAATATGCAATTTTATCTTTAGAACTTCATTTATACTTTGGACGAATAATGAAAGAACACTCACTTTTTTTAGAAGCAGGATTTACACCCAAAAATGCTGAATACTCCAAAATAGCAGAGAATTATAAACAGCAATTTGAAGCGTTGTTACTACATGCTGTCCAGCTAAGCAATGGCATTGTAAGTAGAGAATCTCTTTCTTCAGGAGAGTTGTTTACAAACTATACACTTGGAAGTGAAGAAAAAACAGAAAATTTCACAGGAATACCAATAAATACAAATATTACTATTATGGAAGTAAAATTGCAAGGTGGAACTAATCCACAAGTAACACCACAGTTATTGCAAAATATAATGCAGCTCAATTTAAATGCAAGAATGTTGATAGATGGTTTAATTAATTTTAAAATTATGGTGTTAAATGATGTACTATCTTGCAATATCTTTACAGTAAACTATCCTTTGCTAATCGATCATATCTTACGTGAAGCTCAAATGTACAGTACTCTTTTAATGAAATTAGAAAATAGAGAAGATATAAACACAGATACAAAGGAGATGGAGCTTTTCTGGGATCAGATAATGATGGAGCATGCTTTGTTTATAAGAGGATTACTCGATCCAACAGAAAATGATTTAATCAATACTGCTAATGATTATGCAATGCAATTTAATGACTTAATAAATGAGGCGAGGGAGGCTAGTGATGCAACTTTACCTAGCATTACAGATGAGACGTTAGAAGAGACTATGAAGTATAGAGATTTTAAGGAAGCGGGCACAAAGGGTATAGCGGAGTGCAAAATAAGATCGATTATACTACCATTATTAGCCGATCACGTATTACGTGAAGCGAATCATTATATTAGACTATTAAATGAAAAATAATATTAAAAATTGATATTGCAATACACCATTCATAATTTATTCATAAATATTGTTTAGTATAGACACAAGAATAAATATAAAGGGAGTGTATTGGATGAAAAAGATGTTAATAGGTACATTGGGATTAGGTTTAGTATTAGGCGCTCTTGGGATGAATGTTTTTGCAAATGACATAGCACCATTAGATGATCAGATATACAGAAACAATACAAGTTCAGCAATTAATACATCAAATCGAGGGACTGTGCAAGACAGTGCTAAATTTGAAACTTTGTATCAAAATACAAGTCAAGTCGAAACTTTAGATAATAATAGTAACAATAATCTAGAAACAAATAGCCCAGATAGAAACTATCAAAATAACTACAACGACCAAGATAGTAATAACCAAGGCTACGATAACAATAATGGAAATAACAATAGGCAAAATTGTAACGGACCAGGAAGTTGCCGTCGTTAGTAAAAAGTTATTAATTTAAGGATATAAATTTCAAAAACATCTACACTAAATAATATTGTGTAGGTGTTTTTATTGATTTCAAATAGAACTTAACTTAAAAATTCATAAAGTATCTACAATTGTATGATATATTTGATTTAAGGATTCCTATATAGAAATAGTTGAGGGAGGATTAAAATGTTTAACATACTTATAGTAGATGATGAAGTTAAGATAACAGAGGTCGTAAAGGCCTATTTAGATAAAGAAGGATATAACTGTACAGTAGCAAATAACGGAACTCAGGCAATCGAGTATTTTTATGAAAATGAGTTTGATTTAGTTATTTTGGATAGAATGCTTCCAGATATAAGTGGAGAAGAAATTTGTGAGAAGATAAGGGAAACATCAAAGGTTCATATAATTATGTTGACCGCTAAAATAGAAGATGAAGATAAAATAGAAGGTTTTAACACTGGTTGTGACGATTATGTATGTAAGCCATTTAATGTAAAAGAGCTTGTGCTTAGAGCAAAGGCTGTTTTCAGAAAGTTGGATACTGAAGATAGAGATATACTAAAGTTTGGAGATGAATTAGAAATAAACACAGCTTCACATGAGGTAGCAGTCAGAGGTGAAATAGTCATTCTTACAAATACAGAGTATAAAATTTTATTGCTTTTAGCTAAAAACCCCAAAAGAATATTTAATCGAGAGCAATTACTAGAATTTACTATCGATGAACACTACGAAAAACTTGATAGAATCATAGATGCCCATATAAAAAACTTACGACAAAAAATAGAAAAGGATACAAAAAAGTCGAAAATTGTTCTAACTGTATATGGAGTAGGTTATAAATTTGGATTATAAAAAAAAGAAGCAAAGTTTAAATAAAAGGCTAATTTTAACTCTAGTCTCGGTAATATTATTAGTTGTAGTAACTATTGGGATATCTATAAATAAAGTTTTTGAAAAGAAGTTTAATGATTATATAAGTAAAAACTATGATAAAGAAGTTTCAGGGATATTAAATTCTATAGAATCAGACTATGAAGAAGATAAGTGGGATGTTCTTAGTATCAAAAAGCTTGGAAATAATGCTATTTCTAAAGGAATATTCGTAGAAGTATACGATCAAAATAAAAATTTAGTTTGGGGTGCAATGCAGAGCGATAGAAGCAGGTGTCATGAGGTTATGGGTAGTATAAGAAATAATATGAACAACATGCACAATGATTGGAATGGTGATTACACTGTTGAGTTGCATGAACTTTTTAATAAAAACAATCAGCCTATTGGAATTGCAAGTGTAGGATCGTATGGTTCACTTTATTATATGGATGACGATGTGGATTTTCTAAAGGAAATAAATAAAGTAATAATATTATTGGGACTCATTATGACATTTTTCACTGTTATGATAGCAATAGTTATGTCTAATAAAATTTCTAAACCGATAGAAGTTGTTTCAGATATGGCAAATAATATGGGTAAAGGCGGATATAAACAGAAGTTAGAGTATGAAAGCAATATAACGGAGATAGACAATTTAATCTCCTCAATAAATGGACTTGCGCATAAATTAGACGAGCAAGAAAATCTGAGGAAGAGACTAACTACAGATGTTGCACATGAACTAAGAACACCTCTTACAAACGTACAGACACATGTAGAAGCCATGATTGATGGAATATGGGAACCTAGTAAAGAGAGGTTAAATAGCGTAAATGAAGAAGTCATAAGGCTTACACATTTAGTAAATGAGCTTAAAAATTTAGCTAAGTTTGACAGTGAAAAAAGTAAACTAGAGCTTATTGAAGTAGATCTATCTGGTGTTATAACAAATGCAATTTACAACAATCAGGGTCGTGCGCTCGAGAAGAATATAAATATAACCTCTCATATAGAAGATATAAGCCTGTATTTAGATAAAGAAAAAATAACGCAGGTTGTAGTAAACTTACTATCAAACGCTATTAGATATACAAATAAAAATGGCAATATAAATATAAGAGCGTATAGAGAGAATAACAACATAAAAATCCACTTTAAGGATGATGGAATAGGAATACCTAAAGAGAAATTAAACGATATCTTTGAGAGATTTTACAGAGTAGATGAATCTAGAAGTAAGGGGACTGGTGGAATTGGTGTTGGCCTTACCATTGTAAAGTCGATTGTAGATTTACACGGAGGAAGTATTTATGTAGACAGTGTCGAAGGTAAGGGTAGTGAGTTTGTGGTAATTCTACCTACGATTAATGATAATATATCTTAAACTAATTTAATAATTAAAAGGATCTAGGGAGTATATTTGTATTCATTTAGCTATAGTGATAGGGGAGCTATATGCAATTTATTTTTTAGTACATATTTATGAAAAAACCTTTTAATGTCTCATATCAGATTAAAAGGTTTTTTATATTAATTTTACATTTACTTATTATTTTTAATTAGTTTATGTGTAAAGAAATAAAAAATAAATAAACTTATAAGCAAAGATGCAACTACAATTGTTTTTCCACTTCTAGACTGTAGATAAGTTGAGACTTCTGGAATTCTATAGCCAATTGATATCAATGTACTAGTGTATATAATAGATAAAAATGGTTTAAATAGCTCATTTCCTTTTTTTAAACAATACCAAGATGCCACAATAATTAACACTACAATAAATGCTATTCCAAATAAACCATCAATTGTAATAGGAAGGATATCTGGTAAAAGTGATTTTGATAGAATAAGTAAAAGTAAACCTATAAATGACACTATAAATAGCTTTGCCTTGCTAAAAAATTTCCCTTTGCTTTTATCTTCTACGTAAATAGATTGTTTCACACTATTTAAAATAAATATTACAAATACCGATGTTATTATAAAACCAATGAATATTTTTCCGATGTCAAGGCTTTTATCTGGAGAAACTAAACTTGGAAAAATCGTCATTAAAAAATAAATACCAAATACAACCACTATATATTTGAATTTTGATAATAATGAAGATGGAGTTATTTCCTTCATCATTGCGTCCGCTACTTCTTTTGGATTTTTACCGAAATAATCATATGCTGATATACCATCTTTTTGGGCTTCTATAATATCATCAAGTATTACTAAAAGTATATCTTCAATTTGATCGTTATCATAAAAAAGCCCACCTTTTAAACGCATGTATACTAACAAATCGTCATAGTACTCTTCATTTTCAATATTCAACTGTTCTCTTAGTTGATTGTTTTTTTCAATTTTATACTCAACTTTATTTTTCACTATTTTCATCTCCTTTTAATAGATTATTTACGCAGTTATCAAGTATCTGCCATTGTTGTGTAAAAATATCGCATTCAATTTCGCCGAGTTCTGTAAGTTTGTAGTATTTTCTCTTTGGTCCGTCCGGAGAAGGTTTTGACTCTCCTAGGATTAATTTTTTGTTTTGGAGCTTTAAAAGCAAAGGATATATAGTTCCTTCTGAAACCGCAGAAAATCCAAATTGCTGTAATTTTTCATTCATTTCATACCCATAAACGGAATCTCTTTTTATAATGACCAAAATACAGCCCTCAAGAATACCTTTAAGCATTTGAGATGATATTTTATAATCGCTTTCCAAGTCACTTACCTCCTTCGTGATGCACTATATTGTTTAACAAAGTAGCTAGATTAATTTTAATTATACATACTTGGCACTATCTTGTAAAGCAAAATAGTGAAAAAATAAAAAATGGCCTAACCAAAATTTAAGCTGTAATTGCATGGCAGGCTTATTAATAATCTTGGTTTTAGCCATTTTTATATTGTAAAGATTTTAATTTATATATAAGAATAGTTATTTGTAGTTACAATCATCTATGATCTTAGTAGATTAATTAATACAATTTTATATCTTAAAATCGTTGTTCAATGGTTTTATATAATCAAAATTTTTCAGCAAAGCTATATCTCGGTACAAACTTGCTCTACTAAGGGTACAGCCTATGAAAAAGTACAGAATTAATTGGAATAATATATGCATACTTAGTAAATATGAAGAAACTATATGAGTTAAAAAATAGAGGATATTAAAAGCAAGCATGGAATAGAACTTGAAATAACGTATTTTGGTTTGGTAAAGAAAAAAAGTTGTCAAAAAAATGAACAGAGATTTCGGCTGGTACAAGTGTAATACAAGGTATATTGTATAAATATGGAGAAACAAAGGTACACAGATTTATTGATAGTAGTATAATTAAAGAGATGCCAATACAAGCTTTTGATTCTATAAAAAAAAGGATATACGATGTAGGATTAGTACCTTCTGTATTTGCTAAAATTGGAAGGATAAATAAAGATTTAGATATAATTTGGCCAAAAGATGGTGCAATAAGTATTCAATTATACATAGCGATAAATAAATCTGTTAGTCTAGAAGTAGTGGAAATTCTCAGGGATGAGGTATTTAATAGCGGTTTTGGAGACTTTTTTGTAAATAGAGGATATATTGTCAGCTGTTTGCTTGAAAGTGAAGAAACTGTAGATTCTGTAGAAAATAAATTCAATTTTACATATCTAAATGATGAGTGGTTTGCTCAATTAGATTATAAGGAATTTATTGATAAATATAATAAAATTACAAGGGTGTAGGAGGAATAAGAATGAAAAAGTTATCAACGTTATTATTAAGTCTTGTATTAAGTGCAGGTGTACTAGCTGGATGCTCTAATAGTGACAATAATGAAAGCGCTAAAGATCAACCAAAGCCAGAAACAAAAACTGTAACAGTTGCGTCTCCAGATGGTCTACCTACGATGTCTATAGCTAAGCTTATAAAAGAGAAACCAGAAATAAAAGAAAACTATAAAGTCGATTACAGTATAAAAGCAACTCCAGACGAATTGTCTACCACAGTAATGAAAGGTGAAGCAGACATTGCCATAGTACCTTCAAACATGGCTGCAATAGCATATAACAAGACGAAGGACTATTCTATAGCCGGGACAACAGGCTTTGGATCTTTATATTTGGTGTCGACAGAGGACATAAATAGTTATGAAGATTTAAAAGGAAAAACTATCTTAAATATTGGTAAAGGTATGACTCCAGATATAACTACACAGACAATTTTAAAAGATAGAGATTTAGATGTAAATAGCGATGTTACCTTAGATTATGTAAATGCAGTTAGTGAATTGGTTCCTATGGTTATTTCAGGTAAAACAAACACAGCTGTTGTTCCAGAACCAGCACTTAGCGCTTTGATGACTAAAAAGGAAGATGTAAAAATATTTAAAAATTTAAATGATGAATACAAAGAGTTGAATGATTCAAAGTACGGGTTCCCTCAGGCTACAGTAATAGTAAAGACAAGCTTTTTAAAGGATAATAAAGAATTTGTAGAATCGTTTTTAACACAAGTAAATGACAGTGTAGAGTGGGCAAACTCAAATAAAAGTGAACTTGCAAGTTATTGTGCAGAGATAGGAGTTTCTACAGAAAAACCTATGATAGAAAAATCAATAGATAGAGCTAACTTAAAATATGTACCTGTTAAAGATACAAAAAAAGAGTACACTACTTATTACAACTACTTGTTTGAAAGCAATCCGAAATCATTAGGAGGAAGTGTACCAGATGAAGGAATCTTCATGGAAAAATAGATCTCAAGTATTTATAGCAACTATTTTGCTTATTGCAATTTGGGAGATCGCGGCAAAGATAATCAACAATAGCATTTATCTGCCAACTGTTGAGACAGTCGTATCCAACTTAGGAGTGATTGTAAGACAAGACGATTTTTTTCTAAATATTTATTATTCTATGTATAGAACAGTAGTTAGTTTTTTTATAGCTCTGATTTTAGCTTTGATAACAGGTGTTTTATCTTCATTTAATTCACTTATAAAAAATATGTTAAAACCAATAAACGCTTTGGCAACATCTATACCTACTATGATATTAGTGGTGCTATCCCTTATTTGGTTTGATAAAAATAATGCTCCATACATAGTTGGAATTTTTATCGTATTTCCACTTTTGTACGATGCAGTAACTAGCTCAATAGATGGAGTTGATAAGAATATAGTAGAGATGGCTAAAGTATATAAGGTAAACAAACTAGAGATAATAAGAAAAATATATTTTCCCGCAATTAAATTTCAGATTTTAGGCATGTTTATATCGTCTTTTTCATTAGCATTTAAAGTAGTTATAGCGGGAGAAGTGCATGGACAGCCCGAGTATGGTATAGGTACAGTTATTCAGTATGAAAAAATGAATTTTAATACAGAAGCTATATTTGCTTGGATTGTAATAATTGCTTTAATTTCATTTGCACTAGAAAGGCTACAGGCTTTTAGTAGAAAATCATTGTTTAGGTGGATGGCGTAGATGGATATCGTTATAAAAAATTTAAATAAAAGTTATGGTGAAAAAATAATATTTAAAAATTTCGAAATAACTTTTAAAGAAAATGAAGTAAACACAATAGTAGGTAAATCAGGTTGTGGAAAAACTACACTTCTTAGAATTATTTCAGGTATGGAGAATAAAAATGGCGGAGAGATTGAAGGAGCTGATTTGGGCTCTATAAGTTATATATTTCAAGAAGATAGGTTAATAGACTGGCTTACTGTGGAAGAAAATATAGAATTTGTATTAAAAAACGATTACGAAAAACAAGAAGTTAAAAAAATCTCTGATAAGTACCTAAAAATGGTTGGGATAGAGGAGTATAGAAATTTTTATCCTCAGAAACTGAGTGGAGGTCTGAGACAAAGAGTTAATATAGCAAGGGCTCTTTCAAAGCCTTCAAAACTAATAATTATGGATGAACCGTTTAAATCTATAGATATTATTAATAAAATGGATATAATGAGCTCTTTTAAAAACATAATATCTAGAGAAAAGAGAACTGTGCTATTTGTTACACATGATATTGAAGAGGCTGTATACTTTGATGGATTTATCTATGTTCTAGGGGAAAGCCCTGTTACAATTAAAAAGAATTACAAAAATTTTGAGGATAATCTAGATATAAGAGAAGAGATAAAGGAAGATATTATAAGAACTATATAGATTTGTAAAGATTTAAAACAATTTATAAAGATTAAGAAGAACCAATAGAACATACGAAATATTTTATGTTATTTTGGTTTTTTTTAATTATTAATTTTCTACTTAGAGCTATTTTAAAAACTGCATAAGTTTTGAACTGGCAACTTAGAATCAGTATATGGCACCTTACAGTACTGCTAGTTGTAATAAATAAATTTGAAATGTATACTCAATTTATCATATAAATACTTTTAATTATAAATTGCTCACAATACAGTTAAAATCTAAGAGATTATTATACGAGGAGGATCTATGAAAATTATAGTTGAACATACTTCTTGTGAAGAGAATAAAATCATATTACAATGTGCTCATTTAGATAATGAAATGCTCGAGATATTATCATTTTTAAAAGAGCGGACTACAAAGTTAGTAGCACATAGAGATGGTGAAGTTTTTATGTTAATGCCAGATGAAATTTTATATGCAGAAACTCTAGATGGAAAGACTATACTTTATACAGAATATGATATTTTTAATTCACAGGATTCACTAGCTAATTTAGAAAATAAGTATACAAATATGGGATATATACGAATTGGGAAATCACAGCTAGTCAACTTGAAATATATTAAAAAATTAAGAAGTATGTCTAATAGGCGGATAGAAGTAACTCTTAAAACAGATGAAAAATTAATTGTCTCTAGACACTACGTACAAGAATTTAAAAGTAAATTAGGAATCGTATAACATAAAGTAATAAGGAGGATTTTGAATGGAAGGTAAAAAAGCTTTTGATTTTATGCAAAGGTACTATCTATTTATTTATGAAGCAAAAACAACTTCGGGAGTTTTCTTTTTGGCATTTGTAGTCTTATATTTGTTTCTGGGTCTGGCAGCTCCAGAAAAAATAACTATAGATTTATTTACAGCTATACAAATGATGATTGCATGTTTCTTAATAGGTTTTAGCCAACATATTATTATTCCCTATGAGAAAGTCACAGTTAAACGTGCATTTATATGGATGGCATTTTCAATTATTGTTACATTTGGATTTTCTTTAGGATTTGCTTGGTTTTCAGCTTTACCTAAGTGGTGTGCAGTAGCGTTTTATTCATTTATGATATGGGGATTTGCAATGATGTGGCTTGCTGTTAAATGGTATTCAGAAAGAGAAAATAAAAAATTAAATGAAAATCTTAAAGCTTATCAGAAAAGATTACTGTAAAATAAATATATAAATAAAAATTATAATAATTTGAGGGGGAAATCATATGGATGTATTAGTAGTCGACAATATAACTGTTGATTATGGAGGAGGAAAAGGAGTTTTTGACTTATCGTTTTCTGTAGGAGAAGGAGAAGTTTTAGGATTTTTAGGACCAAATGGTGCAGGAAAGACTACTACGATTAGACAACTTATGGGATTTGCTCATCCAGACAGTGGAAGTTGTAGAATACTCGGTCTCGATTGTAAAACTAAGTCAGCTGAAATTCAAAATAGTGTAGGCTACCTTCCAGGTGAAATTGCTTTTATGGATGATATGACTGGAATGCAGTTTATAAAATTTATTGCCGAGATGAAGGGGATTAAGGATTTAAGACGTGCAGATGAACTAATTTCATACTTTGATTTGAATACGAGTGGTAAAATCAAAAAGATGTCCAAAGGGATGAAACAGAAGATAGGCATTGTATGTGCATTTATGAAAAATCCTAAGATTTTAATTTTAGATGAACCAACAAGTGGTTTAGACCCCCTGATGCAAAATAAATTTGTGGAACTTATAAGAACTGAAAAAGAAAGAGGAGCTACAATACTGATGTCTTCGCATATGTTTGAAGAGATTGAAAAAACTTGTGATAAAGCTGTAATAATAAAGTCAGGTAGACTTGTAGCTAATGAAGATATGAATACCCTTAAAGAAACTAAAAGAAAAGGATTTGTGGTTACTATCAATACTGTTGATATGGCAGAAAAATTTGCAAATGAGGTAACAGGAGTCGAATCTATAAAGGACAATAAAGTTACAGTCGGAATACAAGGAGATATAATGCCATTTATAAAGATTCTTGCAAAATATCAAGTTACAAATCTAGAACCAGTTACTCAAAACTTGGAGAATCTTTTTATGCACTATTATGGAGGTGGATATAATGATTAGTATACCTTTATTTAAAAAAGAACTGAAATCTATATGGAAGATATTTATTATATTTTTAGCAGTACTTACAATGTATACGACTATTATAATATCAATGTTTGACCCCGATCTTGGCAACCTTTTAGCTGATTTTGAAAAAGCTATGCCTGGAATTATGGCTGCTGTTGGTATGAAAGGTGCTGGCGCCACAAGTTTAGTTGGTTATACAGCATCGTATTTATTTGGTTTTATAATGATTATTTTTCCGATGATATTTTCTATAATTCTATCTAACAAGCTAGTGGCAAAGTATGTAGACAATGGTTCGATGGCTTACCTTCTTGCCACTCCAAATACTAGAGGTAAAATAGTTGTTACGCAAGCTGTATTCTCAATATTTTGTATGGCATTGCTTATAACATTTGTAACTATTATAGGAATTGTATTTAGTGAATCAAGTTTCTCAGGTGATTTAGATATAGAAAAATATGTACTTCTAAATGTCGGTGCATTTGCACTTCAGGTGGCGATAGGCGGATTTGGATTTTTGGTATCTTGTTTGAGCAATGAAACGAGAATATCTTACTCTATAAGTATAGGTGTTCCTATAGCCGCTTATATTATTCAGATGATCGCAAATCAAGGCGATAAATTTGAAAATCTTAAGTATGTGACATTCTTTACACTGTTTTCGCCAGATAAGATTGTTGCGGGTGATGAGAGTTCTCTTTGGATGGTAGGGGGCTTGCTTGTGGCAGGGCTTCTAATGTATATTGTTGGATGCATAAGCTTTAAAAAACGTAATTTACCGATTTAATTGGATTTAGATATAATCTAGCAAAGTGTTATTAGATTACTAATATTTTGCTAGATTTTTTTATTATAATAATGACAAATAATCTTATTGATCGCACTACTACATATATCTAAAAACTTGTTTATATTAAAGCTAATAATGTATACTATAAGTTACTGGATATAAGTCAATTATTTTTAAAAAGATAGTAATGCTGTAGAATATTAGAGTAGAAGTTTTATTATATAGGAGTGATAATAGATGAATTTAGAGAATTGTATACTTTTTAAAGATATAAATTCTGAGGATATCAATAGGACATTAGAATCTTCAGATTCCAAGTATTTTACATATAAAAAGGACTCATGTATATTCGAAAGGGACGATGTACCTAAATATATGTACGTGCTTACAAGTGGAGCTGTACAAATAGAAAAAGTGGACTTAAACGGAAAGAGAATAATAATGAATGTATTCAGAGAACCAGGGACTATATTTGGTGAAGTGTACTTGTATTTAAATCAACACTCTTATGATTATTCCTGTATAACTATAGAGGATTCTAAAGTATTAGCAATACCAAAATCATTTTTTGATGTAGATAATGGGGATAATGAAGTTCAGAGAAAGATAACTTACAATATGCTAGAAATACTTTCGGAAAAAGCATATCATTTAAATCAAAAGGTGTTGATACTTGGAAGTTTTTCGTTGCGTCAGAAGTTATCAAATTTTTTAATTCAAAAATCAAGAGATTCTGGTACAGTTCATTTAGAGTTCAATAGAGAAGAGCTAGCGGACTATATTGGAACAACTAGACCATCGCTTTCTAGGGAACTCGCAAATATGGAAAATGATGGCCTTATAAAGGTAAAAAAAGATGAGATAATTATAATAGATATGGATCGTTTATCAGAAATATCTTAGAGTTATTTCATAAGAAAATAAATTTTAAGCATAGATATAAATGAATTGGAGGACAGTGATATTAATAGTCAATGTTCTCCGATTTTTATTTATATATATTTATATTTTCTCCAATCCTTGCTGTTTTAACCATATTTTCATCATTAATTTTTGTGGCAATAATTTAGCAACAATATGAGAAAGTTTTGTATACCATCCATAAATAGAAATATCTTTTCTTTTTTTAGAGTCATAAATTGCCTTATCTGCCACCTTATCAGGTGTTACCATAAAGGGGAAATTATTAGTTGCTTTTTTTGCGCCAATTATTGCTCTATCAAATAAATTTGTATCCATCCATCCGGGGCATACTGTAGTTACAGAAATTCCTTGATCCTTAAGTTCTATATTTAAAGCTCTAGAATAATTTCGAACAAAGGCTTTTGTAGAGCTATATAAATTTTGATATGGAAGTGGTTGAAAAGATGCTTGTGATGAAATATTTAAAATTTGAGCGCCTTTTTCCATATATGGAATACTTATTAGTCCCATAGAAACGACCCCGCTAACATTAAGATCGATCATGTTGATTGAATCTTTAATATTCAAATCTTTATAGGAACAGAATTTTGCGAAGCCAGCATTATTTATAAGATATAAAATGTTAGGGTTATTACATTCTAGATTATACGAAAAATCTATAATCTCTTTATTGTTTGATAAATCTACAGAAAAAGTTTGAACCTTTGTACCACAATCTTTTTTTAAAAGATCTAATTTTTTTTGGTTTCTTGCAATTGCCCATATCTCATCAACACTCTTATTTTTTACGAGTATTTTAACAAATTCCTTTCCAAAACCGCTACTTGCACCAGTGATTATTGCTATATTTTTCCTTATCATAAATTTATCTCCTATAAAGTCTATATTTTTAAACTTAAATTTAAAAGTAGAGCGACGCTTATTAAGTTTTTGGCTCAAAACATTTCTTCTTATATATGTTCTGATATTTATATGCATTATATTCATAATGGACTTCAAAACCAATGATAATAAAAATTTTAATAAATATAAATTATATGTATTTGTAACATATGTTACAGAACTATCTGTTGAATTTCTTTATACTTGTAATTACAGAAAGCGAAAAAAATTAGGAGGTTTTTAATATGAGTAAAATGTTTTGTTATCAATGTCAAGAGACAGCAGGAAATAAAGGATGTACGATGGGTGGAGTTTGTGGAAAGAAACCAGAAGTTGCAAACGCACAGGACTTCTTAATATGGATTACAAAAGGTACATCAGAAATCACTACAAGACTTAGAAAAGAAGGAAAATCAGTTAGCAAACAGGTAAATCATTTAATAACTTTAAATCTTTTTACTACAATTACAAATGCTAACTTTGATATAGACTCAATAAATGCAAGAGTAGAAAAGACATTATTAGTTAAAGAAGAATTATTAAAAGAACTTTCAAATAAAGATAATTTATCAGAAGCAGCACTTTGGAGCGATAAAAACTCTAATGTTTGGGCTGAAAAATCTACATCAGTAGGAGTACTTTCTACAGAAAATGAAGATGTTAGAAGTTTAAGAGAATTAATAACTTACGGATTAAAAGGACTTTCAGCTTATTCTAAGCATGCGAATGTACTTTTAGAAGACGATAAAGAGTTAGATGCCTTTTTACAAAGAGCATTAGCTTCAACACTAGATGACAGTTTGTCGGCAGATGATCTAGTAGCATTAACATTAGAAACAGGAAAATTTGGTGTAGCAGGTATGAGTTTATTAGATAAAGCAAATACTACTACTTACGGAAACCCTGAAATGACCAAAGTAAATATAGGAGTTGGAAACAAACCAGGTATATTAATTTCTGGGCATGATTTAAGAGACATGGAAATGTTATTAAAACAAACAGAAGGAACAGGTGTAGATGTTTATACACACTCTGAGATGCTTCCTGCTCACTACTATCCAGCATTTAAAAAATACGATCACTTTGTTGGAAACTATGGAAATGCATGGTGGAAACAACAAGATGAGTTCGAATCATTCAATGGTCCGATACTAATGACTACAAATTGTATAGTTCCACCAAGAGATAGCTACAAAGATAGAATTTACACTACAGGTGCTTCTGGTTTCCCAGGATGTAAACACATTAATGGTGATATAGGTGAAGAAAAAGACTTCAGCGAAATAATTGAAAATGCTAAGAAATGCCAAGCGCCAAAAGAAATCGAAACTGGTGAGATAATAGGTGGATTTGCACACAATCAAGTATTTGCACTTGCAGATACAGTAGTTGAAGCAGTTAAGAGCGGTGCTATAGAAAAATTCGTAGTAATGGCAGGATGTGATGGTAGACAAAAAGGTAGAAATTACTACACTGAATTTGCAGAGACACTTCCAGAAAAAACTGTAATACTTACAGCAGGATGTGCTAAGTACAGATACAATAAATTAAATTTAGGTGATATAGGTGGAATACCAAGAGTACTTGACGCAGGTCAATGTAATGACTCGTATTCACTAGCTGTAATAGCACTTAAACTTAAAGAAATATTTGGGCTTAACGATATAAATGATCTTCCTATAATCTACAATATAGCTTGGTATGAGCAAAAAGCTGTTATAGTTCTGTTATCTTTACTATATTTAGGGGTAAAAGATATACATCTTGGACCAACTCTACCAGCATTCTTATCACCAAATGTTGCGAATGTATTGGTAAAAGAGTTCGGAATAGCAGGAATACAATCAGTAGAGGAAGATATGGATCTTTTCTTCCCAGAAAACAAGGAAGGTGAAGAAGTGGAAGGTAATAAGGGAACAATAACTGGAAATATGATAATGGGTGATGTACTTCGTAATTATCCAGAGTTAGCAGCTGTTTTCATGGATATGGGAATGCACTGTTTAGGATGCCCATCATCTCAAATGGAGAGTATATCAGACGCAAGTGCAGTACACGGATTAAAAGAACAAGAAGTATTAGAGAAATTAAACAGTTATTTAAATAAATAATTGGCAAATAAATAATTAGTAAATAATTGGTAGACAATTACTATATTAATGAGATCTGTACGGATGCAAAATGCATTGTATTTGTACAGATCTTATAATAAGAAGGTGAATATATGAGTGAATTTTTAGGACCAATTCATTTTTTAGTATACGGTAAAGTTCAAAAAGAAGAAGATATGGTTGAACAAATTCTAGATTTAGCAAAAAAAAATGGATGGAATTTGGGATTAAAGGAAGAAGTAAACAAGCAAGTAGGGGTTATAGAAAGAGCACCTCTTGATACAGTTATAGATACTGACAATATTCATGCTTGGCTTCAAGTACAAGTATCGCTTGTAGAAAGTCGTTTTGCATATGTAGTTAGTAAGTTGCTTTTAGATGATAAGGATAGAAAAGATCTGTTGTTAAAAGTTATGACAGAATTAGGGCGTGAAAATGCTAAAGAAATTGACAATATAGAATCTATCAATCCAGAAGATGTATACTTAACAATAAACAAGATATTTTTAGATGGAATGCCATGTGATAGAGCAAACGAGATAATCGAAAAAGAAGAAGAAAATATCGTTTGGAGACTTAGAATAGATGTTCACGAAGAGTACTGGAATCACGGAGTATCTGTTGAAATTTATCACGAACTAAGAAAAGCTTGGCTCGATGGATATGTTGAAAATTCACCTGTTGAATTAAAACAGCTAAATGCCAATACTTATCAATTGATGAGGAGAAGATAATATGTATGCTATAGAGATATTAGTTAAAGAACATGAAAATATAAAGAAGTTTACTGATCAGATGGAGAGAATCTGTATAAACATTATGGATGGAGCAGAACTTAATACACAATTATTTAGAAAAGCCATAGTTTTTATAAGAGAATACGCAGATGGTCATCACCATGGAAAAGAAGAAAAGATTTTGTTTCAGTATATGATAGATAACTTAGGTTCAGTTGCAAATACCCTTGTAAGAAATGGAATGCTTGTTGAACACGATTTAGCTAGACTTAATGTACTTGAAATGGAAAATGCAATAAATAGATATGAGGAATCTCACAGTACAAAAGATAAACTAGATATAATTTCAAATATGATGGGATATGTATATTTACTTAGACGTCATATAGATAAAGAAGACGGAGTAGTTTATCCTTATGCTGAAAATAATTTAAGTCAAGAGCTTCTAAATGAAGTTAATGCAAAATCTAAAGAGATTGAAGATGGTGTTCTTGAAAGAGATGATTATGCAGAGCATTTGAGATTTTTAGAAAGTTTAATTGAAATGTAATAACTCCCCTTAAAGTAGACTAAAAGATTAGTTAAACTACTTTAAGGGTTTTTTTGTTTTGAAAACTAAATCTGTATTGACATTTAATATGTGTGATGATATTCTTTATACAAAGTGCATTATATTATACATTTATATAATATAATGCACAAAAGAGTAATACAGTAATCGTAAAACGTGAAGTTTTTCAAAGAATATAGTTAAATACAGTAGATATTATAAATGCTATAAACGTACGATATATCGTACAAAATATAATAAAAATATATTACGTTTGAAAGGGGATAATTATGATCACAGAAAGAATTGAGTCAACAAGACAGAATTACATCAACTCTAAACCAGCTATTTCCTATGAGAGAGCTAGAATATGGACAGAATCTCATAAAAAGACAGAAGGCCAATCAATAGCAATAAGAAGAGCAAAGGCATTTAGAGATACTTGTGAGCAACTCAATATAAATATTTTTGATGGAGAGCTTATCGTAGGTGCTATTGGTGAATTTAGAAAGTGTGGAATCCTAACGCCTGAATTTTCTTGGACGTGGGTAGATAGAGAAATGGATAACTTTGATAAAAGAGTTCAAGATCCATATATAATGACTGATGAACAAAGAGCTTATGTAAGAAAAAATATATTCCCATACTGGGAAGGAAAATCTCTAGAAGAAGCATTTTTATCTCGTTTACCTGAGGATACTGCGAAGGTAGCAGTAGATACAGGTTTTGTAGATAACGACTCAAAGTGGAGACAAGCCGTTGGTGAAATTACTCCAGATTACCAAGACGTGCTTTTTAAAAAAGGTTTTGGAGGCATCATAAAAGAAGCTGAAGAGAATATAGATAATCTATCTATAACTTCAGCGGAAGATATGGAAAAGAAAGAGTTTTATGAGTCTATTATAATAACTTCTGAAGGGATTATAACATTTGCTAATAGGTATGCGGCTAAAGCAAGAGAGATGGCTGATGTAGAAACCGACAGTGCTAGAAGAAATGAATTGTTAATAATCGGTGAGATCTGTGATGTAGTGCCTAAAAATCCACCGGGGACTTTTTACGAAGCTATTCAATTCATGTGGTTTACACAGGTTGGTGGTATAATTTCAGAAAATCCACTTGCACTTAATCCAGGCAGATTTGACCAATATATGTATCCTTATTACAAAGCTGATCTAGAAAAAGGGTTTATAACTAAAGAGAAAGCACAAGAACTTGTGGACTCTCTTTGGTTAAAGTTGTCGGAGTGGGTTTGGACTATATCGGCAAACACTGCTGACTTCTTCGCTGGATACAACCAATTCCAAAACCTGACAGTTGGTGGGAAAACAAGAGAAGGAAAAGATGCAACTAATGATGTGACTTATTTTTGCTTAAATGCTACGGAAAGAGTAAAAGCTCATCAACCTGGTTTGAGTGTAAGAGTTCATCAGGATTGTCCTAGTGAATTTTTAGATTCAGTTACACATTTAGTTAGTAAAGGAACTGGATTCCCTGCTATTCATAGTGACAGTGCAGGATATCAAATGCTTATAAATGCAGGATACGATCCAGAAGATGCAAGGGATTGGAACAATTGCGGATGTGTAGTTCCCCATTTTAGAAAAACAGGTGAGTGGACATCAGCTGTAAATATAAACTTCACAGCAGCCCTGGAATTTGCGTTAAACAAAGGTAAAAGTAGGATCTCTGGTGATAAAATAGGCCTAGATGAAAAAAATCCAGAGAGTTTTGTATCTTATGAAGAAGTTGAAGAAGCTTTTTATAAGCAATTCGACAATTTAATAGAGCATTCAATAATAGCGACATTAGTAGCACAAAGACTTCATAAAGAGATGGTACCGAGACCGTTTTTATCATCATGTATAGAAGACTGCATGACAAAAGGAAAAGATCTAGTGGATGCAGGTGCAAAATACAACCTCGGGCCAGTTTTAACAGGTATAGGCCTTGCTGTTACTACAAATTCACTAGCTGTTATTAAAAAGCTCGTATTTGATGATGGAGTTACTACAATGGAGACTATTGTAAAAGCACTGGATGCCAACTGGGAAGGGTATGATGAGTTGAGACAACTTGCGTTAAACGTACCGAATACGGAAATGATATAGATTATGTAGATGATATTGCAATAAAAATGGCGAATCATTACTATAGAGAAGGTCACAAGTATACAGATATAAACGGTAATAATTTCAATACTGCATTTATGGGAATTTCAAATTATCTCCCAGCTGGTAAGGTTGTAGGAGCTACACCTTGTGGAAGAAGATCTAAAGAGCCCTTATCTGAAGGGGTATCCCCATTTGCAGGATCAGATACATCTACACCTCTAGCTGCGATGAGATCAGCTGCAAAACTTAATCAAGATGTTCACTCTGGAGGAACTCTACTGAACCTTAGATTAAATGAGGATTTGGTTAAGACGAAGAGGGGACAAAGTAATTTAGGGGCGATGATACAGTCGTTCTTTTCATTAGGAGCTTTCCACGTTCAGTTCAATACTATTTCTACTGAAGTACTTCGTAAAGCTCAAGAGAAGCCTGAAGATTATAAAGACTTACTAGTTAGAGTTGCTGGATACAGTACTCAATTTGTAAACTTATCAAAATCTATGCAGGACGCGATAATAGCGAGAACAGCTCATGAAAACTACTAAAATAAAAGTAAGTTTATAGGAGAAAGTAGTATGAAAAATATTAGTGGATATATTATGGAACCACAGAATCTTTCTGTTAATGATGGCGATGGAATAAGGACAAATATATTTTTCGCTGGTTGTCCTCTAAGATGCAGTTGGTGTTCAAATCCAGAGAGTCATACTTACTCTAACAAGATTGCATATTACGAAAAGACATGTGTAAACTGCGGTAGGTGTACTGACTCATGTGTATACGGCGTAGGAATAAATTTAAACGAGCAAATTAATAGAGATAAGTGCAAGGCATGTGGCAATTGTTCAGAGGTTTGCCCAACAAAGAGCAGAAAAAATTTAATTTATAAATACACTGTTAAAGATATAATTATAGCTATAGAAAAGCAAAAAATATTTTACAGCTATTCAAATGGCGGAGTAACTTTTTCAGGAGGAGAAGCCACATTACAAGAAGATTTACTCAGAGAGCTAGTAAATGAACTCTATGATAAAGCAATTCAAATGGCGATAGAGACATGTGGATACTTTGAATTTGAGAAAGTGAAAGATATACTGACAAAATTAGATTTGATATTTATAGATATTAAGCATATGGATGAAGTTAAGCACAGAAATTTCACAGGCGTAGGAAACAGTAAAATTTTAAAAAACATAGCAAAAATAAATGAGTTGGAAGTACCTATAGTAGTAAGAATTCCAGTGATTGACGGAGTAAATTCAGACTTTCAAAATATCAAAAAAACAGCTAAGTATGTCAAAGAAAACATTACAGGACCAAAAATAGAATTACTACCATACCATTCCTTTGGAGACGGAAAATATGAAGCGCTCGGATTAGATAAGCCAACAGAAGAATTTAAAAGGCCGTCTCAAGAATATCTTGAAGAGCTAATCAAGATTATTGAAGGAGAAGGAGTAGAAATAGTAAGCTATAAATAATTGAATAAAGAAATATCAACATTATAAAAAGGCCGCTAAACTAACCGATTAATAAGGCATGTACAATTATTAATAAAGTCTAGTGGTCTTTTTTATGAAATTATATTATTACAATATTATAGTGCTGTAATAATATAATTTACACAAATATATTTTAATATATTTAATAAAGTTATTGACATATGTCATCAATAGAGATAGAATTAATTATGACATATGTCAATAACTTATTTTTGTGATGAAAAGGGAGGATAGTATGCCTAGACCGAGAAAGTGGAGAAAAGTATGTTGTCTCCCAAATTACATAAAATTTGGACCATTAGACAAGACAATAAATGATGAACACTTTATTAAGATGACAGTAGATGAATACGAGACGATAAGACTTATTGATCTTGAGGGTTTAAACCAAGAAGAATCTTCTAAACAGATGGGCATTGCGAGAACTACTGTTCAGGGAATATATATTGAAGCCAGAAAAAAATTAGCAGATTCATTAGTAAATGGAAAAGTGCTTTGGATTGAAGGTGGAGAGTATACGCTCTGTGATACTGACGATGGGTGTGGAAAAGGTTGTTGCAGAAGAAGATGCAGGCATGACAAAGAGTGTGGCAAATAACAAATGAAGTTGATTTATTAAAATAATAAAAAAATATTGGAGGAATTAAAATGAAAAAGATAGCTATTGCAAGTAAAGAATCAGTGATTGATAATCACTTTGGTCATTGTGAAGAATTTATGGTATTTGATACAGATGCAAATGAAATAGTTAAGGAAGAGACTATAAAAAATCCTGGACATAAAAAAGGATTTATACCTGAATTTTTAGGAAATATGGGTGTAAATGTTGTTATAGCTTCTCATATAGGAGAAGGAGCTACAAGATTATTAAACGAAAAGGGAATCGAAATGATTGTTGGAGCAAGCGGGAGTGTTAAGACTGCTGTTAAAGAGTATCTAGCGGGAAATCTTAAATCACAAGAGAAATCTTGTTGCGGTCACGGTGATCATGATAAATGTGGAGGACACGGAGAAGGAAGTAAACACGAAAAGCACGGAAAGTGTGGGGGACATGGAGAACACGGAAAATGTGGTGGTAATAAAGATCATGGACAATGTGGCGGGCACCACGAATAGTATTAAGATCCGATAATTTAATTGCGCATATAAAACATTTTGTTTTGTATGCGCTTTTTAATTTTTACTATTATGTTAGTTTTAGATTCTTATTTATTTCCTTTAATTTTTTTCCCTACTTAAAAAGATTGAACTAACATAAAAGGATAAAAAGAGATTGATAATATAAATGAAAAGAAATATAATTAAGTAAATGACAATGAATTACATTATCAATAATTTCATCTAAATGATAAAAACAATATAGGAAAGGGGGTTTAGCAATGACACATAAATTTAAAATAAATACAAAAGATGAATGTTCATCAATGCTCATGCAATATTCATCAATGCGTTCACAATTTTCTACAATACGAGATTCTAAATTTATCGATAATGAAAAAGAAGTAATATATGATATAAAGCAGGAGTATGGAAAAGGATCAATCAAATTTTATAACTTGATGGACAATGTAATGCTTGTAATATACGATACAATATTCAATCACGATATGATTACTGAGTTTGACTTGTCTGATGAATATTTTGAAATAGAATACTGTGTTGATGGATGTCTAAAATTTAGTGAAGATAAAGTAGGAGATACATGTTTATATTCAAATGATATCTCTATCTCAACTTCACGTGAAACTTGTGGAAAGGTAATTAATTTTGCTGGTCAGAAATACCAAGGGATTTCTATAACTACTGACAAATCAGCTATTTCATCGTATTTTGGAAGTAGTGGAATAAAATTATGGGAAGATACCATAGAAAAATTGGAAAATGATCTAAGAAACAAATACTATCGAGGTATCAAAGTTTCACCAGAACTTTCTAATATATTTTTACAGATATTTAATTGTAAGTTACCTCATAGATCTAAAGTTTTATTTTTAGAGAGCAAAGTTATGGAATTATTGTCAAAAATAGCATCTTATGAAATTTTGGATACTTATGAAACAGACCAAGTGCAGTTGGATGAATTTGAAATTAGTCAGATAAAAAAGATTCCAGCGATTTTAATGGAAAATTTATATGAGCTACCAACGATAGATATAATTTCAAAGCAACTAGCAATTAATAAAAACAAGATTGTTAAAGGTTTTAAAGCTATATATGGTGAAACAATTTTTAGATATCATAGGAAAATGAGCTTACAACGCGCATCTATATTATTGTTGGATACAGATAAAACTATTAGCGAAATAGCTTTGGATATAGGTTATTCAAATCCTAGTAATTTCTGCTACGCTTTTAAAAAGGAATTTAATATAACACCTCTCCAATACAAAACGGATTCAATTAAGTTAACCAGAGATATTTAGAAAATACTTGTTGTGTTTATATAATTAATTATAAATCAAAGGATTTTCTAAATGAGCTAGGTGTAATACCATAAACTTTTTTAAATGCTGCAGAAAACTTGCTTGCACTTTCATATCCTAAAGTTGTCGAGATATTGTGTATACTCATATCGTCGTGAGATAAAAATCTAAGAGCTTGTTCCATTTTTTTATGTCTAATATACTCATGAATTGTTTTGTCATAAGTTGCTTTAAAGCATCTTCTTAGTTTTGACTCGCTCATTTCAGTAAGACTTTTCATTTCTTCTAATGTAGGTGGATTTAAAATATTTTTATCTATCTCATCTTTTAATAGCCATATAAACTGCATATTTTGATAGCTTAAGTGGTTGTGACGGGATATATTTAAGAAATTTTCATTTTTTAAATTTCGTGCAATTATTGAGAATATTTCATACATCTTACCTAAATAGTAAACAAATGGAAGATCAGATCTTCTAATGGCGTATTTTAACTGTTCAAAGATCATTAGCAATTCAGGTGTGTTGTAATGATTTGGATTTATAACTAAATTGTCGGATAAATAATGCGAAAAGTCGTTCATATTTTTCAACATAAAATCTTCTTTTAACAGGGAAAATGTATACCATACAGGTTTATCTGCACCGATAATTATTTTAAGCTCTTTACCTCTATTAATCAAAAGATGTATGCCTTGGTATAAATGTCTTGTTTTTTTTCCATTTTCAATAATAGTTATATTTCCGCTATATAAAGAGCACATCAATATATGATTTTCTGGGACATTGTAAATATAAGTAAATGGCTTAAGTAGTGTAAAATAAGCATCGCTAAATATTAACCCATCATATGGATTTACTTCTACAAACCAACTATCTCCATTTTCTTTAGGAAATCTATAGACACTTCCATTACCGTATTCAGATTTCTTGCAATTTAATTGTAATGCAAAGTCCTCGATCAATTCAGCTGTTTTTTTATCTATACTCATAAATTTAACCCTTTCATAAACTATTGTGTAAGAAATCATATAATTATATCCACATGTTAACATATTAATATTTTTTAAACAATATCTCTAATGATCCAAAACGGTATAATTATGTACCAATACTACACTATAATCAAAGTTGAAATACTCGTTAAGCATTGAAAATACTTGAATTCGATTGGGATTATCAGATTTATAACCTTATGAAATGCAAATGATAATTATTGACAGTTGAAAAAGTATATTGATATAATACTCATGAATAGATTATAGCTAGCTAATGTAATTCAAAGATTAATTATGAATTTATTTTATATTATATAAAAACGGAGGAAAAAATGAATATCAAAAAATTTAAAGTACTAATTGTTGCGTGTATGGTTTTTGTATTTTCAATAATGGCAATTGGTTGTTCGAAGAGTAGTAATATAGATGAAAAATCGGAGGATACTTCTAAAACCAGAATTGTAAAAACAGTTAAGGGAGATATAGAAGTACCTGCAAATCCTAAAAGAATAATTATAAATTATTTTCAAGGAGACCTACTTGCATTGGGCATAAAACCTATGGCAAGTTCCTTTATGGAGGGTGAAACAGCTTTTGAAGAAGAACTTAAAGATGTTACTAAAATTGAAAAATGGGAGCCAGAAGAATTAATGGCACTTGATCCAGATTTAATAATAGTAATTAGCGAAGAGGATTATGAAAAATTCCATAAAATAGCACCTACAATCTTTATTCCATTCACTGAGATTACTGCGGAAGAGAGATTGACTCTTATAGGTGAGGTAGTTGGAAAGCAGGATGAGGCTAAGAAAGTACTCAAAGATTTTGACAAGAAAATAGAAGATAGCAAAAAGAAGTTAGAAAAAGCAGATGTAATGGATAAAACTTTTACTTTGTTAGAGAACAATTCCGGAAAAGTATGGGTGTTCGGTAATAGATGGGGTAGAGGCGGAGAGATATTCTACGATTATCTGGATTTAAAAGCTCCAGATTTGATAGAAAAAAATATAATAGACGGAGATCAATATATAGAGCTATCATTAGAAGCTTTACCTGAATATTGTGGTGATTACATAATTAAGTCGGCTTGGGCTAAAGAAGATAATTTAAAAGATAATGGTCTTTGGAATAATATAAAAGCTGTAAAAGAAGGTAGAGTTATAACAACTAGCGCAGAATTATACTACTATATGGATATTTATTCTATGAGTGCACAGCTTGATATTTTTGTAAACGATATTTTAAAATTAACAAACAAATAAAATAAATTTGGATGAAATGAATAAAAAAATATATTTATACAAAACTTTATAAAAATGAGGAGTTAGAAAATGACTATGAAAAAATTAAAATTTATTCCTATAGCTTGTACTATTTTTATGATTACTATGTTGGCAATTGGGTGTTCTAATAGTAGTAACGACAAAGAGTCAGCAGGTGAAGCTAAAACTAGAACAGTGAAAACTATTAAAGGTGAGATTGAAGTTCCTGCTAATCCAAAAAGAATAGCCGTTAATTTCTACCAAGGTGATTTACTTGCATTAGGTGTAAAACCTATAGCAACAGAGAAAGCTGAAGGAGAAACAGCATTTAAAGATGAGTTAAAGGGTGTCAAAGAAATTGAAAAATGGGAACCGGAAGAAGTGATGGCGCTTGACCCAGACTTGTTAATAGTTACAACAGATGAAGACTATGAAAAATTAAATAAAATTGCGCCGACAGTACTTATTCCTTTTGGAGAATTTACTACAGAAGAGAGAGTAACTCTTTTAGGTGAAGTTGTTGGAAAGCAAGATGAGGCTAAGAAAGTACTAGAGAATTTCAAACAAAAAGTAGAGGATAGCAAAGACAAGTTAAATAAAGCGGGATTAATGGATAAGAAATTTACTTTGCTAGAAAGTCATTCTGGTAAGACATGGATATACGGTAATAAATACGGTAGAGGCGGAGAAATATTTTATGACTACCTAGATCTTAAAGCACCAGATGTAATAGAAAAAGAGATAATAGACGCTGACCAGTATAGAGAGATATCTTTAGAAGCTTTACCTGAGTACTGTGAGGATTATGTAATTAACTCAACATGGGGCGGAAAGGATACTTTAACAGAAAGCGAGATATGGAATAATATGTCAGCAGTAAAAGAAGGAAAAGTTATAAAAACTAGCGCAGAATTATACTTTTATGTAGATATATATTCTATGGATGTGCAACTCGATAAATTCGTAGATGATATTCTAGCTACTACTAATAAGTAGATCTAATCTTGAGAAAAAAATGTAGGTCATACATATAATACTCATAAAGGTGAGGAGATAAAAAGTGATTGGAGAAAAAATAAAACTAACTATTATAGTTTGTATGATTTTTATGATTTCGATGTTGGCAATTGGTTGCTCCAATAGTGGTAATATTAATAAAAAAACAGAGGTTGAGCCTAAGACAAGAAAAGTAACAACTGTTAAAGGTGATATTGAAGTTCCATCAAACCCAAAGAGAGTAGCTGTAAGTTGTTACCAAGGGGACTTACTAGCATTGGGAGTAAAACCTATAGCAACAGAAAAACCTAAGGAAGAATCGGCATTTAAAAATGAACTAGCAGGTGTGGCAACAATTGAAAAATGGGAGCCGGAAGAAGTAATGAAAGTTGATCCAGATTTATTGATAGTTGTAAAAGAGGAAGATTATGAAAAATTAAATAAAATAGCACCAACTATACTTATTCCTTTTGGAGAACTAACTACGGAAGAGAGAGTAACTCTTATAGGTGAGGCTGTTGGTAAGCAGAAAGAAGCTAAAGAGGTAATTGATAATTTTAAACAAAAAGTGATAGATAGCAAAGAAAAGTTAAATAAAGCAGGAGTAATGGATAAGACTTTTACATTAATAGAAAGTGATTCTGGTAAGACATTGATGTTATTCGGTAATAAATATGGTAGAGGAGGAGAGATATTTTATGACTACCTTGACCTTAAAGCGCCAGATATAATAGAAAAAGAAATTATAGATGCAGACCAATATAGAGAGCTATCACTAGAAGCCTTACCTGAATACTGTGGAGATTATGTAATTAACTCAACTTGGGGAGGTCCAAATTTCTTAACTGACAACGATATATGGAATAATATTAAAGCAGTAAAAGAAGGAAGAGTTATAAATACTAGCGGAGAATTATACTTCTATGCGGATATATATTCTATGAATGTACAACTTGATAAATTCGTTAATGCTATTCTAGACACTACTAATAGTTAGATCTTTTATAATTTAAAGTTTTATAAAATAATTATGTAAGAAGGAATTGAAATGCAAACACAAAATTTAGAATCAAAAAAAAGAGATAAAGTAGATTTTGTTTTATATATGATTATAGGATTAGTACTTCTAATTATCTTTTTAGCTGGATCTATTTCATTTGGTGCAGCAAATATGGATATAGCAACAGCTTGGGAAGCGATAATAAAATTTAATCCAAGTATAACAGAACATCAAATTATTAGAACACTTCGTGTGCCTCGTACTTTTGGAGATATTATTGTTGGAGCAAGTTTGGCGGTTGCAGGAGCAATAATGCAGGGAAGTACTAGAAACCCATTAGCCGACTCGGGGCTGATGGGAGTAAATTCAGGGGCAGCATTTGCAATAGCAATATGTTTAGCCTTTTTCCCAGGTGGTTCGTACTCTAATCTTAGCCTATTTTCATTTGCAGGAGCAGGGCTAGGGGTAGGGATAACTTACTTCATAGCATCATTAAGCAAGAGGGGAATGACGCCACAAAGGCTTGTACTATCAGGGATATCAATATCTATGCTTTTCAGTGCGATGAGTACTTTTATTGCAATTAAGTATAATATCGGTCAACAACTCAGCTACTGGTCGTCAGGAGGAGTAGCAAGTGTCTCTTTTGGAGAGCTTCTGGTAGTATTACCGTGGTTTGTAATTGGTATGATATTGTCGATCGTGCTTTCCCCATCAATCACTGTATTAAGTTTAGGTGAAGATGTAGCAAAGGGATTAGGCCAGAAAACTGTATTTGTAAAATCTGTTGCATCTATAGTAGTGCTTATACTAGCAGGAATATCTGTTTCTATAGCAGGTCCTATAGGATTTGTAGGTCTAATTATACCTCATATGATGCGCTACCTAGTAGGTGTTGATTATAGATATATAATACCTGCATCAGCTTTATATGGAGCGGCCTTTATGGTAGGTGCTGATTTATTTGGAAGATTAATCAATAAGCCTTATGAAACTCCATTAGGAATAATGTTTTCGATTATTGGAGTGCCTTTCTTTCTTTATATTTCAAGAAAGGAAAGGAGGTCATTTGAATGAGAATAAATCCAGTCACGAAAAAAAATATATTGATTTTTATACTGTTTTTAGCTTTACTTTTAGCAGTTATAGTTAGTATGAATGTTGGAAAGATGAACCTTAATCCTAGTGAAGTACTTAATGTAGTACTTGGTAATGGTACATCAAAACAAAACTTAATTGTTTACGAATTTCGTCTACCACGTATTGTTTTATCAATACTTGTAGGTATTGGTATGGCAACATCAGGTTGCATTTTACAAGCTTTGTTTAAAAATGATCTGGCAGATCCGGGAATATTAGGAATTAGTTCTGGTTCAGGATTATTCATGCTTGTTTATATATCAGTATTTGCAGTTAATGGGGTTTCATCAGCCATTGCCTTACCGGTGCTGTCATTTATTGGTGGAATGATAGCCGCAGTACTAATTTATGCGCTATCTTATAAACGAAATTCGGATATTTCCCCAACAAGGCTTGTTCTTACAGGTGTTGCGATGAATACTGGATTTGGAGCTCTGTCTCTATTTATTACACTAAAATTAAACCGTAATCAATTCGACTTTGCACAAAAGTGGTTAGTGGGAAGTCTTTGGGGAGATGATTGGAGATATATAGTTATTTTACTACCTTGGATATTTGTATTTTGTCTATATGCTTTTTATAAAGCGAGAACTTTAAATATTCTTAATTTAGGCAATCAATTAGCTACAGGAGTTGGAGTTCCAGTAAAAAAAGAATTTTTAGGATTATCTATAGCAGCAGTAGCTTTAGCTTCTGGAAGTGTAGCATTAGGTGGATCTATGTTCTTTGTAGGACTTATTTCACCGCATATAGCCAGAAAGATTGTAGGCCCCAATCACAAGGTACTTCTTCCAAGTTGTGCTCTAATAGGGGCATTGATTATGATCTTAGCTGATACAATAACGCGTACTGTAAGTTTTGGTGCAGATATACCTACTGGTATAATCATAACAATTCTTAGTACTCCTTATTTTATATATCTTCTAGCTCGTTCAGAATAATAATTATTCATATATATAGAAAGTAGGTAATAAAAAAATGATTAGTATAGAAACAAAAAATCTATCTATAGCTTATGATGAGAGTATAATAGTAGAAAATCTAAATGCAAGTATTCCTGAAGGTAAAATAACCACTATCATTGGTCCTAATGGCTGTGGTAAATCTACGATACTAAAGTCTTTAGGTCGTATTATGAAGCCAAACAACGGAATGATTTATATAAATGGCGATGACATTAGAAAGCTATCTACAAAAGAGATTGCAAAGAGAATGGCAGTTTTACCACAGTCTCCTCAATCCCCAAACGGACTTACTGTAGGTGAGCTAGTAGCTTATGGAAGATATCCACATCAAAAAGGATTGGGAAGTCTTACACCTGAAGATAAAAAAATTATCTCTTGGGCATTAGACGCTACAAAAATTTCGGAATTTGCTGACAGGTCTGTGGACACTCTTTCTGGAGGGCAGAGACAAAGAGTTTGGATAGCTATGGCTCTTGCACAACAGACAGGTATAATTTTATTAGATGAGCCTACTACATATTTAGACTTATCTCACCAATTAGAAGTATTGGAATTACTGTACGATTTAAACAAAAAGCAAGGCAGTACTATTGTTATGGTAATACATGATTTAAATCTCGCAGCTCGTTTTGCTGACTATATGATTGCAATCCGAGGTGGAGAAATTATTTCTAGCGGAACTCCTGATGAGGTTATGAATAGGTCGGTACTTAAGAAAACTTTTAATATAGATGCTGAAATAGTAAAAGACCCTCGAACTCTTCGCCCCGTTTGTATTACTTATGACTTAATAAAAAATGAATACACAGAAATAAGGAGAGTGAATTCTAATTGAATATTTTGAGGAAGTTTTTCTCCTATTACAAGCCATATAAAAAACTATTTATTGTAGACTTCTCATGTGCTACTTTGTCAGCTTTATTAGAACTTGTTTTCCCATTAGCAATAAGTATAGTGTTAGACGATCTATTGCCAAAAGGAAATTGGACATATATCCTTTATGGATGTATAATTTTGTTCGGCATATATTTTGTGAGCTCGATTTTACATTATATTGTTACCTATTGGGGGCACAAGCTAGGTATAAGTATTGAAGCAGATATGAGAAAAGGGCTTTTTGAGCATGTTCAGAGATTGTCTTTTAGATTTTTTGATAATAATAAAACTGGACATTTAGTTTCTAGGATGACAAACGATTTAATGGATATGGGGGAATTAGCCCACCATGGTCCAGAAGATATGTTTATTTCGGCGATGACTCTTATAGGGGCATTATCTATTATGCTTTCAATAAACTTAAAGTTGACGGTTATAACTTTTATTACTGTTCCATTTATGATATACCTTTCTTTATACTTTAGTAAGAAAATGGCGATTGCATTTGATCATATGTATGAAGAAATAGCTAATTACAATGCACGTGTAGAAAACAATGTAAGTGGAATGCGTGTTGTTCAAGCTTTTACTAACGAAGATTACGAAATTAAGAAATTTCAAAAAAATAACCATAGTTTCTTTTTAACAAAGTGTGTTACATATAAAATTATGGCGTGGAACTCATCTATAAGTTTTATACTTATGAAATTAGTATCTATATTTGTATTACTGTGTGGAACTTGGTTTGTACTAAAGGGAGAAATGAGTAATGGTGAATTTGTTTCTTTCGTAATGTTGTCAAATGTATTTTTATCTCCGATCGCAAAGATTGCATCTATTATTGAGACCTACCCAAAAGGCGTAGCAGGATTTAAAAGATTCCTTAATCTTTTAGAAACTAATCCAGATGTAAAAGATAAACCAGGTGCAAAGGATATCGATAAAGTTAAAGGCGATATTTTATATAAAGATGTTACATTTAACTATGAGAATACAGATAGCAATGTTTTAAGTAATATAGATTTAAAAATCAATGCCGGCGAAACTGTTGCATTAGTCGGACCATCTGGGTCGGGTAAATCATCTTTATGCAGTCTTCTACCTAGATTTTACGATTTGGAAGAAGGCAATATATATGTTGATGGAATTGATACTAAAGATATGACGGTTAATTCATTAAGAAATCATATAGGTATTGTACAACAGGATGTATTTCTATTCGACGGGACAATACGTGAAAATATAGCTTATGGTAAGTTAGATGCAACAGAAGATGAGATTTGGAAATCGATAAGGCAAGCCCAACTCGAAGAGGTTATACTAGCTATGCCTGATGGTTTGAATACTTTTATTGGCGAAAGAGGAGTTAAATTATCAGGAGGCCAAAAACAAAGACTATCAATAGCCAGAATGTTCCTAAAGAATCCTTCTATATTGATATTAGATGAGGCTACTTCTGCACTTGATTCGGAAACAGAAGCGGCTATACAATTGGCATTAGAAGTATTAGCAGAAGGACGTACTACATTAATTATAGCTCATAGATTGTCTACTGTTAAAAATGCGGATAAGATAGTAGTCTTAAATAATGGAGTGATTGATGAGGTGGGTACACATAAAGAACTTGTAAATAATAAAGGGATTTATTCAAGATTGTACGATAGACAAAGCGTTTTAGCTTAGTTTTTATTAATATAAATGTTTAAGAAGTCAGGAAGCAGATGTTTCCTGACTTCTTTGTTTTACACATTAAAAAATAAAATGAATATAATTCAAAATTCAATTTTAGTTCAAAAAGATTTTTTCTCAATATAAACGGTGACTGCATCAACATAGATCATACATGTTACTTTGATATTATAGTTCTTGAGAAGATAATGAAAATTATTATCAATTAAGGATTACAAGGAGGTAAAAATGTTTAAAAAGTACATGACACTATTTATAGGGGCTGTTTTCATTTTAATGTTGCCGGGTTGCTCCAAATCTACACAAAATGATAACAAAGAAAATCATAATATAAGTGTACATCAACAAGAAGACGATAGTAAGAAAAGTAAAAATAATTATCCTTTAAAGCTCAATGTTTATACAAATGAAGGAAAAGAGATAGTGCAAACTATAAATAAAGAGCCAAAGAAAGTTGTAGTAATCGGACAAGCAATGGCTGAATTGATGATTGAATTTGGGCTTCAAGATAGAGTTGTTGGTATAGGATATCTAGATCAATCTTTCTCGAAGTATAAAGATGAAATATCTAAAATGCCAGTTATGTCTAAATCATGGCCATCTGTAGAGTCTATTATCGCTTTACAGCCTGATATTATTTTTGCAATGTCTTCATCTTTTAAAGAAGATAGAGTAGGGGGTATTTCATTTTGGAATGAGAGGGGTATACCAACTCTTCCTGCGGTTAATTTTACTATCGGACGAAGTATTGATGAATACATTAAAGATATCGAGAACTTTGGAAAGACTTTTAATATTGAAAGCGAGATAAACAAGTACTTAGAAGAACAAAATGAAAGGATAGATAAAGTTAAAGAAGTTACAAAAAGGGCAAATAGTAAACCTAGTGTTTTACTTGTAGCAAGCGCTGGCCGTGAAAATTATGATTATTATCCGCGTTCAGGGTGTGTTATCGATGAAGTTATTGAGGATACAGGTGGAAAGTATGTAGAACTATCAAAGGATTCATATATGGAAATGTCCACTGAGTCAATTATTGCTGCAAATCCAGAAAAAATAATTATTACAGAATTTCAAGGTTCTAACAGCGAGGCAATAAAAAACAAGCTTATTTCTAATAAAAAACTTCAAAATGTTACTGCAATAAAAACAGGAAATGTGATGGTAGCAGATTATACAAATGCAATACGTGGAAGTCTTGAACTCTCTGATTTATATAAAGATGTTGCTGAGTTTATTCATCCAGAGATGTTTGGAGGAAATTAGATATGTCATCGACACAAAAAATAGGTACAGAGAAAGACAATACAATTAATTATGATAGTATCTTAAAAAAGCGTTCTACATTTACAATAGTCGTTATTGCATTAGTTATTACACTAGTACTTTCTATAATTATTTCAGTATCAATTGGTCAAGTATCTATTCCGATTGCAGAATCTTATCAAATATTAATTAAGAAATTTACTGACTTACTAACTGGCAATTCAACTCAGTTGGGAATGTTTGGAGATATTATCTGGCAAATCCGTTTACCTAGAGTTTTACTTGCAATGATTGCTGGAATCGGCCTTACATTATGTGGAGTAGTTATGCAGGCTTCAGTACAAAACCCATTAGCAGATCCTTATATACTGGGAATATCATCTGGAGCTTCACTAGGAGCAACATTTTCTATTATGATTGGTTTCGGGTCTGCAGGAATTTTTAGCCAATTTGGAGTTGCATTTTGGGCATTTATTGGTGCATTTATAGCTGCTATTTTAGTAATGGGGCTTGCAGGTATAGGCGGAAAGATGTCCTCTATAAAATTAGTTCTTACTGGAACTGTGATCAATGCGCTATGTAATGCAATCTCAAGTTTTATTGTTTATTTTGCCAACGATGCAGAAGGTATTCGTTCTGTGACATTTTGGACTATGGGAAGCTTAAGTTCTGCACAATGGGAAAAACTGCCTATAGTTGCAATTGTCGTAACATTGGCCGTAATTATACTTTTATTTCAATCAAGAATAATGAATACTATGATGATTGGAGAAGAAGCTGCGATAACTCTGGGTGTAAATTTAAATGCGTACAGAAGAGTTTATATGGTGATATCTGTCGCGGTGACAGGAGTAATAGTTGGTAGCTGTGGGATTATAGGATTTGTAGGATTAATAGTACCGCATATAATCAGAAGCATCGTAGGATCTGACAACAAAAGATTATTGCCCATAAGTATTCTATGTGGGGCTGTATTCTTGATTTGGGCAGATATATTTGCAAGGACTATAATTCCAAATGGGGAACTTCCAATCGGTATTATAACATCTCTGCTTGGAGCTCCTGTATTTATGTATATGTTGGTAAAGAAAAGTTATGGGTTTGGAGGGAAGTAATTTGAATTTGAAAGTAGAGAACCTATTTGTGACTTTATCAGGATCAAAAATTGTAAAAGATATTTCATTACATGTTGATGATGGAAAGTTTGTGGGGATTATTGGACCAAATGGATGTGGAAAGTCAACTTTGTTAAAAAGTATATATAAAGTAATTAAACCTGAAACGGGATCTGTATTTCTCGGAGAAAGGGATATTTTAAGATCGAAATCAAAGTCAGTTTCTAAGCAGTTAGGAGTTGTTGGGCAGTTTAACGATTTGAGCTTCGACTTTTCTGTTTACGATATGGTTATGATGGGAAGAACACCACATAAAGACATCATGGAGGCAGATAGCAAAGAAGATCATGAGATTGTGTGTGATGCCTTAGAAAAAGTGGATTTAGCCGCATATTCAGATAGAAGTTATTTAACACTTTCGGGTGGAGAAAAACAAAGGGTAATACTAGCTAGGGCTATAGCTCAGCAACCAAATTTTCTAATTTTAGATGAGCCAACAAATCATCTAGATATAAAATATCAACTACAGATATTTTCAACTGTTAAGTCATTAAACGTAGGAGTGCTAGCTGCCCTCCATGACTTATCAATGGCGGCAACATACTGCGATATTCTATATGTGGTAAAAAATGGTGAAATAGTAGCTCATGGAAAGCCAGATAAAATATTAACTAAAGAGCTTGTAAAGTCAGTATATGAAATTGATTGTGACATATATACAAATCCTATAACTGGAGAAATGGCTATTGCATATAAATTGCCAGAAGTGAAGGAGTGTATCTCTTAATAAGGGAGGTTTATATTATGGAGACAGATATGACAAAAGGAAAACCAATGGGAATAATTGTACGTTTCTTTATTCCTATGTTTATTGGAAATTTATTTCAACAAATATACAATGTTGTAGACTCTATAGTTGTAGGTCGATTCGTTGGAAAAGAGGCCTTTGCAGCAGTAGGTTCATGTTTCTTAATTATGAGCTTTGTGACATCTATTTTAATTGGATTAGCCATGGGAGCATCTGCATTTTTTTCTCAACTCTACGGAGCAAAAAAATATGATCAAATGAAAAAAGCTATATCTACTTCATTTATTTTTATACTATCTATAAGTATTGTATTGAGCATTGTAACAAACGTATTTATGTATAAAATAATCGACTTATTTCAGATGCCAATAGATACTATTACGTATTCTGTAGAGTATCTAAGATTTATACTATCTGGGCTTGTATTTACAGGAATCTATAATGTGTGTGCTTATTTGTTACGATCTATTGGGGATTCAAAATCACCATTGTATTTTTTAATTGTCTCTTGTATTTTAAATATTATATTAGATTTAGTTTTTGTTATAGTATTTCATATGGGAGTTGTAGGTGTTGGATTAGCCACATTTATTGCTCAGGGATTTGCAGCAATATGGTGTGCTATCTTCACAGCAAAACATATGAAATTTCTAAATTTCGAGAGAAAGGATATTGTATTTAGTAGAGATCTATTTAAAACAATTTTAAGTTACTCTGTTTTAACAGCAGTTCAACAATCTGTATCTAGCTTTGGTATGTTAATGATTCAGGGATTGATTAATACATTTGGAACTACTGTTATGGCAGCATTTGCGGCTTGTTCAAAAATTGATGAGTTTGCAAACAGACCTTTACAAGATCTAAGCAACGCGTTCTCAACCTATGTAGCACAAAATAAAGGTGCAGGGAATACAAAAAGAATTCGAGAAGGGTTCTATGTTATTTTAAAACTAATAGCAATAATTTCTTTTATAATATCTATAGTTGTATTTATATTTGCACCAGATTTGATTTCAATATTTGTAAAGAAAGAGTCAGTAGATATTATATCAGTTGGAGTAGGTTATCTTCGTATTGTTTGTATTTTTTATGTACTGCTCGGATGCATAGTAATGTTCTATGGATTTTTCCGAGGAATAGGGGCAGTAAATGTTTCGATTATATTAACTTTTGTATCACAAGGGATAAGAGTGTTATTAGCATTTGTATTAGCTAAAACATCAATGGGATTTACAGGGATAAGTTGGTCAATTGTAATCGGTTGGTTTTTATCAAATTTATTAGGGACATTTATGTATAGAAAAGTAATGATAGCGCAGGTATAGTTTGTTTATTTTTATAAACCAAAGAAATTAGATAACATAAGACTGTTTGTGATATAATACACATAAAAAAATTATGTTAGGCGGTGAATATCAAATAAGAAAATTTGACCAGGATATGAATATGTTTAGACATATTATCGATTCAAAACAACACATGGGAGATCATGTTGTATATAATATTTCGGATAAATTCGGAAGTGGAACTATAAAAAGTTATAGCGTAATGAGCGGTGTTGAGCTTACTTATAATGACTTTGAAATATATAAACCACTTAGCGAAAAGTTTAAGATAAGTGTAGATTCCTTAGAAATTAACTACTGCTTAGAGGGTTGTTTGGAAAGTGAACTCCCAAATAGCAAAATTGTGTATATGGGAGGTGGAGATATCTCCATTTTTGGATACAGTACAGGAGTTGTTCTAGCAGATTTTACAACTAAACATTATAAGGGATTAACAATAATGCTTTATTTGAATGAAGCAACAAAGAGTATCGGAAATATGCTTGGTGTTTCAGAAGAAGAGATTAAAAATATGATAAATTCTTTATTTAATTCTGATACTTGTATAGTAAACCACGGAAATCAAAGTCTAGAACATATTTTCAAAGAACTGTATGTGATTCCAGATAAGTTTAAGGATAAGTTTCTTAAAATAAAAGTAGTTGAATTATTACTTTATATTTTAAGCAATTCGGATTATAAAACTAAAGAAAAAACGTACTTTCCTAAATCATTTGTAGATAAGATAAAAGAAGCAAGGAGAATTTTAATAACAAATATGGATTCCCATATAACTATAAAAGAGCTATCTGATATGGTTGGCGTTAATGCTACAGATTTACAAAAAGGCTTTAAAGAGATATACCAAAACTCAATTTATGCTTATGTAAAAAGTTATAGAATGAAAAAATCAAAGGAATTGCTTGTTAAAGAGGATTTAAGTATTTCTGACGTCGCCAATTTAGTAGGCTATATAAATAACAGCAAATTTTCTAATGCTTTTAAATCTGAATTCGGTATGACTCCATCAGAATATAGAGTATCTAGTAGGTAGGAAAATTAAAATAGTAAAGTATTATAAGTGATTTAAGGAAAAGATGTAAAAGTATGGAAATATAAGTTAAGTATGAGAATATTATAAAAGTCACAAAAGTCGGGAAGCGAGTATTTCCTGACTTTTTTGTTTAAAGAATAATATTTAAAGCGTGATACAAATTATCAAATGAAATTGTATTTCAAAATGGAGCATTTGCGGTTTAACGGAGTAGATAATGAATTGTCCATAAAGTATCCTATATTTACGAAAGAATATTGGAGGGAGAATTATGGATAAGAAAAAGAAAAATCCTATTTTAGTTTTATTTAAATGGGCTGGAAAAGAAAGATACAAGTTATATTTTTCTATATTTTGTGGCCTTGTAAGCGGACTTATGGTAGTAATTCCTTATATCACTATATATAAAATCATTGAAATTGTGTTTTATAAACATGTTTCGATGAATATGGTATTTCAGTATAGTGTTGTACTAGCGATTTCTATTATCGTAAGATATGTATTTATGGCAGTAGGAATAGTGGCTTCACATAAAGGAGCGTATAATGCTCTTTACAAAGTGAGATGTATGATCATTAATCATATGGCTAAGATACCTTTGGGATATTTAAGTGATAGAGATTCTGGAGAAATTAAAAAAGTAATTAGCGAAGATATAGAGAAGTTGGAGTTATTTTTAGCACACCATCTTTCTGAAATTTTTATGTATTTAAGTGGACCGATAGCTATATTTATTTATCTGTGTACTGTAAATCCAAAACTAGCTCTAATCTCGTTGATACCAGTGCCTATTGGGATTTTAATCCAACTTAAAATGTTTAAGGGTGAAAATAAAAGAATGAGTGAACTCAATAGGGTTATCGGAAATTTAAATTCAGTAATGATTGAATATATAAATGGTATGAAGTTAATAAAAGCTTACAATATGGGTTCTGATTCTTTTAAAAAGTATAAAGGTGCAATAGACGAGCAGCAGAGTTTGTGGAAAAAAGTAGCACATAAAATGGGACCTTTATATGCGATTTTCGTTATAATTTTGCAGTGTGGTGTAGCAGTTATAATTCCAGCAGGAGGGATAATGTACAATCATGGACAAATAGGTGCGGGAGGATTGATGTTATTTGCCTTTGTAGGTAGCCTTTATCTTTCAGAGCTTCGTCCTTTGATGGAATTAGGTTCAAGTTTTTCAAAAGTGCTAAATGGAGTAAATAATGCAAGTAAGATTCTTGAAATACCCGCATATAAAAAGGGTAGTTCAGAATTTCCAAAGAATACAGAGATCAAATTTGAAGATGTAAGTTTTTCTTATGATAAAAAACAAATATATTAGATAGTGTAAATCTAACAATTAATGAGGGTGAGAAAATAGCACTAGTCGGAAAATCTGGAGCTGGTAAAAGTACAATAATACAACTTATTGCAAGATTTTTCGATATAGACAAAGGAAGAGTATTGATCGGCGATAAGGATATAAAAGATTTGGACTATGAAACTTTATTAGATAATATATCAATCGTATTTCAAAATACTTTTCTTACAAAAGAATCAATTTTCGATAATATTAAAATGGGTACAGGTGCATCTATTGAAGAAGTAATAGAAGCAGCTAAAAAGGCGCAGATCCATGATGTTATTGAAAGTTTACCAGAAGGCTATAGTACAAAAGTGGGAGCGTATGGTTCGCGTTTTAGTGGCGGCGAGAAACAAAGAATTGCAATTGCAAGAGCTATATTAAAAAATGCCCCTATACTTATATTAGATGAGGCTACTTCAGCGGCCGACCCAGAGAATCAACGAGACATAGACACAGCTATAGATAATTTATGTAAAGGTAAGACGGTAATTATAGTTGCGCACAGGTTAAACATAGTAAAGAAATGTGATAGGGTAGCGGTTGTTGAAAATAATACTGTCACAGATATAGGATCACATGATGAGCTTCTAAAAGTTAATGACTATTATCGCAGAATTTTTGAAATATACGATAAAACAAGGCTGATAGAGTACGCAGTAAAGGCAGGTGTGTAATATGGAGAAATCTGTATGGATAAAAAGAGATAAAAAGCTAACATTTTCGATCATACTAAATGTAATTGAAGGTCTACTTACCGGTTCGGTTCTTGGAATTGTATTTTTAACTATAGATTCACTGTTTAAAGATACTTTTGAAATAGGTAAACTGATAAATTTATGTATTCTATTAGTAGGTATATTTGTAGTACGTTTACTTTTATATTCAATAGGTTATACATTAGGACATACTGGTGGGTCATCAACTGCAAGGAATATAAGGATTTTTTTGGGAAATAAGATAAAAAATCTTCCACTAATAAATTTTTCTAAATATAAAACAGGTCAATTTATCAACATAATAACGAACGATGTGAATAACTATGAAGATATTTTAGGCCATAAGATCGGGGAAATCGCTAAAAATATAACTTTAGTAGTAGTTACACTGTTATTTTTATCAACTATAAATCCAGTTATCGGTTCGATAAATATAGTTTTAGCATTGCTTATAATTCCTTTTATGGTACTATCTGCAAAGCTTGTAACAAAATACGGAGGAATGAAGAAGGATATACTCGATGACAATGTAAGTGATCTAGTTGAATATATCAATGGGATACAAACATTTAGAAGTTATGGGCTAGGTGGCGTAAAAAATGATAAGATTAATAAATCATTAAAAGATATAAGTGATATAAGTTTTAAATTTGAATCTAAAGTTGTACCGATTGGGAATCTTTATAGAATTATAATGGATTTAAGTATGCCGCTAACGATTGTAATTGGAGGAGCTAAATGGCTAACAAATGATCTCGGTTCACCAGAGTATATAATTTGTGTAATATTATCATTTTTTATATCCCAACTAATGGGAACACTTTTTATAGACTTAACAACATATAAAAACCTTATGATATCAAAAAAATCTATGGATAGTTTGGCACAACAAGAAGAGGATAATTACTCTGAAAATAACTTTGAGCCTCAAAACTACGATATTGAATTTAAGAATATTTCGTTTAGCTATGTTGATAATAATCCAGTATTAAACAATGTTAGTTTTAAAGCTAAACACGGTGAATTAACTGCTATTGTAGGTGATTCTGGATCAGGAAAGTCTACTATACTCAATCTGATTTCAAAATATTATGAAGCGGATAGCGGAAATATAATAATAGGTGGATTAAGAACTAAAGATGTAAACTCTGAGAAAGTACTAGAGAATGTTTCAATGGTATATCAAGATGTTTTCTTATTTAATGATAGTATAAAAAATAATATAAAATTTGCGAAACCTGCAGCCTCAGATTTTGAAATAATTGAAGCTTGTAAAGCATCCAACTGCAACAATTTTATAACAGATCTAGAAAAAGGCTACAATACATTTGTAGGGGAAAATGGAAATAGATTGTCTGGTGGGGAGAAACAACGTATTTCAATAGCCAGAGCAATATTAAAAGATAGCCCAATTCTTCTTCTAGACGAAGCTACAGCATCTTTAGATATTGAAAATGAACTTTATGTAAAAGATGCGATATCTAAATTAGTTAAGGAAAATAAAACTATAATCATGATTGCTCACAATCTTTCAGTAATAAAAAATGCTGATAATATTTTAGTAGTAGGCAATGGCAAAATACTTGAGCAGGGAAGTCACGAAAAACTTATGAAGAATAAAGGAAAGTATTATTCTATGTGGATGAGTGAAGTAACTGCAGGGTAATCTTAAAAAGGATATTGGATATAACAAGATACCAAAAATTTAGATAGTATATCTAAAACCTGGTATTTTGTTAATCCAACATCCTTTTTTATTATATTAATAGATCATTTTTATCCAATATAAGCAACTATTAATGAGGTTCCTATATTAGAGAGACTATAAAAATTGTTGTAACAAGTTGAGTTAGTATAAAGAGTTACTTCCATACAAAATTTTATTAGCTCTATATGATATACTTATGAAAATGTAATTTAAAGGCAATGAATTGGCATAACGATTTATGGAACTGCATAACCACATACTGACAAACTGTTACTTTTTAATAAGCGTTTCATATCCTAATAATATATAGATAAAATTAGGAGGTAAAAGATGGCTTATAATAGAGAAAAAGCAGTAGCGTACGCACATAGATGGGCTTTCAAAAGGAATCCAGCATACTTAAATTTCGCCGGTATAGGTGGCGATTGTACAAATTTTGTTTCACAATGTTTATATGCAGGTGGAGCTAAAATGAATTTTACAAAAGATTATGGATGGTACTATATAAATGCAAATAATAGAGCACCAGCTTGGACTGGTGTAGAGTTTTTATATAGGTTCTTAATGACAAATAAAGGTGTAGGTCCATTTGGGAAGCTAGTTTCAATGTCGGAATTAGAGCCTGGAGATGTAATTCAATTGTCTAATTCGGGGATTATATTCACTCATACACTTTTAGTTGTTGAGACTGGATTTTTTAATACAGCAGATGATATACTGATTGCAGCTCATAGTGATGATAGTGATTACAGGCCTTTATCAACGTATGCAGTAGCAGATATAAGATTTATAAAAATAGATGCTAGGGGTTAGTTGATATATAAAACATACCGATTGTTGGATATTGTTCAGTGTGAAATTATATGCGATTTGGAAGTGTGTAGTATCTAACAATCGGTATAAAAATTAATGTGTAAAGGGGTGGTTTGTGTGGAGTTTAGTCTTAAGAAATGGAGTTTAGACTTCGTTCCATCGATAGCTAGATATGCAAATAATAAAATGATTTCTAATAATCTGAGAGATGGATTTCCCTATCCATATTCTGAAGATGATGCAAAAAATTTCATCACTGATTGTATAGATAAAGGGGGTGAAAATCAACTTTTTTATGCAATTGTTGTAGATGGTCAAGCTGTTGGAAGTATAAGTGTGTTGGTACAAGATGATGTATTTAGAAAGAGCGCTGAACTTGGGTATTTTATAGGAGTACCATTTTGGGGAAAAGGTATTATGACAAGGGCTGTGACGCAAATTTGCGATGAAGCATTTAAAACCTTTGATATAGTGAGGATTTTTGCAGAAGTTTATGAATACAATGCTGGATCTCGAAGAGTTCTTGAAAAAGCAGGGTTCAACTTGGAGGGAATAGAGGAAAAAAGTATATCTAGAAATGGAGAAATATATAATTCATTTATATACACTATTATTAAAGTTGAATAATTGAGAATAAAATATATAAAAAACAACAAGTTAGAAAATGAAATTTTATTAACTAAAAAACATTAGTGAAATCTAATATGCATACAAATAGTTTGTTTACATATTAGATTTTGAAGGTAATAATGCAAATAAATAATATTGCTAGGTTACTTACTGAATACGAGTGTTTGTTGAAAATAACCAAAGATCTTATATTAGTGATTTTTAAAGGTTATTTATAGTAATGATTATTTTTATTTTAAATAAATGTTGATTTGCACTACCTTGTTCATTGCGTAATTTGGCTTAGTTATGACAATGATTGGGTATTCAGTTAAAGTTAACTTATATTTTCAATTCTGGAGAGTTTTCTTCTCCCCATTTACACATTTCATCAAGAATTGGAAGCAATGACAGTCCTTTTACGGATAAAGAATACTCTACCTTTGGAGGAATTTGCGGATATTCTTTACGAATGATAAGCCCGTCATTTTCTAACTCTTTAAGCTGAGTACTTAGCATTTTATGTGTGATATAGGGAATATTGCGCTTAAGTCCTCCATATCTTAATATGGATTCACAGCCTAACGCGTATATAATTCTCATTTTCCACTTGCCGCCTATTATAGAGATTGTATATTCAAAAGGTGTCTGTTTATTCCGATTTAATGTATCCATTCAATAACACTCTCCTTTTAGTAAGTATACTACTAAAAAGTGCATACTTTTTTTTATTTTAATTATAATTATAATTAAAATAAGAGGGGAATACAAGTTTATGCATATTGCTTAATTGGTAGATTCAATTAAGATAAAAAATGTTGACTTTAAGAACCGGATAGTAATGTCTCCAAAGGTTCCTTTTGGTTTGTAACCATGCATAGATGGTGTTATGAGGGATGAATTGTAACATCATAATTTACAAAGGTAATCCAATGGAATGAGGATTATAATTTGCCAATCCCTTTCTGTCACTCACTTCTAAGAAAAATGGTGGTGCAGGAGTCTATTCAGATGCCCATAGTCTTTCTAAAAAGATTAGTAGAAACATGCCACAGAAATGGAACCAAGTTTTTTGCACAACTTGCTTACCACAGTATAGGTTAGCCAGCATAATGGGGATTCAATCGATCAATTAACGGAAGATGATATGGAAGAAATCAAAAATGAGTTTGTTAGTGCAGCAGAACTATATAAAAAGGCCGGTTGTGACGGAATAGAATTACATGGTGCTCATGGCTTTTTTCTTAATATGGTAGCATCCCCTCTATCAAATAAACTAGGAGATCAATACGGTGGTGATATCAATGGAAGACTGCTACTAGTAAAAAAGATAATTAAAACGAAAAAATTTATGGAGGAAATAAAAAATGAAGATATTGATAACTGGATCTGAAGGTAATATTGGTAAATACTTGACTAAACATTTGTATCTAAAACATGATATCATTGCAACAGTTAAAAGTAAAGAGTCCTCGAATATCTATGATTCTCTCGAAAGTGTTACAACAACTGTACTAGATATAGAGGATTTTTCAGCTTGTCAAAACATTATTAAAAATATTGATATGGTAATACATCTTGCTGGAATACCAAGCCCTGATTCAACTTTCGAAGATGTACTAAATATTAATATGATAGGAACTAGAAATGTTTTAGAGTCAGCTTATATAAATGGTATAAAAAGAATAATTTTTGCTTCTAGTGCACAAACAATTGAAAGTTATTCTATTGATAGACAAATTGAAACAACAGATCCTATTAGACCTAAAAATCTTTATGGGGTTTCAAAATGTTTTTGTGAAGCTCTTTGTTCCTATTATTCTTATCAAAAAGAACTAGAATGTATTTCAATAAGGATAGCTGCTTTTGATGAAGTTAAAAATCAAAATAAAAATCTTGGGGTTAGAGATCTTAGTGCATATCTTAGTCCAAAAGATTTTTGTAAGCTTATTGATAAATGTATAGAAGTAAATATGAAAGAACCTTATTATATATTAAATGCAGTATCAAACAATACTTATAAAAGACTTTCTCTTGAAAACACAAAATCATTGGTTGGTTATGACCCTTCTGATAATGCATTTATTGAATGTGGAATAATTCAGAAAACTACTGACAATCCTTACACTTAAGATAATTTTATCGGCCTTGCCAATATGCTGGTTTTGGAATGGCATTTTGTATTATAATACCAATTCATATTCTTATAAATAACTGGTTTGTAGATAAAAAAGGTATTATCACACAGGTATAATATTTGCTGGAAGCGGAGTAGGTGGATTTGTATGGGTACAGTAGCAATAGCCTATGTAACATGTGATTTATTTGGCAAAAAAGATTATGGTTCTAGCTATAATAGGAGCATAGATAGGAACTCCATTATCTGGTTTGATATACGATAAATTTGGAAGTTACAATAACGCTTGGATTCTTTACATTGTTATAATAGTTTTAATGTGGTTCCTTGTACTGTCAGCTTATAGATCAGTTAAAATATGGAGCCATCCAATTTAAGTAATCTTAATTTAGAAGAACATTGTTTCGATTAAGATACTTGAGAAATAAGCAATAACAGCCCCATTGAGGGGCTTTTTTTATTTGTAATTTTTTATAATAGTGTATTTCCATGAACTCGTAATATTAAACCAGGTTGCATATAACAGAAATTAGAAAGTATTGTCGCTAAGGACAAAAACAGTATATATAGGTATGGTAAAAAGAGTAGAGACTAGATTAAGATAAAATATTTTTGTATTCAATAAAAGTATTGTAACAAATAGCTGATTATTAAAAATTATTTTATAAGTCAGTGCCTTAATGTTAATAATGACACTATATTATTAACTAAAGTAAAATCAATATATACAGAAGTGTCATTATTATAGAAAAAAAGCGTGATTTTTGAATGATTTATGAATATATGGGAGTAAGTACTGTAAAACAATCTATTGAAGGAAATGGTCTAGAAAAGAACCTACCTTTGAAAAATTATATATATATATTGTCAAGTTCGCTTCACTTACAAATCTAAAAATTTTGTATAAAATTAATATATAAAAGAATTGATCATTACAAAAATTGAATTTAATCGACTGAATAATTGAAATCTAGATTCTGGTGTGTTAATATTTTAATCGATAGGTGTCAAAATTTACCTATTAATTTAAATAAGGGGTGGATTAGAATGGATAATTTAGAAAAATTAAATGAAGTCAGTGAAGAAAATAAATTACATCTTAAAAAAGCAAAAACTTGGAATAAAGTTTTACTAGTCTTGAAATCAATAGGAGTTGTCTTTGGAGTTATTGGAATTCCGGGTTTATTGAACCCAAATAAAGCTACATATGATCAAATGGGTGATGCTGGTATAGAATTATATAAACAAATTACAAGTATAGGATATAAAGCTACCATTATAGCTACATTATTAATCAGTATAGCCTTGTTGGTTATGTATTTCAGGGCAAATAAAAATCTAAAAAATGAAGAAACAACTCCAAAATATCCTTATTATATTGCAATTATTTATACTGTTTTCAATATAATTTATGGGTTATTTACTGGGAGTAATTCATCCAGTGTACCTAATGTGGAGGGGATGGAAAATGCAATATTGTTTATGCAAATATTCAGTATAGTTACACCTATTATACTTACTATACCAGCTGTACTTGTATTAGTACATTTATTCAAAGCTGACGTTGAATAATTAATGGTTATAATTAGTTTTAATTTATTGCGATATAGTTATTAAGTAAAGACACAGAAAAATAATCTTTAGGAAAGTGAATAAATAATGAAGCTTAAAAATATGAAACGAATGACGAAGAAAAAAAAGATTTATTTAAGTATAGTAGCTGGTGTAGTTGCTTTACTAGCGATAATTATTTCAGCTGTTTATGTTAACTTGAAAAAAGGCAATAATGATAACGCTTACACATCGTATAAAATTGAAAAACCCGAACCGTTATTATTTAAAGGTTTTGTCACTGCTGAGAAAGTGAACAGTGTATTTTATGATCAATCTTTAGGTAAAGTAACAGAGATACTTGTAAAAGATGGTCAAGAAATTAAATCAGGAGATGTAATTTTAAGTTATAAGAATGAAGAAATCCAATCTGAAGCTGATGCTCAAGAGAACTCTTTGAAGAAATTATCAATATCTGTAGATAGCGCTAAAAATGAGTTAAGTAACGCTAGAGCAAAGGTTAAAGATTATAAAAATAAGTTATCTCATTCAAAAAATGAGTTAGGTAATACCGATACTAGTACATTAGAAGGCCAACAGAAGAAACAAGAGCTAAAAGCAACGATTAATCAGTATGAAGAACAGTTGGATGCTCAGAATTCAGTAGTTACTCAATCTGAAAATACACTTAGTTCAGCGAAATTAGATTATAAAGATGCAAGTAAATCTGTTGATTCAATACGAAAGAAAGCAAATAAAAATGTTACAGCTGAGATTAGTGGAATAGTTTCTGTTAATGAGAATGGAAAGACTGATCCAACTGTTCCAGTTATAAAAATTATAAGTAAAAATGTGGTAGTTGAAGGGATTATATCCGAATACGATTATGATAGTATAAAACTACGCCAAAGGGTTAAAGTTCGCCCAGTTAGTCAAAAAGGAGAAATCGGAGGTCAAATTAAACAAATTAATCAATTGCCGGATACAGAAATTAATGTAGGTGATAATCAAGCTAATTCTACAGGAAGTCTAAGTAATTATAAATTTCTTGTGGAGCTGGATAGTCCAGTACAGTATGGATACAGTGTTCAGATTAAACTTCCAATAGATGAGCTGCGTATACCTAAAAAAGCTCTGATAAAAGAAGGTAATAAAGAATACGTATATTTATATATATCAGGAAAAGTGATTAAAAAGCCTATAAACACGGAGACAAAAAATGAAGTTATAGTTGTCTTAGATGGACTAAAAGAAGGAGATGTTATAATTTCAAATCCTAATGAAAAATTAAAAGATGGAGATAAGATTGAGTTGAAGTCTGATAATTCGGCGGTGAAGTCCAATGATTGATTTAGTAAATATTAATAAATACTATCATACTGGGAAAGAGGAACTACATGTATTAAAAGATGTCAATCTTCATATCGATTCTGGCGAGATGGTTGCTATTATAGGGCCATCTGGTTCTGGTAAGTCAACTCTAATAAATCTACTTGGATTTATCGATAAGAAATTTAAGGGGACATATCTTTTTGAAGATGAATCCCTAGTTTCAAGTGATGATGATAGGTTATCGAAAATTAGAAATAAAACAGTTGGTTTTGTATTTCAAAACTTTAGTTTGATAGAGAATAATACAGTATATGAAAACTTAGAGCTACCACTTCTTTATAATGGATATGGACTTCATCAGACTCAGGATAAAATTTATAGCATATTAGAAAAGGTCGGATTAGATGGAAAGGAAAAAAATTATCCAAAACAGCTTTCGGGTGGTCAACAACAACGTGTGGCAATAGCGAGAGCACTTATAAACTCACCCAAATTTATAATAGCAGATGAACCGACTGGAGCACTTGATACTGTTACATCCGAAGAAATCATGAAATTATTTGTAGAACTAAATAAAGAAGGCGTTACTGTAATATTAGTAACTCACAACCCTGAGCTAATTTCATATTGTTCTAGAGTTATAACTATTCGTGATGGTGAAATAATTGAGGATAGGGAGCTGATTGGATGAGATTTTATGTAATCTGGCGATCCTCCCTAAAATCTATTAAAAATAACAAGAAGAGAAGTTTCTTAACTACTTTTGGAATAATTATTGGCATTGCTTCTGTAATTGCTATTATGGCAATAGGTAGAGGATTTGAAAAAGATACAGTAAAAAATTTTACTAATAACGAAACCGATGAAGTAGAAGTAAATATACAATTTATTCCAGACAGTGAGTCTCTATACGAGAGCAATGCTGTATTTTTTCAAGATATGGATCTAAATATTCTAAAAAGTCTAGAAGGTGTCAAAGAAGTGTCATATCCTGATAATGATAATAATTCGGTTTATAAAGATATACTTGTGAAAGAAAAAATAGAAAAAAAGCAAATAGATTTAGTAGATGAAACTAATAGAGATATTATTATAGGTAGAAATCTTATGAAAGTGGATAATGAAACACATAATAAGGTAGCTATTCTAGATAGTGTGACAGCTAAAGATATGTTTGAATCACCTGAGAATTCGTTAGAGAAGGGTGTGGAAGTGGATGGACAGCTGTTTACTATTGTAGGCGTTTATAAAGGACAAGAGGCTGAGAGTATGTTTTCAATGCCTGAGTCAAATATATTGATACCTAAAAATGTATATTTTGATTATTTTGAAAAAGAAAATACAACATCTATGATAGTTTTAACTCTAGAAAATGGTTATGCTCCAAATGAAGTTACAGAAGATGCTATAAATCTACTTAAAGAGTCTGGGAGCATGAGAAATATGGGTGACTATCAACCATTTGATATGTCGCTGCTTACGGATAGTGTAGGTAAAATACTTAGAACAATTACATACTTTATATCAGCAGTAGCTGGGATATCTCTTTTTATTGCTGGTGTTGGAGTTATGAATATGATGTATATATCGGTTGCAGAGAGAACAAAGGAAATTGGTGTAAGGAGGGCTCTTGGGGCAACAGAGAAAACTATAAGAATGCAATTTCTTTTAGAAGGTCTTACTTTAACTTTGATAGGTGGGGTAATAGGATATATACTTGGAATCTGTTTTGCATATATAGTAGGCGCGATATTAGATATATCAGTTAGTGTTGATTTATTTACAATATCATTAGCCATAGGTGTATCTGCATTTATAGGATTAGTATTTAGTGTAGTACCAGCTTCTGTTGCAGCTAAAAAGGATCTTATAGATATATTGAGATAGCTTTAAAAAAAGAAAAGCAAGCTTTAAAAATTTCTGTAAAGCTTGCTTTTAATTATTTAGTAAGACTTTTAACTTCCTGTTACCGTTTTAAATCTGTATAAAGTTCAGATCTCAGGAATGTATCACATTATTTTTATACTTTTTAAAAATAGAGGAATCATGAGATTAGATTTAGTTATAAAACATTATATGTTAGAGCTATATGTTTAGGAATTTGTGTATTTACCTTTATAGTATCAGTTCTTGTCTTAATGAGAATGCGAAAAATTTCAGCATACAAATTAATTAGCGATTAAATGATTTAATATTAATGAATAATAATTCCATACAGTGAGATAATATTAAAAAAATGTTATATGAGGTGATTGTATGGAAATGAACACACAAGATTATCTGAAAAAGGCATTATTAGATACTCAAGAAAAGGTTAGAGATTTTATGCTGTATGCCGATAAGATAGAAGACAAAGATTTAAGTAGTTGCTTTAAAGCATACGCAGAAGTAGAAGGACTACAAGCTCAAAAATTACAAGAATATATAGAGAAGTTAAAATAACTAATTTAAAATACCTAGCCATTTGATAGAATTTATCACGGCTAGGTATTTTAAATTTTCAGAAGCCTAAGGTCTGTAGTAAAGGATAATATAATATCAAATGAGCACTATTTAAAGAAAATCGGGATTTTAGATGTTAATGATTTAAAAACAGTTATATTACTAATTAAAAATGAAGGTCTATGTAAGATACTCGAAAATACAAAAATAATTAAATAGCTACTTTTACAAACAAATGTAAAGGATTCGTTAAATTATAGTATATCTAATTGTACTCTATATACAATTGAGATATAATATTTATATAGTTTTAGATTATTTTATGAGGAGAGTATATTTACAAATTATGGATGATTCCGATGAAAGCGACTCTGAAAGGAGTCTCAACATAAATACATTAAAACTTAATAAGAATCAAGAATATACAAGGCATATATGTGTAGTTTTTTAAACTAAAACACTATGTCTTTTTTGTGTGTCTTGACTTATATAAATTAAACTAAAAAAAGAAAGGAGTGATCTTCCAATTATGGAAAGTCACGGACGGATGCCTTGGCATTCAAAAAATATTGATGAGGTTTATAAATCTCTTCAAACTTCAAAAGAAGGATTAAGCGATGCCGAGGCGGCTAAAAGGCTAGAAAAAAATGGACCAAATGAACTACGTCAGAAGCCTTCAAAAAAAATCTGGCAAATGTTGTGGTCGCAAATTACAGATCCAATGGTTTTAATACTTATAGGTGCAGCAGCATTTTCTTTTATTTTAAAGGAATGGACAGAAGCTTTTGTAATCTTGACTATAGTAGTGTTAAATGCAGTGATCGGTATTGTACAGGAGAAAAAAGCAGAGTCGTCAATACAGGCTCTTAGAAGTATTAGTGCTCCAAATGCACAAGTACTTCGCCAAGGTGAGGAGAGCATTATACCTGCAAACGAAATAGTTGTAGGTGATATTGTGTTTTTAGAGGATGGATCAATGATTCCTGCTGATATGAGGTTGATTGAATCAGTTAATTTAAAGGTTCAGGAAGCATCGTTGACAGGTGAATCTGTTCCATCTGAAAAGGAGTCAGACGAGATACTAGAAGAAAATAGTGCCCTTGGTGACCGTAACAACATGGTGTATACGACATCAATAGTTACATATGGTCGTGGGATTGGTGTTGTTACTGAAACTGGTATGGATACAGAAGTTGGAAATATAGCTGGATTGTTAGAAAATCAAGATGATTTTGATACACCTTTAAAGAGAAAACTAAACTCTGTAGGTAAAACACTTACAATAGTTGGGATTATAGTGTGTATACTGATTTTCGGCATAGGTGCATTTTATCAAAGACCTCTTGGACCACAATTTTTAGTTGCGATATCTCTTGCTATATCTATAATACCTGAGGGGTTACCAGCAACTGCAACAATAGTAATGGCTCTTGGAGTTCAACGTATGGCGAAGAAAAATGCACTTATTCGTAAATTGCCAGCAGTTGAAACTCTTGGTAGTACGACAGTTATATGTAGTGATAAAACAGGAACACTTACTTTAAATAAAATGACAGTAACTCATATTGCAGTAAATGGAGATTTTGAAGATAGTAAAACTACTTTAATTTCAGATGCGAAGGATAAACATCCAGATGTATATAGAGAACTTGTATACGCAGGAGCTTTGTGTAACAATGCAAGTTTTGACCCAGATAGAAAAGGTGAGATTATTGGAGATCCGACAGAAGGTGCTCTAATCTATATGTCTCAGGAATTTGGTATTGACCATGAAACTCTAGAAGATAAATATCCTAGATTATTTGAGCAGCCATTTGACTCCGAGCGTAAGCGTATGTCCACAATTAATAATATAGATGATAAATTTACACTGTACACAAAGGGTGCTGTAGATGAAATATTGCCTTTATGTACACATATACTGACTTCAAGCGGTATACGTGAGATAACAGACAAGGATAAAAATAACATACAGAAGTTGTGTTTAGATATGTCTAAAGACGCACTTCGTGTTCTGGGATTTGCTAGAAAGGATATAGCATCTGTTCCAGAAGAAGATGATGAAAATATAGAGTTTGATTTAACATTTGTAGGTGCAGTTGGAATGATAGATCCACCTAGAAAAGAAGTTGCACAATCAGTTGAAATATGTAGAAAAGCTGGTATTCGTACTATTATGATTACTGGTGATCATAAGGATACTGCTATAGCAATAGCGAAAGAGCTTGAGATATTAAATGAGGGAGATACTGTTATATCTGGAGAAGAACTAGATAGTATGACAGATGATGAGCTAGATAAAGCAGTTAAAACTACTACAGTTTTTGCTCGTGTATCACCAGCAGATAAATTAAATATTATACAGTCATTAAAGCGTACAGGTGAAGTTGCTGCAATGACCGGCGATGGTGTAAACGACTCTCCTGCATTAAAATCAGCAGATATAGGAGTATCTATGGGTATAACAGGTACAGATGTTGCAAAAGACGCATCGGATATGATACTGCTTAACGACAGCTTTACAACTATCGCATATGCGATAAAAGAAGGTCGTAGAGTTTATAGAAATATACAAAAGGTAATACAGTTCTTGCTTGCCGGGAACATTGCTGAGATTACGACTTTATTTGTAGCAACTATACTTAATTGGGATGCACCGCTTTTAGCAGTTCATATATTATGGGTTAATCTTGCAACTGCCACATTGCCAGCTTTAGCACTCGGTGTAGATCCAGCAAGTAAAAATATAATGAAACATAAACCAGTAAAGTCAGGGACATTGTTTGAAAAAGATTTGATATCGAGAGTTATAACACAAGGTGTATTTGTGGCAATACTTACAATAGTAGCATTCTGGATAGGTGTTGAATTTGGAAATTACTCTACAGGTCAAACAATGGCGTTTAGTGTACTTGCGTTTTCACAGATGCTTCGTTCATTGAATCAAAGATCTAATACGGAACCGATATGGGTTCGTGCAGAGGGAAGCAATCCATGGCTTTCTGTTTCTTTTGTAGTATCGGGAGCGCTAATGCTTTGCATACTTTTAATTCCAGCATTACAATCAGCCTTTAAACTTACTTTTTTAAGTGGAGCAGAGTGGGCTATTGTTTTAGGGTTGTCAGTGTTATCAATAGTCCAAATGGAAATTGTTAAATGGATAAAGAGTGTAAAAGCTGGAGTTAACTAATAGATACTAAAGTATTTAATAATTGAAAAAGCGGGATTTTGTATGATAGCAGGTTTTTACCAGCCTATCAGCAAAATCCTGCTTTTTTGTAAACTTCGATTATGAGAATAGTAAAAGAGGCTGAAGGTCGTAAAATTGAGATACTTGATGTTGACGAGGAGCTTTTTTTTCTGTAGGGATTTGACAGTACAAGTACAAATGATATTATTCTTGAAAAGGTTGGAAACTTTTTTTAAAATAGTTACAAAATTTGGGTATTTTGTAATTGACATTGGATAAAATAAGAAATATAATAATGATATCAAAACAATATCAAAAATATATAAAAACAATCAAAAAGGGGTGTTATTTATGAATGATTTATCCAATGTAGAAAAAAGAGAATTTAAAGAATTTAAAGCAAAATCAAAAAATGGTATGTCTATTCTGTTACTAAATATCGTACTTATGGTTTTGGATATAGTTGGGATTGTAATTATGCTTTCAGGAGAGCCAAGTGCATTTAAGATAGGTGTAGCAATATTGCTTTTCATATATCTATTTGTAGTTGCTCCGATAATCTTTTTCGGATTAAAAGTAGTAAAGCCAAATGAGGCATTAGTGCTTTCGTTATTTGGTAAGTATTATGGAAGTATACGTGAAGATGGTTTCTACTTTGTAAATCCTTTCGCTACAGCGATATCACCACCATCAGATACAGAAGAAGGCGGCAGAAATGTGAGCAAGGGAGTATATATTCCAAGTAAGAGAATATCTTTAAAGGCAATGACTCTAAACAATGATAAACAAAAGATCAATGATCAATTAGGAAATCCAATAATCATAGGAATAGTAGTTATATGGAGAGTTGTAAATACAGCTAACTCAGTATTTAATGTTGATAACTACAAAGAGTTTTTAACTACACAATGTGATTCAGCTTTAAGAAATATAGTTCGTCTGTATCCATATGATACAGCTGACGTAAATGATAACGAAAAATCACTTCGTGGAAGTAGTCAAGAAATTGCGCAAAAATTAAAAGAAGAGATACAATCAAAGGTTGATATAGCAGGTCTTGAAATTATGGAAGCTAGGATAACACACCTTTCATATTCTCAAGAAATCGCAGCAGCAATGCTTCAGAGACAACAAGCAGCAGCTATAATAGATGCTAGACAGATGATTGTAGAAGGTGCAGTTGGAATGGTAGAAATAGCTCTTGAAAAACTAAATGAAAATAATGTTGTAGATTTAGATGAAGAGCGTAAAGCTGCAATGGTAAGTAATTTATTGGTAGTGCTTTGTGGAAGTAAGGATGCGCAACCAATTGTAAATAGTGGATCTATATATTAACTATAGAATAATAGATAGGGTGACCTAGATGGCTAACAAAGATAAAGATAAAAAACAGGTACTTCTTCGACTATCTCCAAAGCTATGGGAAGAGCTGGCAGTTTGGGCTGAAGATGATTTTAGATCAATCAATGGCCAGATTGAATACCTTCTATCGGAGAGTGTTAAAAGAAGAAAGAAATCAAATAAAAACTTAGAATAAAAATTATGTGTGCTCATAAGTTTGGTCTAAGATTTTATAATTAGAGGCCAGACTGAATATTCAGTTTGGTCTTTTTATTAAAAATTTAAATCTAAGGGGATATTTGTATGGAAAGTATGATTATTGGAACTGTTGGAATATTATTTATAGCTTTAGGTATAATTTTTTTTATAATAGAACTCAAGTTGGATTTACCGCTTTCTTATGGTTTTTGTGCGAATAGTGTACAGAAAAATGGATTACCGATAATACTTACAGGAATTGCACTTGTATTCTTTAGAAATGGAATAGATCAAATTAATTCTATAGTTACATTTGGAATATTTATAACAATAGAATTGATCGTGATAGTATTGTATTTTATTATAAGGAGCAGAAGAGAAATATAAGTTTAAGGCTATAAATTAAAATAAGGAGTGGCTACTATGAATGGAAATGAAGTGTTAAAATATGTATCAAGAATTCGATTTATATTGTTGAATATTGTTGTATTATCAGCTGCAGCGGCAGGAGTTGGATATAAAGGTTCTATGTACTCTGTTTACCCACCGTTTTTCATTCTTACTCTAAAAGTTTCAGCTGTTTTATTTTTAATATCATGTGTAGTGGTATTTACTATTAGAAGAATGCTTAAAAATAATTAAAATGATATCATGGAACATTGGAGTATACACAGACTTAATGTCAATTTAGGAAAGTCGTATAAATACCTGAATAAATATTTTGAAGATGAAATTTTTAATGAAATTAAGAAGACATATAGAACAGATACCATGGAAGATAAATGGGCGCTTTATATATAGCTCATATCTTACATTATTGTTATATAAATGTAATATCAATATGAGGCACGTTTTCTGTAAATTCTATATTATATATTTATAATAAGTTAGTAGGAGGTCAGGAAATGGAAGACATAAAAAAAGGAATCACGAGTTTCAGCTGAAATTATTCGGTATTATTTTAATGGTATTTGATCATATGGGGGAATTCTTTGCATTTTTAGGTGCACCAGTATGGTTTCATTGGTTGGGACGATTAGTTGCGCCAATCTTCTTGTTTACAAGTTCAGAAGGATATATTCATACAAGAAATAAAAAGAAATACATGTTTAGATTGCTTTTGGGATTTTGGATCATGAATGTTGGGAACTATATAGTTAATCAATATTTTCCTATAGGTAATACGATGGTCATAAATAATATATTTGGTACTTTATTTTTAGGAGTATTTTATATGTATTCTATCGATATGTTTAGCGAAGGATGGAATGAAAAGAAAAAATCTAAAATATTTGGATCTATTGTTTTAATGCTGATACCAATATTGATGTGTGTAATAGTATTAATAGCATTATCTTCAGCTGGTTCAAATTCTATATATCTTAAGCTATTTACAACTTTAATGAATATTGTTCCGATACCAATTATAGTTGAGGGTGGTCCGCTATTTATAATTCTTGCAGTGCTTTTTTACAAATTCCATGGTAAAAAGGGAATGCAAGTAGTTGCATTAGTTACTGTAGCATTAATAGCATACTTTACAGGATCAGGAAATCCATTTACAGAGAATTATCAATGGTTGATGTGCTTAGCGTCAATACCAATTGTACTTTACAAAGGTGAAAAGGGAAGAGGAATGCGTAATTTCTTCTACTTCTTCTATCCAGCTCATATTTATATACTATTTTTCATATCGTACTTTATGCAAAAATAAATCTAGAAATAATCTAGAAATATTAAGAGGATTTAAAAATTTTTAATATGCCCATTGCTGATAACGTATTTGATGTTGTCAGCAATGGGCATTTCTACTATTAAATAAACAAATTTTATAATACGATGTTTTCTGTTTTTAATCAGCTCGCATCTATATACTGATTTTATTTTATATTTTATACAGAAATAATGAACTTATGGAATGATTCCAAAACTGTCAAATATACTATATTGATGTTATATTAGCTGTTCTAATTTATTTTATAGTTTCAATAAAAGGAGGGGTTGTATGTTATACAGAAAGTTTGGAAAAACCAATGAAAAGGTATCTGTTTTAGGTTTTGGATGTATGAGACTTCCGCTTATGCCAGGAGGGGATCCAAGCCAAATTGATGAGGGTGAGGCAACTAAGTTAATTCATCGCGCAATTGATGAAGGAGTTAACTATATTGATACTGCGTATCCCTATCATGGTAATGGGATGGAAGACAGTGGTCAAAGTGAACCTTTCTTGGCAAAGGTATTAAAAAATGGTTACAGAAAAAAGGTGAACATAGCGACGAAACTCCCAAGCTGGTTGATAAAGACTAGAGAAGATATGGATAAATATTTAAACGATCAGTTAAAGAGGTTGGAGGTAGATCAAATAGACTTCTATTTAGTGCATGCTGTTGATAGTCAGGTATGGCCGATACTAAAAGAAGCACGTGTTGATGAATTTTTAGATCAAGCAATAAGAGATGGAAGAATAAAATATGCAGGGTTCTCTTTTCATGACAAGTTAGATTTATTTAAAGAGATTGTGGATTATTATGATTGGTCATTCTGTCAAATACAGTACAATTATTTGGATGAAGAGTTTCAAGCTGGCAAAGACGGACTGGAATATGCAGCTAAAAAGGGATTAGGGGTTACTATCATGGAACCTCTTCGAGGGGGAAAACTTGCTGTGAATCTTCCAGAGGATGTACAAGATATTTTTGATAGAGCTAAAGACAAAAAAACTCCAGCAGATTGGGCTTTAAGATGGATTTGGAATCATCCTGAAGTATCGGTAGTATTGAGTGGTATGAACACTATGGATCAAGTTGCAGAAAATCTTGTAACAGCATGCAATTCAAAAGAAAAATCCATGACTGACGACGAAGTAAACATTATAAACAAGGCTAAGGCTATTTTTAAAGAAAAGATAAAAGTAAACTGCACAGGTTGTGGTTACTGTATGCCATGTCCTTCAGGTGTAGAAATACCTTTTTGCTTTACTATGTACAATAACCATCATATGTTTGGTGAAGAAAATTTATATAATGAATTGCTTGATCCGAAACAAAAAGCATCAAATTGTGTGGAATGTGGAAAATGTGAAAAGCACTGTCCTCAAGGAATTAAAATTCGTGAAGAATTGAAAAAAGTAAAATCAATATTTGAATAATGAATAGTGAATAAGAAATACAATAAATATGTTTTTCATGAATAAGACTGGAAACTTGAGGTAAATTTGAATTAAAAATACAATATAAAAATTTTATATAAGCACTTACTGCCATCAATATTTGATATAAAATACTTCAAATATTGATGGCAGTTTTCTTAGTTATTTATTGACAAATTCGTCACTTAGGGTATATTGTAACTTAAGGTTACTTTGGTTAATATTAAAATATAAAGTTTTTTGAATTTTTTACAGAATAATGCTGATAATAATCTAGTAGTATTTCATTATCTGTATTATTAAACACAACAATACATAGAGTAGGTGAATAATCAAAATGAACAAAGATATATTAAATATTAAAACGAAAGATGGAAAAATAGAGTACGGAGCAAATCAAAACTGGTATAAAAGTGAATGGCAACGCAAGAGCGGTTGTGGTCCATCATCAGCTGCAAATTTATTTGCTTATATATCTAGCCAAAATCCAAAAGCAAAAGATCTATGTGATCTAAGACCACCATATAAGCAAGTATCATTTTTAGATCATATGGAAAATTTATGGAATTGTGTTACTCCAACAGCAAAGGGAACAAATTCAACAGCTCTTTTTATCGAAGGATCTAAAAAATATGCAACTTCACGTGGAGTTAAGATTAAGGGACATTCCCTAAATGTACGAAGTAGATTGGATTGTAAAAGACCTACAGCTGTAGAATTTATTGATTTTATAAGAGAAGGTCTAGAAAATGATTGTCCAGTAGCTTTTTTAAATCTATCAAATGGAAGAGTTGATAATTTGTACAATTGGCACTGGGTAACATTAGTTGGACTTTGGGAAGATGAAAATGGGACAGTTTATGCCACAGCATCTGATGAAGGTGTGAAGAGAGACTTTAATATAAAACTTTGGGTAGAGACGACTTTGCTTGGGGGCGGATTAGTATATTTTACTATAGAATAGAAATTGGAATAGAAACCAAAATTCAAATAAGTACTTTTGAATTTTAATAAATTAAGGAATATAATGTAATAACTGATAATATAAAGAGAACAACTATATTATCTATAAAAATTTTGGGGGTAAATTAAAATGAAATCATTGGTCGTATATTATTCATTAGGAGGAAATACACAGTTGATCGCAAGCATTGTATCGCAAAAGATAGATGTCGATATACTTGAGATAAGACCGGAGAAAGAAATACCTAAAAAGGGATTTATGAAATTTTTTTTAGGTGGAAAAAGTGTAATGCTAAACGAGAATCCAAAACTATTGAATGAAAAAATAGATTTAGATGAGTACGACACTATATTTATTGGGACACCTGTTTGGGCAGGTAGCTATTCATCTCCAATTGCGTCGTTTATTTCTAAAAATCATTTAGAAGGGAAGAAGATCGCACTATTTGCATGCCATTCAGGAGGTGGATCAGATAAGTGCTTTGAGAAACTCGAAAGTGTATTACTAGGCAATGAATTCATTGGTAACTCCAGTTATAATTCACCCCTTAAGGTTGGCTTTGACGATATTGTAATGCAAGTACATTCTTGGATTGATAGTGTGGTTTATTTATATAAAACGAAATAAAATATTAATAAAAAAAGAGTGAAAAAATACCTATGAAAATTTTATGATATAAAACTTTATACTTCTAAAATTCTATAACAAAAATTTTGCTGACGATATTCTTTCACTCTTAATATTAAGCGAAAATAATTTTTATAGTTTTTTGATTATTTAATGAATTACTTTAAAGCTGATTCAACTTCGCTTATCATACCATCAACTGAAAGTAAACCACCGCCTGATAAGTACCAGAATTCGGGATCTAAGTTTATAATCTTATCATTTTTACCTGCATTAGTGTTTTTAACTAGATCGTTGTTTAGAGTATCAGAACTCTTGATTTGTCCACCGGTTACAACAGCACGGTCAACTACGAATAGTAGATCAGGATTTATTTTAGATACGTACTCGAAGTTTACTTCTTGCCCATGTGTAGAAGCTTCTATTTTTTCGTCAGCAGTTTTTAAGTTAAGAACGTCATGGATTATCCCAAAACGAGATCCTTTACCATAAGCACTTATACTTCCATCGTTAGTTAATATTATTAAAGATTTCTTGTCTGATTTTTCAGCCATTCCGCTTACTTTTTCGATCTTTTTATCTATTTTATCTAAGTGGTTTTTAGCATCATCTTCTTTTCCAAATAATTCAGCTACTTCTGTAGTATTTTTCTTGAAGTCATCCATATAAGTTTCTGCTTCTAAGTCTATGTATACAGTAGGAGCTATTTCAGATAATTTATCGTAGTATTCTTCTTGTCTTCCTGATATAAAAATTACATCAGGTTCGAATGCAAAGATTGCTTCCATATCTGGCTCTTTTATACCGCCAGCATTTGTTGCTTTTTCAAAGCTTGAAAGATATTTTGGTAGACTATCTAATGGTACCGCAGTATCTGCATTAACATCAAGTGCCTGCATTGTATCTAATATACCCATATCGAAAACAACGACTTTTTTAGGATTCTTGGGAACTTTTGTTTCTCCTTTTGAGTGCTTAAATACTACTTCACCAGCGCTTTCTGATGATTCCGTTGCGTTTTTGCTTTCTTCTTTTTTATCCGATTTTGGACTACAACCTGCTACTATGACTACAGTCATTGTTAATACTAAAAGCATCGAGAATAGTTTTTTCATTGTTATTTCCTCCAATTATTTTAAAATTTATTTTAAATTAGCAATATGCTATTAATTATCATTATCAATGGATTTGCAAAACTCAGCTAATTATTAGCTGTAGTATAGGCATATATTTTTGCCATCAATATTTTGAATGTCTATATCCATTCCATAAATCTCTTTAAGTACTGGGGAATTCATAATATCTTTTGTATCCCCATCTTGAACTATTTGTCCATTTTTCATTGCAATTACATAATCCGCATAACAAGATACGAAATTTATATCGTGTATAACGATCATTACAGTCTTATTTAATTCATTTACAAGTCTTTTAAGGACTTTCATAATTTGGACAGAGTGTAGCATATCTAAGTTGTTTAGCGGTTCATCAAGGAATATGTAGTCTGTATCTTGAGCAATAACCATAGCTATATATGCCATCTGTCTTTGGCCACCACTTAGTTCATCTAAGAATCTATCTTGTAAATCTGTAAGTCCTATATAGCTTAGAGAATCATCAATAAATTTTTCGTCTTCTTCTGTTAATTTACCTTGAGAGTGTGGGTAGCGTCCAAAGCTAACTAAATCTCTAACAGTTAGTCTGATATTTAAATGATTTGATTGTCTCAGTATCGATAGTCTTTTAGATAATTCACTGTTGTTCCAATCTTTAAGTTCTTTGTCATCTATAAACACTTCTCCAGCATCTTTAGCGAGAGTTCGGCTTATTATAGATATCAATGTACTTTTACCAGCTCCATTACTACCAATAAATGCTATCAATTTATTTTGAGGAAGTTCAAGATTCACGTTATTTATAACTTCTTTTTTTCCGTAATGCTTAGCTATATTTTTTAGTTTTATCATTTTTTACTCTCCTTTAATAAAAGATATATGAAGCATATTCCTCCGAAGAAGTTTATTATTACACTTATCGGAATTGAAAATTGAAACACTTTTTCAACGATTAATGTACCAACAGAAAGCGACAAGCATCCAATCAATACTGCAGCAATTACCTGTAAGCTGTGATGGTAGGATTTCACAATTCTACGCGATAAACTTACAACCAATATTCCTAAAAATGTTATCGGACCAACTAGAGCAGTAGATACTGAAATCAAAATAGATGTTATTATAAGTGATTTTAGTACTGCTTTATTGTACGATATACCTAAATTTATAGCATGATCGGCTCCAAGTTCGATTACATCGTATTCTTTAAGATCCCTTAGGGTAATTATAATGATAATTATTATCAGTAATAAACTAATACCTAATAAGTCCTGATTTATATTGTTAAAGGTTGCAAACATCTTTCCTTGAAGAACTGAAAACTCGTTTGGATCGAGAAGTACTTGCATAAATGTAGACATACCTCTAAACAAAGTTCCAACTATCATACCTGCTAAAACTAAAAAGTATAGATTTTTATTTTCACCTCTAAACAAGAAGTAAAATAGTAAACACGAACTTCCTATCATAAATACTATCGACAGAATAAAATTTGGATATCCAGTCATCATGGATAGTTGCTTTGATCCGAAAGAAAAAACGATAACAGTTTGTATAAATAAATATAATGAATCAAGTCCTATAATACTAGGTGTTAGTATCCTGTTACCTGTTATAGTCTGGAATGTTACTGTTGAATATCCTACGCAGTAACTTACAACTATTATTGCCAACATTTTCAAACTTCTTCTTGGAAGATAATAACCTATATTTTTTTCAGTTAGGCCCCAGAAAGTATAAAAAGACATTACGCATAACGTTGCTAAAAAGAGAAGTAAAATTATTTTTATATCTCTACTGTGTTTTTTGAAAAATTGTCTTTTAATCATCATAGCGCCTCCTTCTTTTTAAATAAGACACCCAAGAATATGATACTTCCGAGAATACTAATTACTACGCTTATTGAGATTTCATATGGCGATATAAGTGTACGACCTATGATGTCACATATAAGAATAAATAATGTACCGATAAGAACTGTATCGAGTAGAGTATTCTTTAGATTATCTCCTTTATAAAGCCTTACAATATTAGGTACTATCAAACCTACAAATGGAATGCTTCCAACTGTTATAACAACTAATGAAGTTATAAATGCAACAATAATAAGACCAATCATTACAACCCATTTATGATTTAGTCCAAGATTTGTTGAAAAACTTTCACCCATACCAGCGATGGTAAATTTACCAGCATATGCGTAAGCAATTATTAACACTGGTATACCTATAAAAAGTAGTTCATATCGACCCTTTATGATCAGCGAAAAACTTCCTTGAAGCCATGAAGACATATTTTGAATTACATCGTATCTATAGGCAAGAAACTCAGTTATCGCACTCACAACACTCCCTAACATAATACCGATAAGTGGCACCATGATAGCATTTTTATATGTAATACGTTGCAAAAGGTTCATAAAGAGCATAGTTCCTAGCAGAGAAACAGCAAAAGCGATTAACATCTTAGATATCTTAGCTTCATTTCCTGCTACTATAATTGAAATCAGTATACCGAGACGACACCATTCCATTGTTCCTGCGGTAGATGGTGATACAAAGTGATTATTAGTTATAGTCTGCATTATTAGTCCAGCTATACTAAGCGTTGCCCCTGTTATGATTATACTGATTAATCTTGGTAGTCTACTGATCATAAGCAGATACAAATCATTTTCATTGTATTTGATTAAGCCGTGAAAACTAAAATTTTCGACTCCAATTCCTATAGATACCACTGATAGAATTAGAAGCAAAATTATTAATGTGGTTCTATTTGAAATCAATCGCAGTATATTTTTTTTCATTATAGTTCCTCCTATGTCAGTACTCATTTTAACAAAATAGAAAATGAAAGTCAATATCAATTACGAAGTAAAATTATGTAGAATTAAAAAATTACTTTATATAAATAAGTTTTTTAAAATAATATAAATTAATTTTCTATATAAATATATTGTTTGTGATTGAAGAACCTTAGTTTTGGGTAAACGGTAAGTGCATGGTTTTTTTACTCTCATTTAAAAAATTTTATTTACGTAAAGCATTCATTGGTATAGTATTTAGATATGTAGTATAAAAAATTATAGAATACTTGTTAATCGATGCAGTTTTATAAGTGTATAATACGGAATACAATTAAGTTATTATAATTTTAAATATGGTATATAGAAAATGAAATGGACTTTATAATAGTCTTGGATTAGATTTTATCTAAAAAATACAACTAAGAGATTTAGACAATAGTATAACGAGGTAGGTGAAGTTTATGGATCAAAATATTTTATTTGCGTTTATGATGACGTTGATAGCTGGTTTATCGACGGGAATAGGGAGTGCAATAGCATTCTTTGCTAAAAAGACAAATACAAAATTCCTCGCAGTAAGTCTTGGATTTTCTGCTGGAGTCATGATATATGTTTCTATGATCGAGATATTTACAGAAGCAAAAAATACATTGATAGTTCCTTTAGGATTAAAAAATGGTACTATTGTAACTGTATTAGCATTCTTTGGAGGTATGATTTTGATAGCTTTAATTGATAAATTGATACCATCAGAAGAAAACCCGCACGAAGTAGAACGAGTAGAAACCTTAATTAAAATAGAAGCGGAAGAACATTTCGGGAATTTAAAAACTGAAGAAATTGTGCAAGAGAAGAGGAGTGAAGAGGGCCGAGAAGTAATTGATGGATCAAAAGATCAAAAAGATGAAGGGCAATCTGATTTAAACAACAGACGACTTATGAGAACTGGGTTATTTACAGCTATAGCAATCGCGATTCACAACTTCCCAGAGGGACTTGCAACATTTGTTTCGGCACTACAAGAGCCATCTCTTGCAATACCAATAGTAGTGGCTATAGCGATACATAATATACCTGAGGGTATTGCAGTATCTGTGCCAATATACTATGCAACTGGTAGTAAGAAGAAGGCATTTATATATTCTTTTTTATCGGGATTATCAGAGCCGGTTGGGGCTATAATCGGGTTTATGATATTGCTTCCAATTATGAACGATGTTTTATTTGGAGTGATATTTGCAGGAGTAGCAGGAATAATGGTTTTTATTTCTATAGATGAGCTTCTGCCTTCTGCGAGGGAGTACGGTGAACATCATCTTTCTATATATGGAATGGTTGTAGGGATGGCTGTTATGGCAGCTAGTTTGATAATGTTTATGTAAAGTTAAAATTTTTTAACATTTGTAGAGTGATTAAATAATTTTAGTACATAAAGTAATTTTTTATGACAATTATTTGACCACTCTATTCTTTTTGCTAACAGTGTTAGGGCAACTTTTAAGAATAATTAATTAGCAATTAATTATAAATATATTTAAATTAAAATTTTTAACGTATAGTTGAAATGATCCTTATTTTTTTATAGATAAAAAATAAACACTGTTTTAAATAATTTATTAGTGGCATAATAATATATATGGAAGATTGTTTGGCAAATCCTAATTAAATTTTCCATGTCTATGTCTATTATTATGCTTTTTTGTACATTTTGGAAAATTTATGAAATGGATTATAATGTTTTTTCAATTAAAAATATTATGTAAATTTTCTTAAGTAGCTCAAACAAGCTTATACCAAGCTATTAGACTGAAAATTTAAAAAAGGGTACTCCAATTTTTCATAAAATTATGGTATTATTTAATTGGATATTAATTAGCCTAAAAGGAGTGAAAAAAATGAAGAAAAAATTGCCTACGGGAGCATATGGTGGCGTTTCTGGTAAAGATTATGTACCTTATGTTACCGACAAATCGAGAACAGGCGGAAATATAGCAGTTCTCTTAATAGGTATACTCTTATCTGCAGTTTTCGCTGCGTCAACTACATACTCAGGTATGAAAGCCGGATTAACAGTTGCAGCGGGTATTCCAGGAGCTATTCTTGGTGCTGGATTAGTTGGAGTATTTGCAAAAGAAAAAGGAATTTTAGGTAAGAACTTAATTCAAGGGATGTCAAGTGCTGGAGAATCAGTTGCCAGTGGTGCGATATTCGTGTTGCCTGCAGTTTTACTAATTGGTGGCAGGATTACATTTTTTGAAGGTCTAGCAGTAGGAGTTGGTGGTGTACTATTTGGTATAGGTATAGCAGCACTAGTTCACAACTACCTTATCATTGAAGAGCATGGAAACTTAATGTATCCAGAATCAATGGCAATTTCAGAAACTTTAGTTGCATCTGACACAGGTGGAGAATCACTTAAGTACATGGGAATTGGTTTTGGTATAGGTGGTGTACTTACTGTGTTAACTGGATCTGTATTAGGTCTCGTAAACAACATGGCTAGTTTTGTCGGAACAAAAGCTTACAAATGGAAATTGGATATAGAAGTGAATCCGCTATTACTTGGTATAGGGTTTATAGTTGGATTAGAGATATCACTTACTATGTTTGCAGGTTCAATGTTAGCTAACTTTGGAATTACACCATTAATTGGTTATTTCGCTGATATGGCTGCTCCAGGTGCTATGGTATGGAATGCTCCAGATGTTGCTATAAACAGCATGGAAGTTGGTACTATAGCAGGTTCATATGTTAAGTACATAGGCGCAGGAATGATGCTTTTTGGTGGAATTATAGGTGCTATAAAGCTAATACCTGTTATAGTTGCTTCAATAAAAGAAACAATGAAAGCTACAGGTGGTGAAGGTGACTCTAAAGGTTCTTTACAAATAATAATACTACTTGCTGGTATTGTTATATCATTTGTTGCTGGATTTATGATTACTGGTGGAAACATTGGTATGGCGATTATAGGAACTATAGCTTCACTAGTTCTAATGTTACTATTCATAATAGTTGCAGGACGTTTAACTGGTACTATAGGTACTTCTAACCTTCCTGTTTCTGGTATGACAATAGCTTCATTAGTTATAGTAACTATGATATTCGTTGTAATGAAGTGGACTGGTATAGAAGACAATAAATCGTTATTATTATTTGGTACATTAATAGTTATTGCCATTGCCATTGCAGGTGGATATTCTCAATCACAAAAAGTTACTTATATAATCGGTGGCGATAAAAGCGAAATGCAAAAATATTTTGCTATCGCTGCAATAGTTGGTGTTATAGTTGTTATAGGAACAATGATAATACTATCAGATCAATTAGCTGTAACTGGAGCAGATGCGCAATTCGGTCTTCCACAAGCTAACTTAATGGCTACACTTACTTCTGGTATAATGTCTGGGGATCTTCCTTGGGTTATGATATTTATAGGTATATTCATGGCGGTAGTTTTATATTTCTTAAACTTACCAATAATGACAGTTGCTATTGGATTCTACTTACCAATATCAACAACATCTATAATATTAATAGGTGCTTTAATAAGAGTTCTAGTTGAAAAAATGTCTAAATCAGATGCTGAAAAAGAAGCAAAAGTTTCTAACGGAGTAAGTTTATCTTCTGGATTAGTTGCTGGTGGATCTATAATAGGTCTTATAGGTATAATCCTACAAGTTACAGGAGTTATAACTCTTGGAGAAGTAACAGGATTTGCAGCTGGAAACGGAATGGCGCTTATATTACTTGCTGCCCTTGTTATATTGACAGCGATACCTATCATGAATTCTAAGCCTGCCAAGAGCGATGAAGAGTAATGAAGAGGTTTTAAATCTTGTATATCAAATTAGAGATGATTTAGAATACGAGGTTGATGAAAAAAATATCGTCACAATAATAAAAAGACAAGAGCATTGGGTACAGAGATTTTTTAGAAAATTGCGATTTAAAATTCCTGAGATTACTTATATTAAGCTAGACTCTTATTCCAGTTTTATATTTTTAAATATAGATGGCAATAGGACAGTAAAAGAGATTGGGGAAATCATGGATGAAAAGTACGGTGAGGAAGCCAAACCACTGTATGAGAGATTGTTGCTTTTTCTAAATCATATCGAAGTAAATGCCAAATACATTGTTCGTATGGAAAAGGATTTTGTTGAAATCAATCGTGATAAAGACGGATCTTTAGAAAATATAGATGAATAAGAAATACTACCTTAACATAAAGTTGAGGTAGTATTTTTTATATAGATTTTTAATTTTTTAATTAATATTTAACCATTGATAAGGTAAGCATTGTGTCAATGTCTAAATTTGTATTTGACAAATAGATATGCAAGTAATATAATAACATTGTGTCCTGGGAAACTATAAAGAGGTGTCAGTTATGAGTGTAGATAAAAAAATAATCAAGGTATTAAAAGAAGTATATGAAAAAGAAGATGTCCTTAGTAAGATAAGGAACAAAGGAATAATAGAGGGATATACATTATCAGAAATTCACACTATAGATGAAATAGGCAGAGCATCTGAACCAGTAAATGTAACTATAATATCCGAAAATTTAAATATGACAAAAAGTGCAGTAAGTAAGATAATAAAAAAACTTGTAAATAAAGATACTATTAGAGTATTTCAAATTCCTGAAAATAAGAAAGAAAGGTATTTTTTTCTGACTGAGGTAGGAAAAGATATATACTTACAGCATGAAAAAATTCACAGTATTTGGGAAAAAACTGACGAAAGATTTTTTAAGGAAATAGAGGATAAATACAAAAATATAACTTTAGAAGTTCTAGAAAAATTTAATGAATATCTAAGAACAGAAATAGAGGAGGGTAATTATGATAATTGATTTGACAACAAAGATAGAAAAAGATAGTGATGCTATGAAGTGGATTGAAACTCAGGAAAATAAATTAAGGGCAGCAGGTCACGTTGGAACTCATTTAGATACTTATTGTAAGAGTGATATTCCGATAGAATATTTTAAGAGTAGTGGAGTTTTAATAGATGTGTCGGAGATCTGCTATGATAGAGAGGTTGAGCCGAAAGATCTTGAAGGAACAAATATTTTAGAAAATTCTTTTGTGGTTTTTAGAACATCTCACATCGAGAAATTTGAATATGGAACTAAGGAGTATTTCAACAATCACCCTCAACTTTCTCATAAATTAATAGATTTCCTACTTGATAAAAAAATTAATTTTATCGGTATAGATTGTTCGGGGATACGTAGAGGTCAGGAGCACCAACCAGCTGATAGATTGTGTGAAAGTAAAGGGGTATATGTTATTGAAAATTTAAGCAATTTACAAAAAATAGGATCTGATCCTTTTACAGTATATACTATGTGGCTGGATGATAGTGACCTTACAGGATTAAGATGTAGAGTCATAGCAGAGCAGTAGTCAAAATAACACTACAAATATTCATATACATTAGCATTAAAAATAAGGTGAAGTAGTACTAACTACGAAATAATATTTATTTTGCGCTATTATAGAACATTTCTATGTGAGGTATTTCGTCCTCTAAATACATGTCAGAAGATATTTCAAATCCAAGGCTACTATAGAATTCTTTTAAATACTCTTGCGCAGAAATTCTAATCTCACATTCATTGAGAGTATTTTCTATGAATTCTATAGCCTTTATCAACAGTTCCTTGGCAATACCTTTACCTCGCTGATCTTTAGCGACTAAGACTCTACCGATAGATATTTCATCATAAGATATACCTCTTTTTAATACTCGTAGATAAGATACTATTCTAACATTGTCAGTAGTAAAAATATGGTATGAGTTTTGATCATCGTTGTCACAGTCCTGAAAAGCACAATTTTGCTCTACTACAAAAACTTCGCTTCTTATTCTTAAAATTTCATATATTTGATTAGCAGTTAAATCCTCAAATTTTTTTATTTGGAAGTTCAATGTAATCGCTCCTTTACTTTAAAAATAGATAAATCTTAATTCTACATAAATATTACACAGATACAATTATAACTCTTATGACTCAATAAACCAATGATCTTCATCTAAATACAAGTATCTCTGTTTATTTTTCACAGATATTGTGTACCTTATTCCTACACCTCCAGATTTTAAAGATGCGGCTCTACATACATCTGTGATCTTATCTATTTTGAATACTCGTCCATCATCCCAGAGGATCGCTAATGGATGAATTGAACCTTCATAAGTATACTTTGCTACTATTTCAACAAAAACTTTTTCTTTCATAAAGCACTCCTATATATATTGATATTTGCCAACTTAATTTATTTTGTCCAAGCTATTGGATGGATTTTATGGTAGTCTTTTGGATTAAGACTCGAAAGTTCTGTGTCTACAAGTGAAACTCCTCGTTGTACAGCAAAGTGGCCAAATCTATATCTTATGGTATCCATAGTTTTGTCAAGATCTTCATTCTTTTGAACATCTACAAATTGATCATCAAACGAAAGCTGTGTAATATTTGAACTTGATAAATTACATGCTCTAACGCCAAGTTTTCTTACAGGTATAAAAGGATTATGGTGCCTCTTAAACAACTCAAAAGCCTTATTAAAAATCTCATTTGTGCATGAACATGGTATGTCTAAAGTTGCCTGTCTTTCGTAAGATGTGAGTGTATTATCCCTTACAGTTATTTGAATCGTACTGCACACAAATTCGTGTCTTCGAAGTCTTTCGGTTACACTTTCTACTAGCTTGTAAAAAATTATCTTCACATCTTCATAAGTCTCTAAATTTTTTTTAGTAGTTGTAGAGTTTCCTATACTTTTAATCAGAGACTTAGAGTCTAGTTCAGCAACTGGTGACGAATCATATCCATTTGCAAAGCTCCAAATTTCTTCACCTCTTTTACCCAACACTCTCTTTATAAACTGAGGAGAGGTATTTGCGAGATCTCCTATGGAAAAAATATTGTATTTTTTTAATGTATTCTGTGTTGATTTACCTACACATAAGAGTTCCTTAACATTGAGTTCCCAGATTTCACTTTTAAAATTATCTTTATGTATAACAGTTGTGGCATCTGGTTTTTTAAGGTCGCTACCAAGCTTTGCAAAAATCTTATTAAAACTTACACCGATTGATACTGTCACACCGAGTTCTTTTTTTATTCTATCCCGAATAGTATTTGCAATTGTTTCTCCATCTCCAAATGGGCTGTTAGTAACATCCAACCAACATTCATCAAGTCCAAAAGACTCTATTTGATTGGTATATTCATTGTAAATCTCAATAGCCATTTTAGAAAATCTAAGATATCTGTCAAAGTTAGCAGGTACAATTACAAGCTCAGAGCATTTTCGCTTTGCCTCCCATAGAGATTCGCCAGTTTTAATTTGAAACTTTTTAGCTAAATAGTTTTTTGCTAGAACAACTCCGTAAGTCGCATCTGAATTATTTCCAACAGCTACTGGCTTATTGCGTATAGAGGGGTTGTATAAACACTCGACGCTAGCATAAAAGTTATTTATATCAGAATGTAATATAGTTCTATCCATACAAAATCACCTCACATATTATTTTACCATAATTAACAGAACTTATGTTCTATTATATTCAATAATGTAAAAAATATTCTACAGGTAATAGATGGTAAATTTACTTTTATGTATAGCAAACATATGTACTTACTGATATAATTTTAAATAAAGAAATAAAGAAATAAAGAAATAAAGAAATAAAGAAATAAAGAAATAAAGAAATAAAGAAATAAAGTTTAAGTAAGACTCATTTTAGGAGGATTTTATGAAAAATATATTTGTATACGAAACCGAGATTGGCGAGTTAGCTATTGCGGATAATGGTAAAGCTATTACAGAACTATACTTCAAGAATAAAATAGATGTAGAAGGCAAAAATATCGAGGAAACAGAACTAATAAAAAAAGCTTTTAATGAGTTTAAGGAGTATCTATCTGGTGATAGAAAAAACTTTGACATACCTCTAGAGCCAGAAGGGACAGAATTTCAACTAAAAGTATGGGAGGCTTTAAAAAGTATCCCATATGGAGAGACTTGTAGCTATAAAGATATAGCAAAAAAAGTAGGCAGCCCAAAGGCATACAGAGCTGTAGGTCTGGCGAACAACAAAAATCCTATATCTATATTTATTCCATGCCATCGTGTGATTGGATCAAATGGGAAATTAGTAGGATACGGTGGGGGCCTTGATGTAAAAGAATTCTTATTAAAATTAGAAAAGGAAAATTAAAGATAAATTTATGGGCTGTCTCAAAAGTATGAACTATTATTTGATTAGATATTGTAATTAGGAATATCAGTATTGAAAACTACTTTTGAGCCAGGCCTATCTATTTCTATTTTAAAAAACATATCATTAACCTTATAATATTAAAATAACATAAGAAATTAATTGATTATGATACTTTGTCCAGTAGAAAGATATGATATTTTATCTCCGAGTTGCTCTTTCATTATTTTATAGGCTTTTTTTCCTGTGCAATGACAAGTTAGAATTTTTTCAGTACAGGATTTATCAAGTATGTCTGCAACTTCGTGTATATATTCTTTATCGCAGTTTAGTTGTTTGATTCCATATCCCATCATATGAAACCCGCCTACAACATGGGAGATTTCTTTATTAGGGTACAAAAGCTGTGTAGTGTTTACTATATTAACTATTCCGCTATGACTACAAGCGCTTATTATAATTACTCTATTGCCATCCTCGATAGTCAAAAATAGCTCATGATTAAATTCGTCGGGTACAAGTTTTCCTTTCTTCCTCTCCATAAGAGATTTATCTTTGCAAACAAAGTAAGGATTTTTTATAGAATTAGATCTTAAGTAAAAGTTATCTGAAATTTTACAGTCTTTTGTAAAAAATAGAATCCTATCCTTATGCTTTTCAAATATATTTCTATCTATTCCGATGTATTTATTAATAAAAAGTTTTTTAAAATGGAAAGCACCTTTAGCATCATTTTTTATGATTACATTAACATTTTTATTGTATTCAAGAAGTGATTCAAGACCTCCTATATGATCTATATGATTGTGTGTAATTATAACCCAGCTTAAATCTGTCAAATCTATACCGAGCTCTTTAGCATTTTCTAGAAATTTATCAGAACCGCCAGTGTCCATTAGGCACTTTAAATTATCTTTTTCTATGTATAGGGATAAACCATGTTCTGATTTCAAATTATCAAAATTGCTAACGTTTTCTAGCAAGGATATTATTTTAATCAATATTTTTTACCTCCAAATTATTTTATAATTATGATTAGAATATCATATTGGGATGTAAGTTTACAGTTTTAATTTCAACTGTATAATTAAATTTAGTACAATAATATTTTTAGATTTGAGGGGGTTAATTTTATGTATTTTGACAAAGTTTCAATAGAGGAACACGTTAAAATAAAAGCAGATAAAAATTACACATATATTTTTCCTCACCCTATTCTATAAAAGTACATAGCTCGGAAAACTCTGAGAGTATGGTAATTTAATAACTTCTTATAATAGTATATTTATTGAAACGATAGAAAAGAACAGTAAATCAAGTTCGGTTATTGAGTCTTCTTTGATTACAGTGCATTTGAAAAGGCTACTTTTACTGTTAACCTTAAAAGGTATAAATAAGATAATTTAAGACAAAATATTACAAAATGTAGTGGGAAATAAACTATATGTTGGGTTGACAAATTTTAAAAAGATACATATACTAAATAATAGAGAACTAAATAAACTCGGTAGGTGAGGTTACCGCAGGGATACGGGTTGCTGCCGCAAAATAGTGGAGACACTATGAGATGGTTAGCAGATTATGTCGATAAACAAGGCATAGTCTAATGCAATTACATTGCCCTGCGAAGCTAAAGCTTGAACGGTGATATGACTGTGATTTTTCAGTCTTATATTTAATGCGGACTTTTATCCCTTGTCACTGCTTTTGCTTTGGCGAGGGATTTTTTAGTTGTCTTAATTTATCCCCTTAGGGGTTTATATAGATATTTTAATTTATGGAGGTGAACAAAATGGACCCTGAAAGTAGCAAAGGCATAAAATTTGATGGTCGAAGTAAAGGGATTGATGAAAATGATGTTATTCCACGGTTCATTTTTCCGCCTAATGTTTTTTATATAAAATTAAATAATTAATAGGAATTACTTCTTTCTTATTTTGTGTCGTTATACATCCAGGTGGTTTTGGAAAGATTATAACGAGGAGGTATAAAATAATGACTAGAAGAAATTTAAAAAAAGAAGAGAAATTAATATCAACAGATAGATTATTAGATATAGCAAGAAAAGATGTAGATACAATCTTAAACGAGTTTAACACTTCATTTGATGGATTAGATGAGACTTTAGTAGAAGATATACGCGAAAATTATGGTGAAAATACGATCGATCACGATGAAAAAGAATCTATTTTTAAAAGATTACTAGAGGCATTTATAAATCCATTCACAATAGTACTATTAGTACTTTCAGTTATTTCATTTATTACAGATGTTTTGATCGCTGCGCCAGGTGATAAAGATTATACAGCAGTGATTATTGTGTTAACTATGGTTACGATAAGCGGTGTTTTGAGATTCATACAAGAGATGCGTTCGGGAAATGAAGCCGAAAAGCTAAAGGCAATGGTAAAGATAACTGCCAATATTGAACGTAAAGGTATGGGAGCAAAGGAGATTCCGCTAAGTGAAGTAGTCGTAGGCGATATAGTACATTTATCAGCAGGCGACATGATACCAGCTGATGTTCGTATAATACAAGCAAAAGATTTATTTATAAGTCAATCAGCTTTAACAGGTGAGAGTGAGGCACTAGAAAAATTACCTAATGCAGTAGATGAAACTATTTTAAATCACCTTGAAAGCAATAATTTAGCTTTTATGGGGAGTAATGTAATAAGTGGTTCAGCAAGTGCAGTTGTAGTTTCTGTAGGAAATGGCACTTTATTTGGATCTATGGCTAAGTCTATAGTTGGAGTAAAAACTGAAACAAGCTTTGAAAAAGGTGTAAACTCAGTTTCATGGCTTCTAATTAGATTTATGTCGTGTATGGTTCCAATAGTTTTCTTTGTAAATGGATTTACAAAGGGAGATTGGATGGAGGCATTTTTATTTGCGTTATCAATTGCTGTAGGTCTGACTCCAGAGATGTTACCTATGATCGTGACTACAAACCTTGCAAAAGGTGCAGTAAAAATGTCTAAGAAGAAGACTGTTATCAAAAATTTAAATTCAATTCAAAATTTCGGCGCCATGGATGTACTTTGTACTGATAAAACGGGAACTCTTACTCAAGATAAGGTGGTCCTTGAGTACCATTTAGATATACACGGAAATAGCGATGACAGAATACTGCGTCATGGATTTTTAAATAGTTATTATCAGACTGGTTTAAAAAATCTTATGGATATAGCTATATTAAATCATACAGAAGATATCGGATTCCCTGACTTAACTAGGGACTATGAAAAAGTGGATGAGATTCCATTCGATTTCGATAGAAGACGTATGAGCGTAGTTATTAAAGACAAAAACGACAAAACTCAAATGATTACAAAAGGCGCTGTTGAAGAAATGCTTAGTATTAGTGAGTGGGCAGAGTATAAAGGCGAAGTAGTTGAGTTATCTAAAGAAATAAAAAACGAAATTTTAAATACTGTAGAAGAATTAAATAGCAATGGAATGAGAGTTATAGCTATAGCTCAAAAGACAAATCCGTCTACAGAAGGTCTGTTTTCTGTAAGTGATGAATCAAACATGGTATTAATGGGGTATTTAGCATTCTTAGATCCGCCAAAAGAAACTACTAAAGATGCTATAATTGCACTTAATGATTATGGAGTGGGCGTTAAAGTTCTTACTGGTGATAATGATGCAGTTACTAGATCTATATGTAAGCAAGTAGGCCTTGAAGTAGATAATTTATTATTAGGTTCTGATATTGACAACATGAATGATGGTGAATTATCTAAAGTAGTAGAAAAAACAACTGTATTTGCAAAACTTTCTCCTATGCAAAAAGTACGTATAGTCAATATTCTTAGAAAAAATGGTCATACAGTAGGGTTTATGGGCGATGGTATCAATGATGCTGCTGCGATGAAAGAATCAGACGTAGGGATTTCAGTAGATACAGCAGTTGATATAGCAAAAGAGTCTGCAGATGTTATACTTCTAGAAAAGGATCTAATGGTGCTTGAAGAGGGAGTTAAAGAAGGAAGAAAGACTTTTGCAAATATAATAAAATATATTAAAATGACTGCTAGTTCAAACTTTGGTAATATGTTTTCAGTTTTGGTAGCAAGTGCTTTTTTACCATTTTTACCAATGCTTCCTATTCAACTTTTAGTATTAAATCTAATTTATGATATTTCATGTGTTTCGATGCCATGGGATAATGTAGATGAAGATTATATCAAAGAACCTAGAAAATGGGATGCTTCTTCAATAGGCAGGTTTATGGTTTGGATAGGACCTACAAGTTCAGTGTTTGATATCGTAACTTATATTGTTATGTTCTTTGTAGTGTGCCCAATTGCACTTGGAGGCTTTTATGGTGATGCTGGAGTAGACAAAACAATATTTATGGCATTGTTCCATGCAGGATGGTTTGTTGAATCTCTATGGAGTCAAACGTTAGTAATTCATATGATTAGAACTCCAAAATTACCATTTGTACAAAGCAGGGCATCGTTAGCTGTCACTGTATTCACTTCTATAGGAATAGCGGTTGGAACAATTTTACCGTATACTAGCCTAGGTGCAAGTTTAGGTATGGCAGCACTTCCTATTTACTACTTCTCTTGGCTTGGGTTAATAATAGCTTCTTATATGATTTTAGTAACTATATTAAAGAAAGTTTATATAAGAAGATACGGTGAGTTTTTATAGGTTAAATATAAAGTTAATGAATTAAATGGAATTTTAAGGATTTAATATAAAATAATAAGTATGTAAAATAGAAACTCTAGAGATAAATAAGTTGCTTATTATTCTCTAGAGTTAATTTTTTGTCCAATAATATAAGGAAATCAATTGATAAAATATTCCATTGGAGTAAATATCATTCCATTTGAATTTGTTTCATTATCAAGATCCAAAAAACCTAATTTATGATAAAAGTTTATTGCATATGGTGAAGCATTTACAGTAATCCTATTTACTAAAGCAAAGTCTTTTAGGTATATCGTAAGTTTAGAAAATAAATCAGCAGCAATGGACTGATTATGATAGCTTTTATTCACAAATAGAAGAGCAATATGATTTGTATTTCTAGTTGCCATCACGCCGACAATCTCATCTCCGTCAAAGCACCCCCAAAAATCCATAGTTTTATTCTTGTAAAGTTCTAACATAGAATTGTAATCGATAAACTGTTTAAAGTTATCGACCCCTTCATATGTATAGTCAGGAGCTACAAATTCTAGAAAAACATTCCAAGCTAAATTTAACCCGTATTTTAAATCCTCTTCTTTAAATGTTCTGATTTGATAGTTATTTCTCATTAAAAACTCCTTTCTCAAAACATATTTGTTTTTGATCTAATAATTGATAGGCAATACTTAACATAAATAATATAGTTTTATATAGTTATTGTATATATAAATATCTAAATTTGTTCTAGAATTAGTGAAAATAAGTATCGTATATATTAAAAGCATCGATTATATTAGAAGAAGATTCATTGTTAGTTTTTTCTGCACCTGTAGTTATTAAAATGTACTCTTCACCATTTTTTTCAAGTAGACTTGCTAAGCAAAGACCCGCCTTATCTGTAAAACCAGTTTTACCCCCAATGACTTTTCCCCTACCAAAATTTTCGCTATCTATTTTATCAAAGGTTGTGCTTCTAAATGTTATTCCAGCGGAATTTAAATTTGTAGGGGATGTGGAATATCTATCTGTTGTAAATATAGATTTAAAAGTATCATTTTCAAGCGCGTAATCCAGCAATATAGATAAGTCGTTGGAAGTTGTGTAGTGATTGGAGTTATGTAAACCGATTGTATTTGTATAGTGAGTATTTTTCATTCCAAGTTCTCTAGCTTTTTTGTTCATAAGGTCTACAAATTTATCCTCAGAACCTGATATATACTCTGCAACTCCTAATGATGATTCGGCTCCTGAAGGAAGCATTATTCCATAAAGTGCATCTTTTGCTTTAACCTTTTCATCAGGTAAAAAACCAGCCATAGAGGCATTTGAATTTTTCAGAGATTCAAATACGCTGCTTTTAATTGGGATTTCCACATCTAAATCATTTAAGTTTTCTATAGCTACAATAGTTGTCATTATCTTAGTTAGAGATGCGGGGTAGCATTTAGCATCTTTATTTTTTTGAGCAATAATTTTACCACTACTATTTTCTACTAAAATAGCATTTTTACTGTTTATGTTTCTAATTATAGGGATTTCAGAGTTGTTTTTATCGCTTGATTTATTAAATCTAAGTATGCTAGTTTGCGAAGTATTACTATTGTTCCAGTTTTGATATTTACCTGTATTGTACACGGTGAATAAAGTAATGCAGAGTAAAATTGTAGGAAAAATTATAGTTGGTATAAATATATTCATTGGTTTTAATCTTTTATTATTTCTTTTTTTAAACATAATTGCACTCTCCTCGGTTATGTAATTCTTTATAACTCTATTTAACTACATTAAGGGGAGCAATATTTTAATTCAAACTTAGCAAATTATTAATGTAAACTTATTTAAATCTTAAGATAACCTTAAATTAATTAAAAGCTAAACTTTATTTAGTTTTTTACATGGAGCAATGTTTATTGGAAGTGTTCGTGCAGTAAGATCGCCAGTCATTATTTTAATGACAGGAGCTATAGCATACTTTATAGCATGGATGAACGATAAGTTGACAGGAGGATCAATAGTATCGAGTAGGATTGTTCATGGTTTGCGAATACAATAACTTCTATAATAGCTATGTTTAATATAATTTAATTTGCAATAAAACTTATGATATTGAATTAATCTACGCAACAAAATCGTATCGATAATTAATACCTTTTCGATACGATTTTGTTGTGTGTTGATTTATGATATAGGAAGTTGAATAGTAAAACTAGTAAATTCATCATTGCTGTTGGCAAATATTTTTCCGCCGTGTAGTTCTACTATTTCTTTAGCAATAGCAAGTCCCAACCCTGAGCCACCAGTATTTGTAGAGCGGGCTGAGTCCAATCTATAAAATTTTTCGAAGATTGTGTTTAACTGATGTTCAGGTATCTTTTTTCCTTTGTTTTGGAATGTGATATCAATGTAGTCTCCAAAGTTTTTTTCTGTTATTTTGATTTCGCTGTTGCTGTAACTATAAGAAAGTGCATTTTTTAGTATATTGTTAAATACTCTTGCAAGTTTATCGGCATCGCACTTTAAATATATATCTCCATCGCTTAAAACTGTGCATGAAATCCCTTTAGATTCAAATGTTGGGTAGAACTCATCTGATAATTGCTTTATCATAAATGATAAGTTAACTTCTTCTTTTTCGAGATCTATATTCTGAAGGTTAAATCTAGTGATCTCAAAGAATTCATTTATTAGATCTTCTAATTTAAAGGATTTGTTCAGTGCTATATCGGTGTATTTACGCCTCTGTTCAAGTGGCATATCATAGGCTTCGCTTAGAAGTGTTAGATATCCTATAACAGAAGTTAGGGGTGTTTTTATGTCGTGTGCTAAATAAACAACAAGATCGTTTTTTCTCTGCTCGCTTTCTTGAGCTTGTTCATTTCTCTCTCGAAGTGTCTTTTTAACAGCATTTAGTTTGTTCTCCATAAATTCTAACTCAGGTAATAGCTTGATCGATTCATGAGATTCATCAAGAAGTTTATCTACGCCTTCAATTGTTTGATTGAAGTAGGTTGTTAATTTAGAAAGTGCAAAATAAAATCCTATAAGTAGAATAATTATAAATGTGGAAACAAGAAGAAAACTTTTGTTGTCTCTAATAACATCGGTATAAAAGTAATACGAATTTATAGAGTCCATTCCAAAGATATTTTCTAAGACTGACATAATGAAGTTTGCAAAAACTCCATTCATCATTGATAGTATAATAAAAAGTCCTATAATACTGATTACGATTGTTACAAATAAAATATGTGAAAATATCTTATTCTTTAATTTTGATATATCACTTTTCAATTTTATAACCAACCCCCCAAACTGTCTTAATAAATTTATGTTCACTCACGGTGTCGTTCATTTTTTCACGTAAATGCCTAATGTGAACCATAACTGTATTATTGTTATTGCTGAAATATTTCTCTCCCCATACTTTTTCAAATAAATCTTCAGAGCTAACTACATTGCCTATATTTTCAGAGAGTATCCACAAGATTGAAAATTCAGTAGGGGTAAGGGATAATTCTTTTTCGTTTAGACTGCATTTATATGTATTTTTATTCATAACGAGTCCAGCAAAATCTATAACATCTTTTTGTACCTGTGATCCTTCGTTGTATCTAGTAAATCTCCTAAGTTGAGCTTTAACACGTGCAACTACTTCTAATGGATTAAACGGCTTGGTTATATAATCGTCTGCACCAAGTGTAAGACCCGTTATTTTATCTATATCCTCTACCTTTGCAGTAAGCATTATCACAGGAAAGTTATGTGTTTGCCTGATTTTTTGGCAGAGTTCAAACCCATCTATTTCTGGCATCATGACATCGATTACTGCCAAATCTAAGTTGACAGTGTGGATGCAGTTTAGGGCTTCTTTTGCACTATAAAATTTATATATATTGTAGTTTTCATTTTTTAAGTACAATTCAATTAAATCGGCTATTTCTTTTTCATCGTCTACTACTAAAATATTAACGCTCATGAGTCCTCCTAATATTAATTTCTTTTAACTCAGAAATTTTATAAGTTAATCATATCAAAACTTTTGATTTAGAGTTTTAATTAAAGTTTATAAAAATCTTAATTATTTCTTAATACACCAATACATTATACTATATATCTACATTCAATCAAATTGATGTAATTATATAGATTGTGTTGATTAAGAGAAATTTCTATAGTATAATTAGAAAAATTCCTAAAAATATACAATTTTTTGCAAATAACGTAAATTGGTGTATATTAATTTAGGATAGACTTAAAATAAGAGTATTACTCTAAAAGGAGTGTAAAAATTGAATAAAGCAAAAAATAATATAACAATATATGCAATAATATTTGCAGTGTTGTTTTATGTGTTGCCGCTGATAACAAAATTTAACTATTCAAAAGAGCTACTTTTTACGTTTTTAGTGCTTGTGAATCCAATTGTATGTATTATAATAAGCATGGTTTTTGGATATAGAAATGGTTTTAGCTTGATATATCTACTAGTTTTAGCAATACTATTTTTTCCGACAATATTTATATACTACAATAGTTCAGCTGCGTACTATGGGGTACTTTACTTTATATTTAACTTTTTAGGTATTATGTCGGGGAGTTTTATTAAAAGGACGAAAGATAGAATAAAGGAAAATAAACTATAATTAAATCGTGGAGTCAAAATGGATAAAATATATAAATTTGAAGCAGTTATAAAAAAGGTTCCAGATATAAATGGTGCCTATATAGAAATACCTTTCGATGTAAAAAAAGAATTTGGAAAGGGAAGAGTCCCTGTTCACGCGACTTTTGACGGAGAACCTTATGATGGTAGTTTAGTCAGAATGAAAACGCCATGCCATATAATCGGCATCAGAAAAGATATAAGGGAGAAGATAGGTAAGCAACCCGGAGATACAATTAAAGTTACATTAAAAGAAAGAATTAAAAAATAGAATTAATAAGTAGAATAAAAAAAGACTTAAAAATGGGATTAAAAAATAAAATATTTAAGAGGCGCTCAAACTGTGATCATTATAACTGTAGAGCGTCTTTTAAATTTGTTTGAAAAAGTATGATTTTGAATCAGAGCTATTGATAATAAATCATATTATCTATTACATTAATTATATATATTCGACATTTTAGATATCTTATCTGAAATAATACCTCTCAACCCTTGTGGCTCAATGACCTCTACATAAAAACCAAAGGACAGTATATATCCATAAAGCCATTCATCTTCTGGGTATGATAGTGATACTATAAGATTTCCATCAGCATCTTTTTCTATGTTATTTATATTAAACTCATCGTAGACCCTGTAAGATATGTGATTTGAGAATTTTAGTACTATATTTGAGGCTTTATAGCCCACAGATTTTTCTTTGATTAGATCTAAGTCATCTGGTAAATCCCTATCAAAGAATATTTCTGTATAATTTAAATTTGATATCCTAGAAATTTTAAATATTCTAAACTGATTTTTTAGTAGGCAAAATCCACACACATACCAGTACTTGTTCTTAAATATAAGCTTTAAAGGTTCTATTTGACGAATAGTTTGATCTCCGTTTGCGTTGGAGTAGCTAAACTCTACAGTGTTTTTGTTTAACACTGAGTTCTTTAATATTTGAAATTTATCTTTTTCATCATTTCCGCCTCCCCAATAAGAAAAATCTATCTCAATCCAGCTTTGTTTATTTTTACTAAACAAGGCCCAAAGTTTTTTATCAAGTGTTTTTATATCTGGATAGTTAGTAGCTTTAAGGCTCTGTAGTCCTATCAAGATTTCTTTTTGCTCATCATCTGAGAGTAGAGATTTATTGAGTACATAGTCGTCTAAAATGCTAATTCCTCCACCTCTACCTTGGCTAGTATATATAGGAATACCAGCAGTACCGAGAGTATTTATATCTCTATATATAGTTCTAACAGACACTTCAAAACGATCAGCTAGTTCTTTTGCAGTGATGGTCTTTCTGTCTAATAGTATGTACACAATTTGAAACAATCGGCTTATTTGCATCTTATCACCTCGAAAATATAATAAACACATTATAGCATACATATTATTTTATTAATTCACAATTTTGTTTAATCACACAAAGGTCTAAGAAGCATAAAATAAAATTATACTTAAGAAAGTGGGAGGTGTTCAATCTGAGAGGGCTGATTATTAAAGATGATGATAGATATGATTATGTGAGTTCATTTTTAAAAGAACACGAAGTAATAATTGATGCTGGTGCTGAGAATATTCAAGATCTAGATTTCATATTATTTCCATTTAAAGAAGATATTAATAGTGAAAAGTACAACAACAGATTCTTTGAATCACTGAGCAAAAATACACTGTTATTTTCAGGAGTTAGAAATAAATTTTTGGATAAAATGAGCGAGATTTACAATTTAGATTATTTGCCTTTGATGGAAGATAAGAGTGTATCCCTTATGAATGCGATTCCTACATCAGAAGGAGTAATCTCACATATTATTCAAAATACCAAGATGCCAGTATTTGACAGCAAAATACTGGTTATTGGCTATGGGGGATGTGGTCAAGACTTGTGTAAAAGATTAAGCGGATTGAATGCCAATGTATATGCTTTAGTTAGGAATGAGATTAAAGAAGCTAGGGCTATAGGAAATGGAGTAAAACCAGTATATATTGAAGATATCTACAATCATTCCTTTGATGTAATTGTAAATACTGTACCAAATAAGGTGTTAGAAAGAGATCATATAGAAAAGTTCAAAGAATCTCTAATAATAGATATATCTTCTAAGCCTCATGGATTTGATGTGGAGTTTGTAGAGAGTATAAATGAAAACTTTGTAATACTATCAAGTATTCCAAGTAAATGTGCAGTTAAGTTTGCGGGAGATATACTTGCTAAAAATATTTATAGGAAGGTGAAGTCATGCTTACAGGAAAAAAAATAGGGTTTGGTATAACAGGATCATTTTGTACAATAAAAGAAATTTTAGAACCTATGAGAACACTAGTAGAACTAAATGCGAAAGTATATCCAATAGTTACAGATATTGTTTACAATAGCAGTTCTAGATTTCACGATAGAGATGAATTTTTGGGAGAGTTGAAAAGTATAACAGGAAATGATGTTATATATTCTATAGATGAGGCTGAGATTTTTGGACCTATAATGCCTCTTGATATGATGGTAGTAGCTCCGATGACGGGTAACTCTATGGCAAAGCTTGCTTATGGAATAACGGACACAGCAGTTTTAATGGCGGCAAAAGCAACACTTAGAAATAAGAATTCTCTCGTTATAGCGCCATGTACTAACGATGCTCTTGGGATGAATGGGATAAATATAATGAAGCTTATAAATACAGAGCATATTTATTTTGTTCCGTTTGGTCAAGATAACCCAGTTTCGAAGCCTAGTAGTATGACTGCAAACTTAGATAAGCTTGTAGAGACTATAGAACTAGCATTTGACAAGACTCAGATACAGCCACTTATTATAGAAAACTTTAAAAAGTAGCTTAAAATAACACAATAAAATAAAATGATTTATTATTAATATAAAAGAGAGTGGATTTAAATTAGATTCGCTCTCTTTCATATGTTATAATAATATAATACAAAAAAATTTGCATAGAAAATAAGTAATTTTTATATTAATTAAATGAGAATAAGTTTATAATAAACACTGGGAGTTGTGATAATATGGAAAATTATTTTCAATTGGATCCATCTCAACAAGAATTACTTAAACAACAAATTGAAAAGAAAAATGAAAATTTAAATAAATTTGCAACAAAGGATAGTGAAGCATTTAGAATTGACAAGATGAGAAGCAAGTCTGATTTAATCAGATCGAGTTTTGTAATTGACACTGATAAGATACTTCATAATTTATTTTATAATAGATACTCTGATAAAACACAAGTATTTTCATTTTATTTAAATGACGACATAACTCGAAGAAGTCTACATGTCCAGCTTGTGTCTAGAATTGCGAGAACAATTGGTCAAGCGCTCAATTTAAATATAGATTTGATAGAAGCTATATCACTTGGTCACGATATAGGCCACACGCCTTTTGGACATAAAGGAGAAGAGTTTTTAAATGAAAAATTCTTTAAAAATACTGGCAGATACTTTACGCATAATGTGCATAGTGTTAGAGTATTACAGCATATAACAAATAGCAATTTGACACTTCAGACACTTGATGGAATCTTATGTCACAATGGAGATAAAGATTTTTCACATTTCGAACCATCAATGGTATATAATTTTGAAGAATTAGATAGAAGAATAGAGATGTGTTATTTAGATAAAAATGCTGTAAACAAAATGAGACCTGCTACACTTGAAGGTTGTGTGGTTAGGATCAGCGATATGGTAGCTTATGTAGGTAGAGATAGACAGGATGCCATAAGAGCAAAGCTTAGAACAGATGAGGACTTTGATCACAGCGGAATACTCGGCAAAGATAATAGAGAGATTATAAAAAAGATGGTATCTAATATAGTGAAAAATAGCTTTGGAAAAAATTATTTAAAGATTGATGATAAAGTATACAGTGATTTTTTAGCTTTAAGAAATGAGAATAATAAAGTAATATATAGAAACCCTAAAATTGATGACGTTTATAATGAAACTATAAGGCATATGTTGTTTGACTTGTATGATAGATTTATAGAAGATATAGTAAGTAAGGATTACAATTCTTATTTATACAGACATCATGTAAACCATCCTAAGTTAAAAGGTTTTTATAAAGACAGTTTAACAGGTGACTTAAAAATAAAACCTGATGAAGTAGTTGTAGATTATATTGCGAGTATGACTGATGATTATTTCATAAATCTATACGAAACTTTATTTCCAAAGAGCGAGCTTAAAATACAGTATAGATCTTATTTTAGATAAACAAGTTAGTAAACAGATGTGGAGGACATTTTATAATGGAGATAGTAAAGTTAAAACCTGCCTTTCAGAACTATCTATGGGGAGGAACTAAACTTAAAGAATTATACAATAAAAAAGTGAATTTAGATAAAGTCGCTGAGAGTTGGGAGTTATCAAATCACAAAGATGGGCAGAGTATAGTGGCAAGTGGGACTTACGAAGGACTTAAGTTTGGTGACTATTTGTATAAAATAGGTAGAGAAAGCTTAGGTACAAATTGTGATCAATTTGACGACTTTCCTGTTTTAATCAAATTTATAGATGCAAAGACTTCTCTATCTGTACAAGTTCATCCCGATGATGAATATGCACTGAGAGTAGAGAAAGAGCACGGTAAAACTGAACTATGGTATGTTATGGATTGTGAAGAGGATTCATTTTTATACTATGGGGTAAACAGAGATATATCTAAAGACGAATTTAAGCAGAGAATAGAAAACAATACTGTTTTGGAAGTCTTAAATAAGATATCTGTAAAAAAGGGCGATGTATTCTTTATTGAAGCGGGTACTATACACGCTATAGGTTCAGGAATCGTAATCTGTGAGATACAACAAAATTCAAACAAAACTTATAGAATATACGATTTTGGAAGAGTAGACAGAAATGGAAATACCAGAGAGCTACATATAGATAAGGCTATTGATGTAGTAAAGTTAGAAGAAACTGATGAACATATTAATATTGTAGATAAATTTGAGAAGTTTGAAAACTATACAAAGAGGAGATTATCTTCATGTAAATACTTTACAGTGTTCAAGTATGACGTTTTAACAGAGTGTCTGATAAATGTAGACAAAGATAGTTTTAATTCTGTTATTATACTTGAAGGCGGTGGAAGAGTTGTAAATGATAATATCTCAATAGATTTTACAAAAGGGGATAGCCTTTTTATACCTGCTAATACTGGTGATATAAATATAGAAGGAAACTGTCAATTTATACTTACGAAGATATAAAATAGATCTTAAATAAAGAACAAAGTCACTTCACTTTGAATAAAATATACTATGAATTCATGTGTATTTAAAGGAGGTGATTTTTTTATGCCTGATTTTATTGCATTAATAAATAAATATGTAAGAAGTGAATTACTTGTACTGCTACCGGTACTTTATATATTAGGGAAATTTTTAATAGCAGAAAAGCTGAACCCAAACAAAGTAAACATAATTTTATTGATTATATCAGTTCTGCTCAGTGGGTTATATCTATTTTCTACGCTTAGTATACCAAATTGGAAAGGAGTTTTATTTGCAATATTCACATCCTTTGTCCAAGGTATACTGTTGACTGGGGGTATAGTATTTTGCAATGGTATATTACAACTAACCCCAAAGAAAAATCGCGAGTCAAAGGATTCATACGTAGAGGATGAAAATAATAATAAAAAATTTAACAACAAATAAAAGATAAAAAAATAAAACATAAAAAAATAAAACATAAAATAGAAAGAAACTAGGCTAATATTGAAAATTACTTATAAGTCTAGTTTCTTTTAGTTTTAATAAAGATCTGTTCTTAGATGTTTAAGCAAAGGCAGTTGTTCACGAATACTGCCTATCATTGCTCTATCGATATCTGCGTATAAGATACATTCACTTTCATCAGCCGATGCTATAATATCTCCCCAAGGATCCGAGATTCTAGAGTTGCCATATGCAGTGTAAGAAGCCTCATTATTTCTAGCAGGAGCTGCACCTACAAAGAAAACTTGATTATCTATAGCTCTCATCCTTACTGATAACTCCCAATGGGCAGGGCCGGTAGTCATATTAAATGCAGCTGGCAAGATTATTATCTCAGCTCCCTCTAGGGCCATCATTCTTGAAAGTTCGGGGAATCTAATATCATAGCATATGGCTATACCTATTTTTCCAAGGTCGGTGTCAACAACTGTGACTTTATTTCCAGCTGAAAGGATATCGGATTCTTTAAAGTAGACTTTATCTTTTATATCAATATCAAATAAATGTATTTTTCGGTGTCTTCCTATTAATTCACCGTTTCTATTATAAATATAACAAGTATTGTATATTTTGCCTGAACATAATTCTGGTATACTTCCTGCGACTATGTATATATGGTTTTTTTCGCTACATCTGAAAGAGATTGAGTAGTTTCACCTGGATATTTTTCTGCAAAATTGGGAAAATACTTATTTTCATAAGGACAATTAAACATTTCTGGAAGAATTATTAATTCTGCTCCATTTTTTGAAGAAACATTTACCATGTCTATAGCATGTTCTATATTTTGTTTTTTATTGTCTGTGGTTTTCATCTGACAAACTGCAATTTTATATTTACTCATAATAACCTCTCCTCGAAATTTTATTATGAGGTTATTATAACACATATAATTTTATTTTGATTTTAAAGTAAGAGGGTTTGTAGAAAAAATAAAGAATTTAAAAGAACAAACTAAAATTAGATTAATATAGGATACAGTAATCCATGTAGAGAACATAGCACATTGAAATTTGAAATACATGAACCAGCATATACATTAGATGCACTTGTTTAGTTTTAGATACCGCCAATATCAAGAGAATTAGTTTTTTTTTATAAATATAATTCAAACATATAGTACATACTATCTGTATTTGGAGGTTTGATATGATTTATAAAAAAGTAAGAGAGGCAGAAAATTACATGAATTTATTTTTTTAATTGGATTTTTTATTGTTACAGTTACTGTAATTGTTTATACAAATAAACAACTAAAGTTAGAATCAAATAAAATAGAAGGAAATATAATTGAATCAAATTATGTTGTTAAAGGGAATAATAAAGGGCAAGATTCTGCTAACAAGAGTTCTAAGAGTATAGTAAACAATGAGAGAATAGATAAAACTGATAAATATATCAACAGTGTGTTAAATATACCAAATATTTTAAATGAAAATAAAAAAATTGAAAAAACTATAAATGATAAAATTAAGGGCGATGTAAATTTATTTTTTGAAAAAAATTATAAAGAAGCAAAAGATAATTTTGTAAATAATAATTTAGATGGTGTAAAATTTGAAGCGAATACGGATTATGAAGTAGAAAAAAATACAGATTCTATTTTGAGCTTAAAGATGAGGTATTATAATTACAGTGGAGGAGCTCATGGATTTTATGATGATATTGCATATAATATAGATATTAGAAGTGGGAAATTTTTAGAGCTGTCGGATTTATTTTTAGAGCAAAGTAATTATAAAGACATAATAAATAACGAAATAAAATCTCAAATAAAATCTTTAGAGAGTGAGAATAAAGAAAACGTAGGAATTTATCAGTTTAATACTATAAAAGATAATCAAAAATACTATTTTTATGATAATAACATAGTGCTGTATTTCGATTTATACGATATAGCTCCATACGCTGCAGGAATACCTGAGTTTACTATAAATAGCGATATATTAATGCCGATCGTAAAAAAAGAGTATGTAAATTTGTTTAAATAGTAAAAATGGTATGATACCCGAGAGTTTGGGTACCATACCATTTTTATATAGTAGGATTTAAAGAAGCTATTTTAGTTACAGCTACATATAGCCTTGAGATTTCATACCAAGTTTTGAAGTCTACAATACCATTTTGAGGCAGTCCGAAGATTCCTTGAAATACTTTTACAGCTTCAGCTGTGCTATCACCAAAAATACCATCTTCTTGAACTTTTGGTATAGCTGAATAGCTATTTGCGATTGCATTTATTTGGTTTTGTATAGTTCTGACATATCTACCTGAAGATCCAATTTGAAGAGTATAACCTGGAAAAGATACAGGAACGCCTGTTACAACTGGAGCTTGATCAAAGCTGAGTTCGTCTCCATAAAAATTCCTAAGTATGTTTTCCCAGCTGTAACCTTGATCTCCTAAAGACTTACTTCCCCATTGAGTCATCTGATTTGGGCATTGCGTTCTTTCTCCATCGCAGTACTGAGCAAGAAGCGGCTGTCTAGAAGTAGGTGGTCTTCTAATAAAAGTATTAAAGATATCGTCTACAACTACGCTAATTGTATCAAATATGTTTCTATTATAAACAAATTTATGATCAAAAGCAGTAGAGGTAGTAATTGTAAAAGTGTATCCCTTATTTCTATACCACTCTGTGAAGACTCTGTTTAAAGTAAATGAAATTATAGCTATTACATTTGCATAAATTGTCTGCTCAGGCCAAGTTGAATAAATCTCACAAGAAGCTACATTTTTTATATAATCTTTAAAAGGTATCCAGTAGTTTTCGGCAGTAGTATTTTCTGGAAGCCCATCATGTACTACTATAAACTCTGGAACTACTGGATTATCTAATACTACAAATCCAGTTGGAGGTGGAAGGGGCTTTAAACTGCTCTCAGGTATCTTAGGAGGAAATATTCCGTAAAGAGTATGTTCCTCTATTGGGAATATTAATTCATTTTGTCTTGAGTATGAAAGTTTACTTCTAGTTCTCGGAATCATAGTAATATTCTGTCTGGCTTCGATCGTAGCAAATAATTGGGCACCATCTATCACGACAGTTTCATATCCTTCTACTACTGCCTCTATAATATACTGGCTGTAAGGTCTTATGGTATTAGTAGGATCTAGTGAATATTCCTTATCAGGAGCTGGAAGTATCAAATCTAATACTTGACCTGACTCATTTGTCAATAAATTTTGATACATGGTAGTGCTTGCATTATTTACATCATCTGAAATAGAGTAGATATTAATTGACCCATTTTGTATGGGTCTGTTGTTTGTTGAGTCAATCAAACTGACTGTTAAGTAACTATCCTGCATGTAATCATCCTTTCATAAAAAGTCTTTATTACTATTTATATTCTAAAAAAATAAATATAAAGCTATTTTGTTAAGATATTTGGAGATAATAAATAAATAACAGTAATTTAGTTTGTTTGAGGTTAGAAAATTTAAATTTAAGACAAGATAGAAAGGAAGTTTATGGTATACTATTTGATTTTTTTATCTATTTTACCTATATTAATAGGGATAGTGTGGATATATTCAACGAAAAAATATTCGAAAGAATCTATAATTGCATCGTCAAAGTTTTTTCTAATGGGAGTATTTTTAAGTGTAATTGTAATTTTAGCCGAAGAATTTTTATTAAATGTAAATAATTTCACTGGGTATTCAAATATTATATATATATCTTTTGTAGTAGCTGGTTTAACTGAAGAGGGATTTAAGGCACTTGTATTGATACCTATACTCCTTAAGAAAAAAGAGTTTGCTAAAAGGGTTGATGGGATAACTTATTCAGTGTATTTATCATTAGGATTTGCAACTGTAGAGAATTTGATTTACTTACTTGCAGAAGACCATGATATTGTACTTCAAGTCGCTTTAAACAGAGCTTTTATATCAATACCCGCACATATAATGTTTGCGATAACAATGGGATACTATTTGTCAAAGTACAAGTTCTGTGACTCTAAAAAGAAGAAAAAAAAGTATTTAATTTTATCCGTTTTAGTGCCAATTCTTATGCACGGCACATTTGACTTTATTCTCATGATACAGTATAGATGGGCTATAGTATTATTTTTATTGTATGTTATTATACTTTTAAAGTTTAATTTAGAGAAGTTAGAAAAATATATTGAAAATTCTAAGAAGATATTTATAAGCAATATGAAGAAGCAAAGAAATATTCATATAAAAAAGAAAATGGATGAAAAAAGTGTTAACATTGAGAAGGAAAAATCAAAAATTTATGATGAAACTGAAAAGAAGTAACTAATTTATAGTACATTATTGTATCAATATTATATTATTGGTTTAATATTCTTTGAAAAAGAAGTATAATGTAAATAGTTTGAAACGACAAAAGTAATAGTTTTAGGGAGATGTGCTTATGAGTGAAAATGTAAAAAAAGAAATATTTGAATGGATTAAGGTAATTATAACTGCCTTAATATTGGCATTTGTAATAACTAGATTTATCATACCGTCAAGAGTACAGGGAGAATCGATGTTTCCAACTCTACACGAAAATGATTATCTGATAGTAAATAGAATGACATACAAATTTAGAGAGCCAGAGATGAAGGATATAATAGTATTTAAATCAGAGATACTTCAAGATAACGGCAAGAGTAAAAAAGATTTAGTTAAGAGAATTATTGGAGTTGAAGGAGATCGTATAAAGATACAAGACTCAAAAGTATATGTAAACGATAAATTATTGGATGAGAAAGTATATATTCACGATAATTACACTAGCGGAGATATAGACATTACTGTACCAGAAGGCAAAATATTTGCAATGGGAGATAATAGAGAGCGAAGTTTAGACAGTAGGGCTCAAGAAGTTGGTCTAGTAGATGAAGATTCTGTAATTGGTAAAGTTATGGTAAGACTTTATCCATTCGACCAAATAGGTGGAGTTGAGTAGTTAAGAAGTTAGTCTTATCTGTCGTATATAGTATGAAACGACAAAAGTAATAGTTTTGGGAGATTTGTTTATGAATGAAAATGTAAAAAAAGAGATCTTTGAGTGGGTTAAGGTAATTATAACCGCCTTAATATTGGCATTTGTAATAACTATATTTATTATACCGTCAAGAGTGTATGGAGTCTCAATGTTTCCAACTCTAAACGAAAATGATTATTTGATAGTAAATAGAATGACATACAAATTTAGAGAGCCAGAGATGAAAGATATAATAGTATTCAAATCAGAGATACTTCAAGATGATGGTAAGAGTAAAAAAGATTTAGTTAAGAGGATTATTGGGGTTGAAGGAGATCATATAAAGATACAAGATTCAAATGTATATGTAAACAATAAATTATTAGATGAGAAAGTATATATTCACAATAATTATACTAGTGGAGACATAGACATAACTGTACCAAAAGGTAAGATATTTGCAATGGGAGACAATAGAGAGAGAAGTAAAGATAGTAGGGCTCAAGAAGTTGGTCTAGTAGATGAAGACTCTGTTATCGGTAAAGTAATGATAAGACTTTATCCATTCGATAAAATAGGTGGTGTTGAATAGCTATGAAGTTGGGTATTTCGTCACTTGTACAAGATATTGACTTTGCACTAAATTTCTGTGAAAAATACGGTAAAATAGATCACTTAGAGGTTGGCATAGATAGTATTGAAGATTGTAAAAAATTATATACGTATATAGATAGAATATACAATTTAGGTTTATCCATAGGTATTCATTTGCCTATGGAATTAAACGCTTGTGAAGAAGTTGAGTATATAAGAAGATCGTGGATACATTTTTTACATAATATAGATAGAGAATTAAAAGATCTAGATGTAGAATACTACAACCTACATTTAGGATATGCAATTACAGGTAGGTTGGGAAAAAATAAAATTAAATATTTAGAGAACTGTATCGATTTTGTAGATAATTTAAATATAGACTCAAAAATAATATTAGAAAATACATATTCAAAAGGTGGAGATATGTCAAATATAGGTACTACTAGCAGTGATTTTGAATATATATTTAAAGGAATAAGAAAAGGTGGAGTATTTTTTTGCTTTGACACCGGACATAATTTAATAAATGAAAGCGATTATATTGAAAAATTAGCAAAAAATATTAAGCTTATCCATCTAAGTGACAATGATGGAGTAGAGGATCTGCATATAGGAATAGGTAAAGGTTTGCTGAGTGATAAGGATATAAAAAAATCAATGGAAGTTGATCCAGAATATTTGATCTTAGAAGTACGAAATGAAGATTTAATATATACTATGGAGAGAATATACTGTTTTATCTAGTTTAGAGTAGATTCTCTTTATGATGTGATTTATATGATATCCAATATTAATGAAAGGATTTGTTTTAATGAAATTAATAACACTTAATATTGATGGAAATAAAAAACAATACAACTTAGAAGAAAATAGTATGGGTATACCACTTAAAGAGATTGCAAAAGATTTTGAAGATAAACACAAAGGTAAGATATGTATTGCAAGTGTAGACAATAAACTTAGAGAGCTGAACTACAACGTGTTTGATGACTGCAAAATAAAGTTTATAGATACTACTGAAGAAGATGGAAAAAGAGTCTATTTCAGAGCGTTATCATTTATACTTGTTATGGCTTGCAAAGAATTATTTGGTGATGGAAAAGTAGTCATAGAGCATTCTCTATCAAAGGGGCTGTACTGTGAAGTTCACATTGGTAGGGATATAAATAAAGTTGATTTAGAAAATATAAAGAGAGTAATGCAAGAAAAAATAGATAAAAACTACGAGATAGAAAAAGTCGAGATGTCTAGAGATGAAGCAATAGAGATATTTAATGAAAATAAGCTCTACTCAAAAGCAGAACTTCTGAAATATAAGGATTACGATAGCACCACTGTGTACAAATGTGGGGATTATATAGATCATTACTATGGTTATATGTTGCCATCAACTGGTGATGTATCTGTATTTAATGTAGAGCTTCACAATAAAGGGCTTATATTATTTGGGCCTAATAAAAATGACAAGACTGTGCCAACAAAGTATGTTTCACAGCCGAAGCTAGCAAATATTTACTATGAAACAGAGCAGTGGTCAAAGCTCTTGGGAATAGATAAAGTAGTGTCATTAAATAGAATAGTTGAAAATAATGAGTACGGTGATGTAATTAGAACGGTTGAAGCACTCCATGAAAAGAAGCTCGCTCAAATAGCAGATGAGATAAGTAAATTTAACAAGAGAATAATACTTATAGCAGCTCCTTCGTCTTCTGGAAAGACTAGTTTTGCAAATAGACTCTCTATACATTTAAAGGTAAATTACCTAAATCCTATTTCTATATCACTGGATAACTATTTCGTAGATAGGGAATTTACACCTTTAGATGAATTTGGAAACTTTGATTTTGAATCTATATATGCAATTGACTTAGATAAGTTCAACTCAGATCTAAAGAAACTTTTAGATGGAGAGGAAATACAGGAGATAAAGTTCGATTTTAAGACAGGAAAAAGAGTAGAGACAAATAAAACTATACAAATAGATAAAAACCAACCAATAATTTTAGAAGGAATACACGGATTAAATCCGATGTTGACAGAGTCTATAGTTAACGATGAAAAATTTAAGATATATTTAAGTGCTCTAACGCAATTGAACTTAGACAACCACAACAGAATTCCTACTACGGACTTGAGACTGATAAGGAGAATAGTCAGAGACCATAATTTTAGAGGTTACAGCGCAGAAAAGACTATACTTCAATGGGAATCTGTGAGAAGGGGAGAGAAGAAGAATATTTTCCCTTATCAAGAGGAAGCAGATATTATTTTTAATTCAGCATGTGTTTATGAGCTGTCGATTTTAAAAGGTTTTGTAAAACCGTTATTAGAAGAAATAGAGACTTCGAGTGAAGCCTATATAGAATCTAATAGGTTACTTAATTTTTTACAGTATTTTGTTGAACTAGAGGATGTATCAGATATTCCTTCAACTTCAATACTTAGAGAGTTTATAGGCGGAAGTAAAATAGTAGAAGAATAGAGATATTATATAGATTTATAAAATTTTAGAGCGGTTGATTGTTTGTATTTGCATAGCAAATGTTAAGTGAGAAACTTAAACCTCACTACAGATGATCAATCGCTTTTGTTATTTTCTATATTTAGAGGGAAATATAAAGAGATATTTAGATAAAGGGTATTTATTTAAGTGAATTGATAAAAAATACTATAACTAAGACAAATCGAGGTGTATATATGGAAAAAATTTTAAGAGACATAATTGAGAAAAATAGAAAATATACAGAGTTTGGACATGTTGCAGACTATATACCTGAACTTAAAAAAGCATATAAAGGAGATTTAGGAGTCTGTATTATGGATAAAGATAACAATATCTACACAGCCGGAGATGTAAATAAAAAATTTACTATTCAGAGTATATCAAAGCCTATACTTCTGTCTATGGTTTTAATGGAAAATAACTATGAATATGTAAATACCAAAGTTGGATTTGAGCCAAGTGAAAATCCATTTAACTCAATAGTTAGCATTGGAAATGACATTAAAAAGCCATCTAATCCGATGATAAATTCAGGCGCTTTAGTCATAACCTCAATGATTAAAGGAAATAGCTATGAAGATAAAGAAAAAAGAATGCTAGACTACTTCAGAAAATTTGCTGGAAATGAAACTTTGGATATCAATCAAGATGTATATACATCTGAAAAGCTTACAGGAGATAGAAATAGAGCAATGGCATATCTACTTAAGAGCAGTGGATTTATAGATGGAGATATTGAAGAGATACTGGATCTTTATTTTAAACAATGTTCTATAGAAGCAGATATAAAGGATCTTGCTAGGATGGGTTTGAATTTGTCAACTGATGGGTACAAACATGGAGATGAGGAGTGTCTAATAAGTAAGGATGTAGCCAAAGCTGTTAAAACTGTTATGTTTACATGTGGTATGTACGATGGATCAGGGGAGTTTGCAATTAAAACTGGAATACCAGCAAAATCAGGTGTTGGCGGAGGTATTATGGCATCTGTTCCATGTAAAATAGGGATAGGCGTTTACGGTCCATCTCTTGATGACAAGGGGAATAGTGTAGCAGGGATAAAAGTATTAGAAGATTTATCTAAAGAATTAGATTTAGGGATATTTAAAAACTAGAAGTATTTACAAATAGATATATCTGTAAATTTTGAAAGTATATTAAATTTACAGACACTAAATTTCAAATAAAAAATAAGATAAGTAGGTGTAGTTATGCTTTATATAGGACCACATATTTCAATAGCAAAGGGATTTAAAAAGGCAGCTGAAACTGCAGTAGAGATTGATGCAAATACATTTCAATTTTTTAGTAGAAATCCAAGAGGAGGTAACGCTAAAAAGTTTGATGAAAAAGATATAAGTGAGTTTCAAAAGATTAGAAAGGAACGCGGCTTTGGACCTATTCTAGCTCATGCTCCTTATACTATGAATTTAGCAGGAGTCAAAGATGAAGTTTACGAATTTGCAAATATTGTAATTAAAGAAGATATAGAGAGAATGGATTCGTTAGAAATAGAGTATATGTGTTTTCATCCGGGAAGTCACGTGGGATCTGGTGTTGAGGCTGGGATAGAAAAGATAGTTAAAGCGCTTAATTTAGCTCTTACAGGAGAACAAAATATCACAATACTGCTTGAAACGATGGCTGGGAAAGGAACCGAAATAGGGACAAGCTTTGAGCAAATCAAAGAGATTATAGATCGAGTTGAACACGACGAAAAATTAGGTGTATGCTTAGATACTTGCCATATTTTCTCAGCGGGTTATGATATAGTAAATGATTTAGATGGTGTTATTGATGAATTCGATAGAGTTATAGGCTTAGATAGACTAAAGACTATACACTTTAACGATAGCATGATGCCTTTTGGTAGTAAAAAAGATAGACATGCCCCTATAGGAGAAGGAGAAATTGGAATAGATACTTTTATAAATATTTTAGAACATCCAAAACTAAAAGGTATACCTCTATTTTTAGAGACCCCTTTTGACGATGAAGGGCATAAAAGTGAGATAAAGATGATCAAGGGATTGATAGAAGCTAAGTAAAATAAATATTGTTTGGGCTATACTTAAAATCACTAAAATATTTGTAAATAAAGAATAGAGTTCTATTTTACTGTATAATATACATTAATAAAACTTTGTGGGGGTGTGTATCATGAGAAATTTAGGAAATACTGATATGAAGATTAAAAGAATAGGATTTGGGGGACTTCCAATACAAAGAATCAATCAGGAAGATACTAATAATATTATAAATGAAATAGAAGTATACGGTATAAATTTTATTGATAGCGCTAGAGGGTACACAATTAGTGAAGAGGCAATAGGAAATGCAATTGAAGGCAGAAGAGACAAGTTTTTCATAGCAACAAAGAGCATGGCTAGAGACTACGAAGGTTTGAAAAAAGATATAGAAATAAGTTTGAAAAACTTTAAAACTGATTTTATAGATTTATATCAATTACACAATGTAAAAGCAGAAGAATACGATAAGATTTTTGAAGACAATATGGCTTATAAAGCACTGGTAGAAGCAAAAGAAGAGGGCAAGATAAGATATATAGGCATAACTAGTCACAGCTTAGATACAATTGGAAAAGCAATAGATACGGATTATTTTGCTACAGTGCAATTTCCTTACAATATGGTAGAGATTCAAGCGGACGAAGTTCTTAAAAAAGCTCATGAGAAGGGTATAGGAACAATAGCAATGAAGCCATTGGCTGGTGGAAATTTGGATGATGTAGAACTGGCACTTAAGTACATAATATCTAGAGATCACATTGACATTGCAATACCAGGTATGGATAAAGTTGATCAAGTAGGTAAAAATGTTAAAGCGGCGGATAATCACAAATTAACAGACAAAGATATTAAAAAGATCGAAGAAATTAGAGCTACATTAGGAAATAAATTTTGTAGAAGATGTGAGTACTGTATGCCTTGTACAGTGGGAATCAATATTCCTACAAACTTCTTATTTGAAGGTTATTACACAAGATATAATTTAAAGGATTGGGCAACTGAGAGGTACGAAGGCCAAGAAGTTAAACCAACTGCTTGTATAGAGTGTGGAGTCTGTCAAAGCAGATGTCCTTATGACTTACCGATTATAGATATGTTAAAAAATGTTGTAGAAAAACTTGAAAAATAATCAGTTTAATAAAATAAAAGGACAAATGCCCTATTTCTTTGTTATGTTGTAACTTACATCATACTTAGAAATAGGGTAAAGTTCTATCTCTACACGCGGATTATCCTTATCTATAAAATCAAACATCAATACTGGTTTTAACTGTTTATCATTTTTTATAATACCACTTTTCTCAATTCCATCGCATATACTTTTCGGATAGTTGTGTAGATCTCCCATTCGTTTGTCAGGAAAATACAATTTCAATACAGTAATAATATTTTCTTCAATTGTTTCTCCTTGATATTCCTTGTTTATATACCCAGCAATCATATTTTCATAAGCTAAATATCTAGAATGTTTACCTTTGGAAGGCATCCATGCTTGTCCATTTACATTTTGTAATTTAAAGTTGGATTTACTTATAGGTCTTCCAGGAATAGTTATTTTTATCAAATTTATCACCTTCCTATGCTATATTTATTATAGTGGTGAAGTTAATAAAAATCAAATTTATATAGGGGTAATGTAATGAATAGTGAGAGACTTAAATCAATATGTAACACAATAGGTATCAAAACTGTTGGTGTTGCTGGAGTTGATAAAAGCGAAAACCTTAAAGAATTACTTGAATACAGAGCATTTAACAATTTAAATACAGGTCTTGAAGAATCAGATATTTTAAAGAGAATAGACCCAAAGCTTATAATGGATGATGCAAAATCTATTATAGTGTGCGCTTTTCCATATTATGTTGGGGAATTTGAGAATTCAAATATATCAAAGTACTGTTATGGTTTAGACTACCATATAGTAGTAAGAAATATGTTAAATAATCTGTGCAAAAGAATAAATGATGAAGTTGAGAATTTTGAATACAAGGTATTTGCTGATAATGGACCACTTGTTGATAGATATTTAGCCTATCTTTCAGGGATAGGTTATTATGGTATAAACAATAGTATTATAACTGATGAATTTGGGTCCTATGTGTTTATTGGATACATTGTAAATAATTTTGAATTTGCTGTAGATAAGCCTTTGCTGAAAACTTGTATTAATTGTGGAAAATGCGTAAAATATTGTCCGGGAAATGTTATATTAGGAAATTATAAGATAAATCCAACTAAGTGTTTATCTTATATTACACAAAAAAAAGGGAACTTGTCAGAAGAAGAACAGAATATATTAAAAAAGAGCGATAAAGTATTCGGTTGTGATATTTGCCAAGAAGTATGCCCACACAATAAAGATATAAAGAAGACAAATATCGATGAATTTAATAATAATTTAATAGTAAATTTAAATCGCGGTGATATAAGTGAACTTTCCAATAGGGAATTTAAAAGAAAGTATGGGGACAGAGCATTTAGCTGGAGAGGCAAAGGAATAATAATTAGAAATATGGATATTTTATCAGATGAATAACTTATAGAGAAACTTAATGCCTTCCATTTGCTTAACATTTATATGTTAAAAAACATAACATATTAGAGAAGCAAATAGGGAGGTTGGTTTATGTTAAAATATAATAACACATCCGAAATAAAACCATCTGATGACATTTTAAGTCAGAAAAGAGCAGAAAAAGCTATTGAGCTGGGTTTGAAAGTTGATAATCCTACTTATAATATATATGTTGCTGGCGAACCAGGTTTAGGTAAAAGTAGATATGTCTTGAAGATGATTGAAAAGCAGACACCAGTTGTAAATAAATTTAGAGACTGGTGTTATCTATATAATTTCAAAAATCCTAGAGAGCCTATGATTTCAAAATTTGATCCGGGCAAAGGCAAAGAGTTTAAGGATGATATTGAAGGTTTATTAGAGAATATTTTGGAAGAACTGAATAGTATATTCGACAGTGAAGGTTTTGAATTAGGTAAATCTGAGCTTTTGGAAGAGTACGAAAATAAAAAGGAACATTTGTTAAAAAAGATAAAAAAATATGGTGAGGATATGGGATTTATCCTAAAAAATACTAGCTCAGGAATAGTATTTCTACCAAAACATGAGGAAGAAGAAGAGAATAGTGAAGAGTTTAATGAAGTAGAATTTGAAAAGAATAAGAAAAAGCTTGAAAAGATGTCTTTACAAGTTGTATACAAATTAAAAGAACTAGAGGAATCTTCAGAGAAAGCAGTTTCAAAGCTTGAGAAACAGATTGCTGAATACATTATAAATCCCCTTATAGAATCTCTTAAAGAAAAATATAAAGGTGATAATAGCGTATGTATTTTCTTAGATAATTACAGTAAGGAAATTATAAAGGATATGGATTTAATATATGTAGATGTAGATGCTTCTAAGCCAAAATTAGAAAAAGATTTCTTTAAAAAGTATAAAGTTAATTTATTTATAGATAATTCTGAAATGAAAGATAGTAATTCTAGACCAGTAGTAACAGAATTAAATCCGACTCCATTAAATTTATTTGGTAGAGCTGAATATGATTATTCAAATGGAAATATGAAGACAGATTTTACAAAATTACTTCCAGGATCTATACAAAAGGCAAATGGAGGATATCTAATTTTACATTCAGATCATCTTTTTAGAAATGCAACTTCATGGGAGATGTTAAAGAGAACATTAAGATCACAGTCTATTGAATTAGAGACTCAGACATCGCTTAAACCACAGAGTATGCAACTAGATTTAAAGATAATTTTAATTGGGAATAAGCAGATATACAATACTTTATATAGACATGAACAAGATTTTAAAAGTTACTTTAAAGTTTTAGTAGACTTCGATGATAATATAGAAAATACTGAAGAAAGCGAAGATCTGATAGCTCAGTATATTGCATTAAAATGTAAAGAAAATGACCTAAAACATCTTGAGTATGATGCGGTTTCTGAGGTAATAAAACACTGTATAAAGCTCGTGGGTGATAATGGAAAGATTTCTACTAAACTTGATAAAATAGATGAAATATTAATTGAGTCAGATGCAATTGCAAAAAATTCTGAGTATAAATATATTAAAAAAGATGATATAAATAAAGCTATAAAAAATAAAAAAGATAGAATAAGCAGAATTGAACATAAGATGAATGAATCTGTATCAGAAGAGTTTACATTAATAGAAACTAGTGGATCAAGAGTTGGTGTAATCAATGGGCTATCTGTACTAAATACAGGTGAGTACTCATTTGGAAGACCTTCGAGAATAACAGTTACTACTAGCCAGGAAATAAGGGAATAGTAAATATTGAAAGAGAAGTAGACATGAGTGGATCTATCCACAATAAGGGAATATTGATTTTAGGAGGATATCTATCTGAAAACTTTGCTCAAGATTTTGTACTTTCGATAAATGCATATATATGTTTTGAGCAAAATTATGGAGGGGTTGACGGTGATAGTGCTTCATCTGCTGAGCTTTATGCACTCCTTTCGTCACTTAGCGATATACCTATAAAACAAAATTTAGCAGTAACAGGATCTATAAACCAAAAAGGAGATATACAAGTTGTCGGAGGAATAAGTGAAAAGGTGGAAGGTTTTTACACAATCTGTAAAATTAAGGGATTAGTAGAGGGCCAAGGAGTGATTATTCCAAAACAAAACTTTAAAAATCTTGTACTCTCAGATGAATTAAACGAAGAAATAAAATTAGGTAGATTTAAGATTCATACAGTAGAGAGGGTTGAAGAGGCATTTGAGATATTGACTGATACAAAGTTTGATAAAGTCAAAGAAAAAGTAAAGAATAAACTTCAAAGCTTTAGCAAAATTCAAACTAAGCCTAAGGAAAAAAATTAAATCTCATTTAAAATACTAATTAAACATAAATTATCTAGTATTTATTGTATAATAAAAAGCAAAGACTTATATAGTTTTTGCTTTTTATGTTTGATATATGTATTTTAAGGTATTTTATATGTGAATGGTAAAAATGGAGATGATTATATATGAAAAAAAGAACGAAAAATAAAAAAGATGTAAATACGATATTAGATAAATTAGAAGAGCTATACCCAGATGCTGAATGTGAGTTAAACTACACTACAGCATTTGAGCTTTTAATAGCAACAATACTTTCTGCTCAATGTACTGATGTTAGGGTAAACAAGGTGACAGCTGAAATGTTTAAAAAATATAATACGCCAGAAGCATTTGCAAAACTTAACTTAGAAGAGATTAGTGAAGAAATAAAGACTTGTGGTCTTTACAAAAGTAAATCACAGAAAATAAAAGATACTTCTATACAAATATGTGAAAACTACAGTGGTGAAGTTCCAGAAACTCTAGAAGAATTAATTAAACTTCCAGGGGTAGGGAGAAAGACTGCAGGAGTAGTTTTAAGCAATGCTTTTGGACAACCAGCTATAGCAGTCGATACTCATGTTTTTAGAGTCGCTAATAGAATTGGTATTGTAGATGAGCCGACTCCTGAGAAGACAGAGTTTGCACTTATGAAGGCTATTCCAAAAGAAAGATGGTCAAAGTCGCATCATACAATAATTTTTCACGGAAGAAGAATATGTAAAGCTAGAAAACCAGAATGTGAAGAATGCAATATAACTGAGTACTGTAATTTCTACAAAGAAATTAATAAGTAATAAAAATAGATGACGAAATTAAAGAAATAAATAGTTAATGGTGAACTTTAAATTAAGTTTTATTTTTAGTGGAGGATTTTTCTGTTATAATATTACTAGTTGAAATTTTTGATATAGGAATAAACACTATTAAAGATTTCCTACATGAACTTATATATTATATATTAATTAATTGTTTTATTATTTAGGAGGAAGAATGTCATTAAATATAGTTTTAGTTGAACCAGAAATACCACAAAATACAGGAAACATAATTAGAACTTGTGCTGCAACAGGTTCTACGCTTCATTTAATCAAACCACTTGGATTTTCTTTAGATGATAAACACTTAAAGCGCTCTGGACTTGACTATTGGGATATAGCTAATATACAATATTACAATAGCTTTGAAGAATTACAGGCTAAATTCCCAGAAGGAAAATTTTTCTTTTCGACAACAAAAGCTGATAAAAACCACTCAGAAGTTGATTATGAGGATGAGTGTTTTATAGTGTTTGGCAAAGAAACAAAAGGATTACCAGAGTCTTTGTTGAAAGAAAATAAAGAGGGATGTATAAGAGTTCCTATGCTAAATATAGAAAAAGCGAGATCTCTTAATTTATCAAATGCAGTTGCTATTGTAGCTTACGAAGCACTTAGACAATTAGGGTATCCAGATTTAAGATAATTTAAATTATAAATTCGTTTAGAAAGGAGATATCAAATGAGCAACATTAAAATAATATGTGATAGTTTATCCGATGTTCCAGATGATATACTTAAAAAATATGACATAGATCTTATGCCACTAACGGTTATCTTAGATGGACATGAGTATAGAGATCGAGTAGATATAACAGGTGATGAATTTTACAAAAAACTTAGGGAAAAAGACACTTATGCGAAGACTTCTCAAATTACCTATGCACAATTTAAAGAAGTCTTTGAAAAATATATAGAAGAAGGAAAAGACATTCTTTATATAGCTGGTTCGGCTGCAGCTACAGGTACATACCAAAGCGCAATAATGGCAAAAGGGGATTTAGAAGGCAATATATACGCATTTGATTCCAACTCTGTATCTTTTGGGGCAGGTATTTTAGTAAAAGAAGCAGGTAGACTTTTATCTGAAGGTAAAAGTATTGAAGAAATAATATCAGCACTAGAAATCTTACGTGATGAAACTTTTGTTATTTTCTCTGTAGATACATTAGATCATCTACAAAAGGGAGGAAGAATTTCTTCTACAAAAGCTTCAATAGGTAATATTTTAAGCATTAAACCAATACTTGAAGTTAAAGATGGACTTGTTTCTCAAGCATCTCAAGTTAGAGGAAAGAAAAACGTCATTTCTAAAATTTTAGAGATAATAGAAGAAAATTGTGGAAGCGATCTATCAGACCAAGTTGTTAATATAGGATACAGCGATGATATTAAGGAAAAAGAACAACTTACAAAAATGTTAACAGAGAAATTTAATCCAAAAGAAATAATGTTCTTCCAAATAGGATCTTGTATAGGGGCGCATTCAGGCCCAGGAGTTACTGGGGTTATATGTAAGAGAGCCAAATAATGAAAATTATATAATTAAAAGATGGATGATATACAGCTTTTAGGCATTTTATTTAGATGCGTTATTTGCAATGTATCATCTTTTTTATTTAAATTTTAGATAATACTTTTGAGATGGGGGGAAGGATTAGAAGATGAAGTTTACAAAAAAGCCTTTTGTAGTTGAGGGTACTTTGGCTTTAGCATTAGTCGATAAGAGATTGCCCAAAAGTATGGAAGAAGATTTATCGAGAAGAAATATTGAGTTAATAAAAACAATCGGATGTGATGGAGTAAATGAAAGTATTAACTGCCACCCAGATATTTGTATTTGCAATTTAGGCAATGGCGATATTGTTGTAGAGCCAAGTATGTATAATCGTTATGAAAGTTTACTTAAAAAATACAAATTCAATGTAATTAAAGGTGAAACTAGGCTAAAAGGTAAATATCCACACGATATAGCTTATAATGTAGCTATTGTGGGAGATTATGCTATACATAACTTTAAGCATACTGATAAAAAAATTATAGAGTTTATTGACAATAAGGGACTTAAAAAGATAAATGTAGAGCAGGGTTATACGAAATGCTCAATTTGTATAGTTGACGATAAATCTGTAATTACATCTGATAAGGGGATTTACAATAAGGTCAATGAGACTGAAATAGATTGTTTGTTAATTGAACCAGGCTATATTGAACTTTTTGATATGAATTATGGTTTTATCGGTGGATGTTCGGGACTTATATCAAATGACAAATTAGCTTTCTTTGGAGATGTTAGAAAACATCCTAGCTTCGATGATATTAAGTTATTTTTGGATGGGAAAAATAAAAAAATAGTTGTGCTTGGAAAAGAGGATCTGCTTGATTTAGGTTCGTTGGTACCTATTATGACAAAGGAATGATAATATTTAATTTATTTATTTCTAATCATTGTATTATATATGCATTGAATTTAATTATATACTAATGGTAATACAATGATTAAATATTAAAAAACAATATAAAATTATTGAAAAACAATAAAAAATCTGCTATTATTAACATAACGAATTATGTTGAGGAGATGATATTTGTGAAAACTAGTTTTTTAGAAATATGTTATCAGTAATATTAAACTTTTTCTTGCTATTTATACCAATTGTAGGAGCATTATTATTAATATTCAACCTATACCAACTTTTTACTACTGGATTAAGTATAAGTAAAATTGCTTCATTATTGATCGGTATAATATATTTTATAGGTTCGTTTGTTTTAGTATTGAATTTAGTAAAAATTCTTTATAATATTGACGAAGATCCTTTTGTTAAAGATAATGTGAGAAGACTCAAACTCGTGGGATATATATTAACTGCAAATGCAGTATTTATACTTTTACAGCCGATTAGACAGCAATCTATGATGATGATGTCATTTGGAAACTATGGGCTAACACCAGATAAACTTATATATTTTATTATTGCTTCAGTTTGTTTTGTAATAGCTGAAGTATTTAATAAAGCGATTAAGTTAAAAGAAGAAAATGATTTAACTGTTTAGGAGGAGATATTATGGCAATTTTAGTTAACTTAGATGTAATAATGGCAAAAAGAAAAATATCTCTAAAAGATTTAGCAGAAAAGGTTGATATTACCAATGCTAACTTATCTATACTGAAAACTAATAAAGCCAAAGCTATTAGGTTTTCAACATTGAATGAAATATGTAAGGCTTTAGACTGTCAGCCTGCTGATATACTTGAATATATAGAAGATGAAGAGATTGAGGAAGTTGAAGAAAATTATAAATAACAATTTAAATAGGCCAAACTAACTAAGTAAAAAATCGCTTTTTAGTTTGGCCTATTTTGTA
>NZ_AXUS01000001.1 GCF_000498755.1 Clostridioides mangenotii TR | reverse complement strand
GGAAACTTAACACTTATCGTGATATTAAAGTTTCCAGTCATGATTTAAAATATTATTTTCCTTTTTCAACTTAATCCAATTTCTATTACAACAATCAAATCTATTTATTCCTTCATCAGTCTGTACGACATAAAGTAAATTATCTACATATATTTTTTCATTAAGATCTAATCCTGTTATTACCAAAGGTTCACTATCTAAACTTGTGTTTTCAATTACTATATCTTCATTACTCAAATTCTCAATCTCAAATACCGGAAAACAATATTCATCTTCGATATTTGATTTATTATTAATCTTTATCTCAATCGGCCTACTAACTTTGATTGGCTTATTAAAATCTACATAAGCATAGTTCGTATAAGGCTGGAATACTATTTCTAAATATCCCTTCATATCTTTAGTAAACTTTCGAGTAACTTTCTTTGCTTTCAAATAATAAATAAGCTCTGGATTATCTTTTGAGATAAATGGTCTGAATTCTTCCTGCACTAGCCAATCATATATACGCTCTTGTGTGAAATCATCCCATACATAAGATTGTCCATTCATATTGGCCAAACAAAAATATAATGTTATATCCTCTACATTATCCTCACCAACTTTGTAATATGGATTACTATTTAATGTTTTATCAGATTCCAACTCTTTTGAATATATAAATCCATAATCATTTATAATTTCAGATTCAGTTGTAACTAACAATATAGACATGTCTTTTGAAAATACTCCATCAAACCAAAATTCTTCTGAAATAAACAATCAACCACCCCTCTCTTTGTGACTATAATTCATTTTTTACCTTCAATAATTATTAAAAGTAAAAAATAAACCCTAGCTATGCTAGGGAATATATCTATTTTTTTGTTTTAGAATCTTCTCTTATTACAAAGTCCATTTCATCTGATTGTAGACTTTTTAAACGTACTATAGGATCAGTAGCTTCGCCTATAAACGATAATTTAACATAGTCACCATTTTCATCTGGCAATATATCAAGCTCAGTGTTGAAATTTGATGGGTTTTCGGCAGTGAAGCTCATTTCTATACTTCTCTTAACTTTACAATTTGGAATATCTATTGCCATAACAACATTTTGCCCTTGATCATTCTTACAAGCTGTATCACCTGTAATTCTATAGTTTGGAGCAGAAGATACATTCTTAACTGTTATTGTCTTTACATTAGGTTTTTTTACCATATAATAAACAGCTACCTTAGTGCCTTCTGGCACAGGATTTATTATAGTTATTTCTGTATTTGAACTAGTCGTTGCACTTGTAAATTTAAGAGCCTCTAAATGAGATACTCCATCCGCTTCAACAGCAAAAACAGATAAAGAATTATTAACAGGTATTATATCTGTTAAAGTAACTTTACTAGAGCCATCTGCAGTCAGCAATTGTCTTTCAGCTATATCAGTGTCACCTGTTTCCATTGTTGAAGCTAGTATAACCGCCAATTGGTCAAATTGAATAACTTCTGCTTCCATATTTACAGTTCCTGTTAAAGCCCCATCAAATGCTATTGCATTATCACCTTTCGCTTTTGCATATACAGATTCTCCCTCTAACTTAACATTAAAAGTATTTAAGTCTCTCGTATAAAATAGTGGTAAATTTTTCACTCTATCATGCAGCGTTACATTTGCTGCGTCTTTAATTGCAAATCTCAATTACATCATCCTCTCAATTTTTGTATAAAAAAAAGCACTGTTAAAATACAGTGCTTTTGTTAATCTTTAATTTTTTTATAAAATCTTCTTGTTCTTTTTCAAAATTATATTTAAATGAACATCTATATTGTAATTCTTGGTCATAATATCTCATCTGTAATAACGCTTTATAACTATTCATCAACTGATAAAAAGTCAAATTTAGAACATCTCTATATGGGATAAAACCATTCGAATGACAAACAAATGTTATATAATCTGCTAGTCCTAAAGCTTCTTTTTCTCGTTTTTTTCTTTCTTTTTCTTTAAAATATTGGATTAATTCTCTTTCCTCTTTTGTACCTGTCTGTTCAACCCAGTCATCTTCTTGATCTTCAATAACTTCTTTTTTATTGACATAAAACATTTCTAAAATAATATCCATTAATAAATCAAAATTATCTTTGTTTATTACAACTTCTCTCTTCTTAATCAATAAAGATCTCTGAATGAGATCATCTGATTCACTTGGGTTAACAAATACTATATCTTTATCTATATTGTCTAATTGATAAATTAATTTTAAAGTCCGTAACATCTTCTCAAATACATTAAGATCTTTAATTATATAATCAATACCATAAGATAAATCAAATCTGCATTCAATATCCAATCCTAAATCCATAAAGTTGTTATAAATTTTCTCAACTGCAATAAATGGATTCACTATATCATTGTTAGTCATGTCTTGATCAATTAGTTCGTTAATGGTTGGTTGTTGTAGAATCCCAAGATTATATTTTCTTAAATCAATATCTTTACCTGTTATGTAATAATTCTCTAGCATTCTGATATCTCTCCAAAATGGTCAATAGAAAAAACCCCTCTAAAGCCTGTATATTCAGAAGGCATGTTATATGAAGGGCTTATTCCATCTAAAGTTATATTACCTATCCCAAGACTTTTTCTTGTTAATAATTTTGAAACACATGTTATTAACCCAACATCTCTAAGACCGATTAAAGAATCTCTACAGCTATTATGGCAAACAACACCTACTTCGATTTTTGTTACATCTATTACCTTACTTTTTTCAAACCTTCTTGAAAATGGTAGATAGTTATAAAGTGTAATATATACCCAAATATCGCCTTCGTTTAATACTTGATCAACTCGTCTATTGAAAAATACTTTTTTGTTTTTCAACTTCGGAATTGTGTTTTCAATATCAGGCAAATCCATTATATTATCATTTAATTCTTTACTATAAACTAGGAATTTAGCGAAATCTTGATTTTCCATTAAGATTTTTCCAACTTGTATAATAGCTTCATTGGGAAATCCATAAATAATACTAATAATATCACCTACATTCTTAGAGTTATAGTTTTAACATCTATAATCTCATTATTTTCATCTTGAGCTATTAAAGTAAATTGCTCACCTACTGTTTTCATGCCACCCATGGATTTTAGCGTACATTTGTTATTGTCACTATTTATTATTTTCACAATATTGTCTAATTCTTTTTCATCGAAAACCCAATTTACTAAGCCACTATGTTCAATTTTGTATTCTGAAGTTGATGAAACATAAAGCATATCTTCTCCATATATAATTCCTGGAATCATTTCTTCTGAGCTTTCATCTTTATTCCACGCAATATTTTCATCGAAACCATCTTTTTGTATTAAAGCAGTTTGTAAAACTAAGTTTTTAATTAATCCTGGATATTCAAAATCATTAATGTGAGTTGATTTAAATACTGTTCTATTGGTAAGCATAATCCTAGCCCCTATTTGAATTGTTTCAGTAATTGGATTTTTACCATACCATACATGTCTCTTAGCATCAGGGTATGTAAAGTATCTACCATCATTTTGTCCATCTGAATACATAGTTAAATTCTCTATAGATACTGGAATATCATAAGTAATTCCTTTATATTTATAAACGAAAATCTGATTGCATCTTCTCATAGTGAACTTTCTATAAGTAGGGATAATTTTATGCTCCTCAAATTGTATAAGCCAATCAGAGTTGTCAAATCTAACATAGCAACCTACTTCAACATCTAAATCTCTAGCAACCATTAAGTTTTTCTCATCTAAAGCTTTTTTATCATTGTTACTTATATCATTTATAACGATTAATTCCCATCTAGTATCTTCACTTATATTAACTTCACCTGGTTTACTAATTTGTAATACTCTTCCTGTTGGCGATCTTTTTGCATATTTCGTAAAGTTTCTATTTATCTCATCAGTATGTTTATCTTTTGTATTTGCAAAATTCCTCAAAACAGAATTCTCATACATCTTCATGTAATCCATTAGTTAAGTCCCTTCTTACCCCTATGGGAGTAGTTCGTAACCTCTGTTTTAAACTCTTTATCACATGTTTTTTTTAGTTTTATTAACTTATCCAGCATATTAGCAGGAGAATTAGATTTAAAATCATGATCTGTCATCATAAGCTTTAAATTTTCTTCTCTCAATAATTTAGGACTTAGCCAAATCTGTCTCATCCCTAGAGATAAAATATAGAGTTCTTTAACATCTAAATCACTAACAATTTCACCTACAGTACACCAATCTATTTCTAAGGGCTCATCAAATTCTCTCATTAGTGTAAGAGTGCAAGTATCATCTTTGATATCTAAAGTATAATCTTGACCTTCAGAATATCTTTTACCACTCATTTTCCCATACAGTTCAACAATGGGATTTTCATTAGAAACATTAAAGATATATTCAGTCTCACCATCTGGAATCGAAGCACTTTCAAAATCCGAGTTAACAATTGTTAGATCTTTTTTACAAGTATAAAAATTAGCACAGGCTAATTCTGTATATAATAAAAACCTTCTTTCACTAACAGTTCTATCAATTAGTGCTATCACATCATCATCTAACTGAAGTAAAAAATATTCATATAACTTGCTCAATGGAGTAGCCATAAACATCACTCCTAATTAAATAGAACTAAATAGATACTTACTATTTAATTTATTTTCTAATATATTTCTTTTATAATTACTATCGAATTTATCATTTTTAGCCAATACTACTGATCTCTCGGCGATTCTTTTTATTATATTGATATCTGATTTATCTATAATTTTCTCAAAATCTATGCTATCAGAATTAATAATTAAATCATCTAAATCATCTAATGTCATAGTTGAAGTTTCATATAATTTTTTTAATGTTAAAAGATCTAATATATCATCTATTGATATATCATCTTCATAAACATCTATTATGGATAAAAGTAATCCATTTAACATTACCTTTGACTGATTTTTCATATTCATTAGAACTTCTAGAGTAACGATTGTTGAGTTCCCTGATTCATTTAACTCAATTACTTCTCCTGTCTTTTTGCAAATATAAAAAATTGCCCCATTTGATATATTCATTATTTCAACTTCTATGTTATGAGCGTTATTTCTCAATTCTTTTTTAGTAATTTTTCTCTTCTTTTTTGTTTCTTTGTCTTCTACAGGAATTATTTTTTCTTCCACTTTTTCTTCCTTTTTATTACTTGTTTTTTGTTTTGCCACAATCTTTCCCCCTTTTTAATTAAAAAGAGATGAGTCTCTTCATCTCCGGTTTTATTATTAAGCTGTTATATCATAAACTCCACAATTAACTGCTTTAATAACACTTAAATTAGCTTTTCTTGAAAATAGATGTTCTATTTGTCTATCTTGTCTAGTTCCAAATTCTTTATCCTCATAAATATAAGGCTCTCCTTCAAACCCAAACATAATAGGTTTAACTCCGCTAGGCACAATAAGTAATTTATTATTGTCAAATCCCCATAAATTATCATTTTCGTTGTATGTATTTTTCATCTCAACGCAATCATTTCCGTTAAATAACTTTATATACCCATTATTACGCTTTTCTGTTGCATTAATATCAAGGAATTCTATTCCAGGTATTTTTGATAACGCATATTTAGATCCATAAATTGTTACCTTTTGTTGCGTCATTCCTTCTACTTTTGATATTAACTCTGTTAATTTATCAGCATCTATAGATCCACTAACTGTTAGATTAGAACCAACATCAGAATATGCTTCTGCGAAAGTTTTACCTATTAAATTAGTAACTTTATTTTCAAACGATCTTGCTACTTTATTAATTACTTTGACAAAATCTATTCTTCCTGCCATAAATTCATCAAAATCAGCATATACCTTTACTCCCAATTCAAAAGATGAAATTGGAGCTTTTCTATTTATTATCTTCTGTCTTAGTAAGTTGTTTGTCCCAGATGCTATTACTGCAACTTCGTAAAGTTCATCATCATCTACTTCAAACTCTAATGTATCTCCCAAAGCAGTGTCTCTATACTCACAGAACGGTGAATATGTATCCCTCATCAATGTAGCTGTTGTTATTGTCAGTAATTCTCCTAATATTGCATAAACATCCCATTGATTTTTCTTGAAACTATAATAATTCCATTCTCCGCCTACGGCCTCTTCTATTTTTTCTCTAAGCTTATCTTCGGCTTGTTTTACACTATATGTATCAACTTTACCATTATATAAATCTAATGATAACTTTTGTAAATCTGTTAATTTTGTTGTAGCCATTTTATTCCTCCTTATTTTTTTGCATAAAAATAACACCCTTTAAGGTGTCTTGTATTTTATAAAATCTCTATTTGTATTGAATCTTGCCCTGAATATTTTGTTAATCTTCTTACTTTTGCAACTGCTACTCCAGCATCAACTTCAGGTTGAAGCATTATTTTATAACTTGCATCTTTTAACTGCAATTTACTACCTACTACAAGGTCACCATCAAAGTGTGTTTTTGCTATTGTATAAACCTCACCTTTTTGTGGTATATATGCTCTACCTGCTGCTCCTAATGTTAGTTTGAAATCTCTTTCATCTAATCTTTCATCATGTTGCAACACTGAACACGCTAATATCGCCCATTCATTACCTTCAGTAAGTTTGTCAACCTCATAACATTCCCTTTCATTTGCAGCAAAACCTGTTACTCCTAAAAATGCTCCATTTTCTAACCCATCTTTTTCTTTATGTTTAACTGATATAGGATGTGGATTAGGCATTCTATCTAATCTTATTATTGTAGCCATTTTATTCCTCCTTATTTATATATGTAWTTTACAATTAAACTGATTTTATAATAATTTTATTCGTATACAGAGTATTTCTTCCATATTTGCTCTAAATCATCAAAGTGTTGTTTTATATCTTCTTTCTTTTTCATACCAACTGAAATAGCAAGGGCATTTGCAACACTTAAAGGCGGAACTAGAGAGTCCACAAAAGACGCCATATTGCTTTTAACTAGAAGTGTATTATCTGATAGCGATGCAACTGGTGCAAATAAACTGTCTGTGATAGATATTACATGTGCACCTTTTTCTTTCGCATAACTAACTATTTGGTAAGATTTTTTAGAGTATCTTGGGAAACTTATAGTTATAACAACATCTTCTTCAGACATCCTTACTACTTGCTCAAAAGCATCTCCCATATCCATTCTAATTACATGAACATTATCCAGTATAACATCAAGATAGAATCCTAAGTACTGAGCTATTACAAATGAACTTCGAGCACCTAAAATGTATATTTTTCCAGCCTTAAGAAGCTTGTTAGACGCCTCTTCAAAAGCTTTCTCGTCTATTTCTTCAAGAGTATCTCTTATATTATCTATATCGCTTTTTAAGACTTTATTTAATATTGCAAAATCACTTGAGTATTCATTTGCCATGTCAACCCTTTGAACTGTAGTAAGCTTGTTCTTTATTAACTCTTGTAAAGCTGCTTGTAGTTTAGGATAACCATTGTATCCAAGAGCATTTGCAAATCTAACCACTGTAGATTCACTAACTCCAACTGTCTCCCCCAATTTACATGCAGTCATAAATGCCACTTTATCGTAATTATTCAAAATGTACTGAGCTATAAGTTTTTGGCCTTTACTTAGCCTTGTATACTGCGACTGAATAGTTGATATTAAGTGCTTCCCATCTTTCATATCTTTTATATCATCCATTTTTATCTTCCTTTCGTATATAAAATCTCTTCTTATATACTTTATTTAAAGTTTTTTAAGAGATTAAGTTGTTTCTAAATTAAATTTCTGAAATTAATTCCCTGATCAATTTAAGAACCAATTCCCGGAATTTTCTGTAACTTTACTTCGACCTGTCGGCGCGCACTTTTAGTTTCATGAGAATTAAAATCTATGTATTAATTGTACACCCTTCAATATATATGATATCTATTAATTTTTTAATGTCAAGTTTTTCTTGATCTCAGTTACATTTTCTTCTCGATCATTAAGAGTTGTGGAGGATCATTTACCTGATTTAAAAATGCACATTCCATTACACTAAACTCATCTTGTGAAAGATTTTTTGCAAATTCATATACTGCATTTCTCTCTTTTAATCCACCCTCATGTCCAGTGTAAATTGCTATGCTAACTACACCATTTGGTTTTAACAATTTTAGACTTCCCTCTATCGATTTTATCGTAGTCTCAGGCTTAGTTATTATATCATGATTTGCCCTAGGTAAGTACCCTAAATTAAATAAAACGCAAGATACTTCTTCAAAAACATAGTTTAAAATATTTTCATGGCCATCGTGGATCAATTTAACAATGTTATCTAAATTTGATTTTTCTAGTAATTTACTAGTGGATACCAATGCACTTTCTTGAATATCAAATGAATACACAAAACCATCTTTACCTACAACTTCTGCTAAGTACTTAGTGTCGTAGCCATTTCCCATTGTTGCATCGACTACGATATCTCCACTTTTTACAATCTTCTCTAAGTAAATTTTGTTTATATCCGTTATTTTAGTTAAATATTTAGCTCTTTTCATTTATTTCTCCTCAATTTATAGCAGTTCTAATTTATTTCTACTATAAATTTTTACTATTTTAAATTAAATATTTTATAAAATGTAATTATTCAGCGTAATATACACTATTTTATATTCTTTAAATAACTTACTTCTTCTGAATTTAAATGCCTATATTCGCCTACTTTAAGGTTTTTTAGTCCTATTTTTCCCATATTGACTCTTTTAAGATTAAGTACAGGGTGGTTTATAGCTCTACACATTTTTCTTACCTGTCTGTTCCTGCCCTCATGTATTCTTATCTCACATTCAGAGTAGCCTTTATCTTTAAATGTCTTTAGTATTTTTATTTTAGCTGGAGCGGTCTTGTAGTCTTCTATCTCAAGTCCTGTTTCAAACCTCTTTATTTCAATGTCGTTTGGTATTCCTTTCAACTTTGCATTATACACTTTATCTACATTGTGCTTTGGGTGAGTCAACTTATAAGTGAGATCCCCATCGTTTGTGAGTATCAAAAGGCCGCTAGTTTCATAGTCCAATCTTCCAACTGGGTAAAGTCGCTCATCTATATCTTTAACTAAATCCAAGACACTAGGTCTGCCAAATTGATCTTTAACTGTTGTTATGTAGCCTTCTGGTTTGTAAAGTACAATATATACATCAGTGTTGCTAAGAGATATTGTATTTCCATCGATATCTACTTTATCATTCTCTTCGTCAACTTTATACGACAATTCATAAATTACTTCTCCATTTATCTTTACTCTTCCTGCAGTTATAAGTTCTTCTGCTTTTCTTCTAGATGCAATTCCGCAGCTTGCAATATATTTATTAATTCTCATATTTCCACCTTCTATTTCTAATTGAACTTATATATTATTCAATCGATATTAATTATATTTTACTATATCCCAGTATAAAAATAAATTTAATATATATTAAATTTTAATTATATGTAATTTATTCAAGATTTATAGCAATACTATATATATCATTACTACAAATTCAAATAAATTATGGGAGGTAACATGTTTACAAAAGAAAATATCAAAAACTATGTAATAGTTATCTCAATATCTATTTTGATATACAAAATCATCGATAACCCAAGGATTTTTATATCTGGGATTGGAAGTATAGCAAGATTTTTCAGCCCATTTTTAATAGGTATACTGCTGGCTTTGCTTATAGATCCACTTGTAATGTTTTTTGAGAATAGATTTAAAACCCATAGGTTAGTCAATATATTATTCTCATATATTATTATAACAATACTGATCTTTGTAGTTTTTAAACTACTTATTCCCGCTACTATAAACACTTTAAACAGTATTATGAAGGAAATCCCAAACTACATTGAATTTTTAAATAACTCCTTAGAGAAAAAAATATCCAAACAAGAATTTTTTGAGGCAACTCTACCTCACCTTCAACAAAACTTAAATGAATTACTTAGCAAAGGTGTAAATACACTTACAAATATATCTACAAATTTAATAGTTTATATTTTCAGTATAACATCTATTATATTTAATATAATTATGGGAATTATTTTGTCAATATATATGTTATTTGACAAAGAGAAAATTGCCAGAGGTTTTAAAAGACTTTTGTATGCCTCTCTAAATAAAGACCGTACAGATAAGACAATTGAATTTTTTAAAATGTCACATGAAATTTTCTATCACTATTTAATTGGAACGATTATAGAATCATTAATTGTTGGAGCAATAGTCTTTTTAGGTTTTCAATTTGTATTTAAAATAGAAAATGCTTTTTTCTTTAGTTTTATTATATTTATAACCAATATGATACCATACTTTGGACCCTTTATTGGAGCGTTTTTACCGATAAGCATGACTCTGGTTTACAGTCCTGTAAAAGCATTTTGGATTGCCATATTTATATTAGTAGTACAACAGTTAGACGGAAATTTTATCGGTCCAAAGGTTGTAGGAGACAAAGTGGGTTTAAATCCTCTTTGGATTATAAGTGCAGTCCTTATCGGAGGAGAGTTATTTGGTTTGGTAGGACTATTTATATCTATTCCGATTGCTGCCATAATTAATCTACTGATAAGCGACTATATTCAAAAAAGATTGCAATAATAGTTTAAATAGCGCTTCTAATTCAGTAAGTATTCAATACTAATTCATGTTATAAAAAACCTGCTTGGTCTATCTAAGACCAAGCAGGTTTTAATTTATAATTTAAGTTTAATTCTATTGAGCAGGCTGAGGCGCGGCCCCATTTGACCCTCCTTCAGTACCAGTAGAATCTGATCCTGACGTTCCTCCTGATTCATTTGACCCTTGTGAGCTTCCTGATTCAGGTTTTCCATCCGATCCTGATGTTCCTCCTGGGTTTGATTCGTTTGATTCTCCGGAATCTCCAGAGCTATGATTGCTGTTTGAATTATTATCTTGATTTTTATATTTATCTTTTCTTACTCTTCTACCATATTGTGCATTTGCTGCATCTTGTTCAACTCTACTTAAGTCGTCCTTAGCACTGTTTTTAGCGCTCTCTTTTCTGCTTTCTTTATTTTTATTTTCTTCTTCTAACTCATCCTTAAACTGCTTCTTAAGCTTAGTTGCTTCACTCTTTACTGTAGAAGAACCATTTTTTATTTTAGATATAAAATCAAGTTGTTCTATCGCACTTCGATAATTGTCTTCTTCTTTAAACTTAAGAGCTTTAGACATCCTCATAGCCTGCAGATACATCGCCTTAGCATTTTGATTTGTATCGTCATCATCAAGAACAGTCGAGAAACTCTTCATAGCTTCTTTATATTTGCTGTCTTCTAATTCTTGTGTACCTTTTTCAAAGTAGTCTACATCTTTATTGTTAAATGAGCATCCCACAAAAAGCAGAGATACTAATGTAATCATCAATATAATTTTTGTCCTCATCTAAACCCCCCTCACTATATAGTATAAATTCTATCACAATTGGATTTATTTTGAAATAGTGAAAAGTAAGTTAAATTATCAAATCATGTAATACAATTGCATTTTTTGTTATATAATGTCTCTCATACTTAATAAAACATAGAATATTGTAAAATATATTTTAAATGTTATCTAACTTCTAAAGACAGTATTTCTTCATAACTTTCTCTTTTACATATCAATTTATCATTTCCGTCTAATACTGTAACTACTGCTGATCTAGGTATCTTATTGTAGTTTGATGCCATAGAATATCCATAAGCTCCTGTCGATGTAGTTATTAATATATCTCCACTCTCTATATCCATTATGTCAGTATCCGCTATTAATATGTCTCCACTCTCACAACATTTTCCTGCTATAGTAACTTTATTTACAGTTTCATTATTTACTTTGTTTACAATGCTACATTCATAACCCGCATGGTATAAAGAAGGTCTAACATTATCAGTCATTCCTCCATCTACGCTTACATACACCCTAACATCCTTTATATCTTTTATTGATCCCACAGTGTAAAGTGTGCTTCCTGCATTTGCTACAATAGATCTCCCTGGCTCAACTACCAACACTGGAACATCCATACCTAAGTTTTTACATGTTTCTTCAGCTCTATTTACTATAGCTTTACAGAAGTCTTTTATTTCCATAGGGGAATCTTCCTTTGTATAGTAAACTCCCATTCCTCCGCCTAGATCTACTTCTGCAAGAGATAGAGAGTACTTTTCCTTTATCTCTTTTACTAAATTCATCATTATATCTACTGTATCCAGATAAGGCTCTATTTCAAATATTTGAGATCCTATATGAGCGTGAAGTCCAACTAATTTTATTTTTCCATAGTTTTGAAGTCTTTCTATAGCTCTACCTAGATCCCCATTTGTTAGGGCAAATCCGAATTTTGAATCTATTTGTCCAGTTTTTATATACTCGTGAGTATGAGCTTCTATACCTGGAGTTATTCTAAAATATATCTCTTGTTCTCTGTTTTTCTCTTTACATATTAGTTCAATCAAATCTAGTTCATAGAAGTTGTCTACAACAAATCTTCCGACTCCAAATTCTATCCCCATGCTTATTTCTTCTTTTGTCTTGTTGTTTCCGTGAAAGAACACCTTGTCCATTGGAAAACCTGCCTTATAAGCAGTATAAAGCTCTCCTCCTGATACAACATCAAGCTCATTCCCTCTTCATCTATAATCTCACACATATTAATAGGTAAGAATGCCTTTCCTGCATAAGCTATTTTATTTTTACCTTCTTTAACATTAAAATTATCTATATATTCTCTACAATTTTCTCTTATAAGTTTTTCATCTATTACATATAGTGGAGTTGAATATTTTTTTGCAAGCTCTGTGCAAGGTACCCCTCCTATACTAAGTTCATTTTCTATTATCTGCATGCTCCCATGTAGTCTCATAACTTCCTCCTAATTATAAATTAAATTCGCCCGCGACTTTGTTTATTGCTATCATTTTTTCCTTAGAATCAATGGCACACGTAATACGTATATCAGATGTAGTTATAAGTTTTACTACAATATTATTTTCTTTAAAAATCTTGAATACTTTAGATGCAACTCCAGAAGTATCCTTCATTCCAAGACCTACTAATGAAAATTTAGTTATATCATTATCTACAAGCATATTATCTCCATCTGAATAAGCCTGTACTATATCTTTACATAAATTAACTTCTTCTTTCGGAATTGTAAATGATACATTTATACGCGCTTCTATTGGCGCTGTTTGGCTTATCATATCTACACTTATACCTTTATTTGCTATATCTTCAAACAGTCCTGCAACGTCCTCTAATTTAAAATCTTTTATTGTAATAGCGCTATCATCATCGCTTGCTGCAATCCCTGTAATTACTTTGCTTTCTAAATTCATTTGACCTTTCCCCCTTATGTATGTACCTTTTTCTTTCCCACAAGTACGTCCAACATAAATTTCAACGCCGTATTTTTGAGCTAATTCAATGCTTCTAGAGTGCATAACTTGTGCTCCAAGACTGGCTAATTCCAACATCTCTTCATATTCTATTTCATTGAGCTTTTTAGCTTTATCGTATTTTCTAGGATCTACTGAATATATACCATCAACATCTGTATATATTTCACACTTTCCATTTAACTTTACAGCTAAAGCAACTGCTGATGTATCAGATCCACCTCTTCCTAAAGTTGTAACATCACCATCATTATTTACACCTTGGAATCCCGTAACAATAACTACATTATTATCTTGTAGTTTATTTTCAATCTTTTCTACATTTATATCATTTATAAGTGATTTGCCGTGCAATCCACTTGTCTGTATATCCAGTTGGTAAGCGTTATAGCTAACTGCTTTATGCCCTAGCTCATTTAAACTCATCGCTAAGAGGGATGCAGATATCATCTCTCCAGTGGACATTAAAACATCAAGTTCTCTCTTATCTGGCTTATCGCTAAGCTCTTTTGCAAGTTTTATATATTCATCAGTAGTTTTTCCCATTGCAGATACAACGACTACTATTTTTGTATCTTCATCTTTTCTAGATATTATATTCTCAGCAATAGATCTTATCTTTTCAGTACTAGCAACTGAACTTCCTCCGTATTTTTGAACAATTATCCCCATAATAAAGCCTCTCTTTCAAATGATAAATATATAATAAAAAACGCCCAAAGGTATACTTTGGACGTAAGAATTTACATAAACCAAGTAACCTTGTAGCTCACCACTATGGAAAGTGACAGCCTCATACATATTATGTATAAGTCCAGAAGATATGTTTGCCAACAGATCAACTTCGGCTGTAGTTCCTTTCCTCAATCATCAACATCTGCCGACTACGAATGAGTACTTATAAGTACAGCGCCTCTACCTCAGGTACATTTTTATTAATTTGATATATTTAATTTAATCACATAAGTTAAAATATTGCAACAAATATTTTTTCATCCACCTAAAATTATACGATTTTTTCACTTAAGTTTTTATATATACTTAAACAATTTATTCAGATTAAAATCTAAGAAATTTATATTCAGAAAATCTCTATAGAAGTACTTCTCTGATAAATCACATACTTTATTAGATGATATTATCAAAACTTTGGGGATTTCAAAAAACGGGATTGTGGATCTTTCAATTTGAGTATTTATATTTCTGTATTTAAAAAGGTCTATATCATCACACTTAATGTCATCAATATAAATATCGCATATAAGTTGTTTTAATTCTCCTGATCTGTCTGTATAAAGCACATAAATATCGTACATCTTTTCGTCAACGTTTACATTTCTGTAGAATCTATTTATATTATAACCAGCACTTTTAAGTTTGATCAAAAGTTCTGTACCTAAAAGTGCTTTGAACAAATCTTCTCCTTCATATATATTTCCGCCATTTAAATAATAAACATAGGTATCACTGTATATAGAATCATCTATGTTGCAATAAAATTTCTTAAGAGTGTATTCGTTGCACATTCTTCTTAAAGTTTTTTTAAAGTTTTTTCGAGGATATGTTTTTTTATAACTAAAGGCTTTTTTTATCTGATTTTCAGTTATACATCGAACCCTACTAATTAAAAGTAATATGTCTTTTTCTAAATTTGTCATTGCTTTTAATCTCCTTGAAGTCTAAAAATTTCAAAGTTGTACTACTATTATATTAAATAGGGTCGATTTAATTTACTAATTTTGAGATAAGAAAAATTGACATAATGCGATAAAATAATAAGAGTCTGACTCTCAAGCAAATTTCTACGCTTTTAAGGCAGACCCTTATATTAATATTGCACTTTAAACCAAACCAATAATTTTTATTCTTTTGGTTTAGCAACATCCCCTATACTCAAGTTGTCAAATTTAGTCATTTCAGTGATTCCATCCTCGCTTTTTCGTAATTTATACTTACTTTATCGCCTACTTGAGTAAGTGGTAATTTATTTGATATCTTAGAAGTTTCTCTAAATATAACATCTGCTTTTGAATCTATAGTTATATAGTAAGACGTATTTCCACCCTTAACATCTGGCTTATTCTAGTAACTATTCCTTCAATTGTATTGTCCTTTATACCATCGGCATTGTTGTCTATAACAAGATCATTACCCTTAGACTCTAAAGCATCTTTGTAATTTCTAAGAGCTTCGTTTTTGTTTTCTCCAATTCCAAGTACATTGTAATCTTCAACTGATATAAATGCTACTCTTTTTACAAGGCCAGCTTTATCTTTTAGTGAGGATACATACGTTGGATTACCCAAAATATTGTACATAATGGGGTAAGTTGCTTCGTAATTTTTTTCTTGAACATTACCTTCAGCTGATTTCATAGCTGCAAGTTCTGTTGCTCCTGGTTGTTTATACAGTTTTGCTTCTTTTGTCCTTGAATCGATTAGCATAAATCCAATTGTAGATTCATCTCCACCAGATGATGTTATACCTGTATACCAGTAAGATTTGTTGTCATCTCCATAAACTAAAGATATACCTTCAGTTGGAACCAAAACTCCCTTTTCAGAAAACATTGAGTTTATAAAACCATTTACGTAAAGACCCCAGTCCGCTATCTGATTTGTTACAAATTCACTTGGTTGAATCCTGTCGACCCATTTTGGTGTATCCTCAACAGAATATCTTTTTATTTCTCCCGTTTCAGCGTCGACTATAGCAGTTCCTACTGCGTTTGATCCACCGAAGCCAATTTTATTCTTATACAAACTTACTACCCAATACGGCATACCATCATCGTCTATTTCTAATGTGAAGTCAGACATACCTACATTAATTACTCCATGTATATATAAATGTCTTTGAAGATCTTGGTGTAGATAAGCTTCTGGCTGATAAATTATTTTTATATCTCTATTCCCAACTTTTTGTATTAGTTGTACATCTTGTGGATTGCTAGCTGAAACTTTTACATATCCACTTGACCCGCTAAGTGAAGTAGCCCACTTTATAATATCTCTATGTACAAGTGGCGCTACCCAGTAAAGCTCCCCATCTACATTTTGAACGTGAAACTTACCTAATTTCGAAACACTTCCTATGGCTGGCACCTCACCAAGTTTTTTATCACCTAGTTTTCTAGCCATCTCCTCGTCAACAAGGCGGATGTCGTTTACACTTACTGGGCTAATATCGTTCGTGAATTCGCTTTCCTTAACTTCGCCAATCAAGTTTCTGTATGCCTTAGCATGAAGTATTGGCGTTGTTGTAATAAAAGGAATTACAAACATTATTACTGCCAATCCAATAGCTATAGTAAAATTGTACTTAGCTGTCTTTGATGTAGTCTCACCTTTATCCAACATCATATCGAGGAAACCAGCAATTACAAAGAAAATTACTCCTACAGATATTGTGGATGTAAAGTTAAAGCTGATAACAGGCAGCTTTACAAAAGCATATAACGCAACAACTAAAAATGCAACTCCATATGTTTTTAGATATCTTTTCATTCAATACCCCTTTCCTGTTTATTGTATTGATTAATACTTATTATATCCATATTCTTACAAAAAACAAATAATAATTTGCAACTATAGCTACAAATTATTATTAATGATGGAAATTTAAATTTTTATTAGTAATTAAGCATTTCAGGTATAGTGGATTTAACTCTTCTGTTATAGTGAGAAATTAAACCTTCGTATTCTAGATTAAGCCCGTCAAGATCGTAGTAATCATTTGGCTTAACATTACAAGATGGTTTATCTAAGATGTTTATACCACTTCTATCTAACATAGTAGCCACAAAATTTGAACATACGTACTTATACGGACGTTGTCTGTTTACATTTAGCGGTATACATAAAAGTGCTCTTCTATCGTAATCGTATTTATCTCTATTTTTCTTTATTCTCTTTATGTTTCTCGCGAGTTCTTCATACTGAAAGTCAGTTACCTCCAATGAATAAACTCTACATACAGTTCCTTTTTTTATAGCGTACAGCCCTTCATCTATATTCTCTTCAACAAATCCTGCAAAAATCGGGTTTGTTGGAATTAGCCTACCAAATGAGTACATTGGATTCAAATCTTCACTAATAGCAAGTGATACATGTGAATACTGCTTGCCACTAAAATTTCTTATAATATATGATAATACCGTACCTGTATATGTCGTAACAATATAAATTTTCTTCATATCTTCCCCCCTTACATCTGTTATACCTTCTTATCTAAAAATTAATATAACAAATATATAAGCAACATCGATAAATTTTCTTATTTTAATATAATTAAAAAATGTATAATAACCTTTTAATTTTACCATAAAAAATGAATACTTACAATTACCTATATTAATAAAAAAAATGAGCTATTCATAATTAATTGTATTAAAAAGAATAGCACATTATACTTTTTATCTTCCGTTATTTAAAAAATCTAGCACACTTCCAATTTCCATCTCTAAATCTAAATTTAACTTATTATCTTTTACAGTGACTTTATTTAGTTTTGCTGGGTAAACATAACTTTTATCTACAATTATTTTATTGTCTTTTATCCTAAAATCTTTATTTGCTTGAATATAATTTAAAGATTTTTCAAAGAAACTATTGCTGATTGGTAGTTTACCTACATGTATATCCTTTATTTCAAATATTAGGTCCTCACCTTGTATTTCTGGAATTAATTCAAAGTCTACTTGTGTTTGTATAAATCCCTTTACCTTATACGGAACTTTTACCGAGATAGAATCGTCTACTATTTTAACTTCATTGTACATTAACTCATCAACCCCTGATTTAAGTAAAACAGTATAGACAATATCTTTTAGATCTTTATTGCCAATATTTACTTCTCCTTTTAACCTTGTAGGATTTTTAAGTATCTCCATTTCTCCAATATTTGATTTTTTAACTATGTCTTCAATTGTCATAGTTTTACTACCACTGTAATCAATTTCTGCTTTTTCTGAAGGAGATAATAAATACAACATTATACCCCCAAGCACCAAAAGTACAACTATTATATAAGATATTCCTTTAATAAACTTTCTCATAAGATTCTCCTTAACTTATAATTACATAAACCATGCTATTTTTAAATTTGTAATCTATATTTTTAACATTATATACATAATACTACAAATTATCAATACGCACTAGCTTGAATGAATAGAGCTTAAAGTAAAACCATATGCTATAATTATTAATTGAAATATAAAATAGCTTTTAATTAAATTCTAAACACTTTCGATGCAATCAGTGTGTTATTTTAGTATAAAAAAGCATTTTTAGCTGAATACTTTAATTATATCTTTATTTTTTCCAATATTGAATTAGAATTAGTATTATGGAATGAAATGAAATATATTGTTATATTTCAATATAAATAAATTTTTAAGGAGGTTATTATAATATGTCAAATGAAACAACTTCGTCAAACTTTATAAAAAATATAATTTTAGACGACTTAGAGACTGGAAAGCACAAAAGTATTATAACTCGTTTTCCTCCAGAGCCAAATGGATATTTACATATTGGACATGCAAAAAGTATTTGTCTAAATTTTGGTCTTGCTGAGGAATTTAAAGGAAAAGTAAATTTAAGATTTGATGATACTAATCCTGTTAAAGAGGATGTAGAGTATATAAACTCAATACAAGAGGATATCGAATGGTTAGGATTTGAATGGGATGAACTTTTATTCGCATCAAACTACTTTGATGAAATGTACAAAAGAGCTTTAGTTTTAATAAATAAAGGCAAGGCATATGTAGATGATTTAACTGCCGATGAGATAAGAGAGCATCGTGGTACTCTTACTGAGCCTGGTAAAAATAGCCCTTACAGAGATAGATCTATTGATGTGAACTTAGATCTTTTTACAAAAATGAGAGATGGTGAATTTGAAAACGGTCAAAAAGTTTTAAGAGCCAAAATCGATATGTCATCTCCTAATATAAACTTTAGAGATCCAGTAATATATAGAATTTCTCACGTTGATCATCACAATACTGGAGATAAATGGTGCATATACCCTATGTACGCATTTGCACATCCACTAGAAGACGCTATTGAAGGAATAACACATTCTTTATGTTCACTAGAGTTTGCAGATCAAAGACCTCTTTACGATTGGTTCGTAAAGGAATGTGAAATGGAAAAAGTCCCAAGGCAGATAGAGTTTGCAAGACTTAATATGAACAATACTGTTATGAGTAAGAGAAAACTAAAATTATTAGTTGATAACGATGTTGTTGATGGATGGGATGACCCTAGAATACCAACTATATCGGGACTTAGAAGAAGAGGTTATACTTCAGAATCTATACGTAATTTCTGTGAGGAGATAGGTGTTTCTAAGGTTAACTCTCAAGTTGATAGCCAAATGCTCGATTTCTTCTTACGAGAAGATCTACAAAGCAGAGCTCCTCTTGCTATGGGAATTTTGAAGCCCCTTAGATTAGTTATTACTAATTACCCTGAAGACAAAGTTGAAATGTTAGAAATAGAAAACAATGCTAAAGATGAAACTCAAGGAAAGAGACTTGTTCCTTTCTCTAGAGAATTGTATATAGAGCAAGATGACTTTATGGAGGAACCTATAAAAAAATACTTTAGGTTGTTCCCAGGAAATGAAGTTCGCCTAAAGGGCGCTTATTTTGTAAAGTGTAATGATTTTATAAAAGATGAAAATGGAAATGTTGTAGAAGTTCATTGTACTTACGATCCTGAGACTAAGAGTGGTTCTGGATTTACTGGTCGTAAGGTAAAATCTACTATTCATTGGGTTGATGCCAATGATTCTAAACCTTGTGAGTTTAGATTATTTGAACCATTAATCTTGGATGACGCTCCAGAAAATGAAGGCAAGCACTTCTTAGACCAAATAAATCCTAATTCTATTGATATAGTACAAGGTTTTGTTGAGTCTGTTCAAATAAAAGATGCTAAACCTTTCGATAAATTTCAACTTGTTAGAAATGGATTTTTCAGTATAGATAATAAATACACTACAGAGGACAAACTTGTATTTAATAGAGTCGTTCCACTTAAAAGCTCATTTAAAACTAAGTAAAATACAAACAAAATTTATCGATTTTATATTTAAAGGCTGGTAAGTAGAATATTTAGCATGATTTAACTGTTGCAAGATCTAGCAATTAAAGTAAGGCTATCTCACTGATGAGATAGCCTTACTTCTATTTATTTAATACATCTTTCAAAGCATTTATAAACTTTTTATTTTGCTCTATAGTTCCTATTGTTACACGAACGTGTGTCTTACTTGGTCGTATTACAAACCCTTTTTTCTTTAAATCTTCGAATAATTTATCTATGTCTGTCATCATATCTACATATAAAAAGTTTGCCTGAGAATCTACTACATCAAATCCCATTTTTATAAATTCTTTTTTTAAGTATACCTTTCCTTCTTTATTTACATTGTAAGTCTCGATTAAGAATTCCTCATCATCCAAAGCAGCTACTGCACCACTTATAGCGATTCTGTTTGCAGCAAATGTTTCTCTAACCATAAATAAACTTTTGATTATTTCTGGGTTTGCAATTGCATAACCTACTCTCAATCCAGCCAATCCATAAATTTTAGAGAAAGTTCTTACTACAACAACGTTTTTATTATCTTTTACATAGTCTGCTGAATCTTTGTAATTTTTATCTTCTATAAATTCTATATACGCTTCATCTATAACTGTTATCACATTTTCCGGAACTTTTTTGATAAAATCATCCAACTCTTTATCGTCTAAGAGAGTTCCAGTTGGATTGTTTGGATTGCATATAAATATTGCTTTTGTCTTAGAATTAATTTTTTCTAAAATTCCATCTAAATTGTACTTGTAGTCGGGAGTAAGCGGAACTTCTACAGGTATTCCTTCATTTTTTATTATTGCAGTTCTATAAGATGGAAAAGATGGGCTACAGTAGATTACTTCTTCATCTTTATTTACAAATCCCTCACCTAAAAGTGTTATTATATTATCTGCTCCATTTGCTATTATAAAGTTATCTTGTTTAAGACCTAAACTAAATGCTAGCTTTCTTCTAAGATCATTTGCCTCTGGATCGGGATATAGATGCGATATATCTAACATGTCTTTCATTGCCTTTATAGCTTTTGGTGATGCCCCTAATGGGTTTTCATTTGAAGCTAGTTTTATTATCTCATCCACTCCATATTTCTCTTTAACTTTCTCTATAGGCTCACCTGGAATATACTGGTTCAAGTCCTTAACTGTATTTCTAAGCAATTTTTCAATCATACTAATCCTCCAATTTATTTTCTAATAGTTTTTAAATCTAATTTACTCTCTAAAGTTCATTTACTTGTAGAAAAATTTATGTGACTAGTACAATGTATAATCTTACTACGATTTTTATGCTAAAAAAATTAATTTCTATGTTAATCAATTATTTATTTTAATAAGACATATATTGTCATATTTTTGTGATATCATGATAATAAATAAATTATAAGGGGGATTAAATATGAATATGAAATTTTGTCAATCTTGTGCAATGCCTATGAATGAAGTAGATTTTTGTGGAAAAAATAAGGATACTTCTCTAAACGAAGATTATTGTAAATATTGTTATGATAATGGTGAATTTACATCAGATGTGACTATGGAACAAATGATTGAGATTTGCATCCCACATATGGTGTCAGGAAATTCTGAAATGACGGAAGAAGAAGCTAGAAAAATGATGAATGGTTTTTTACCAACCTTAAAGCGTTGGAATTCTAACTAAGGAGAAAATATTGTGCCTATAATTGATGTAAATGTAGAGAATTTAGAAAATGAACACATATGTTGTGCTATATCTGAAAAAAAGGGAGAAACATGTGTATCTTCTAAAAAGTCTTGGATGGCACAAAGATTTAATGATGGGCTTGTTTTTAAAAAACTAAACGAGCGTGGAAAAGTTTTAATTGAGTATATTCCAGCTGAAAAAGCTTGGTGTCCTATAGATGCTAATAACTTTATACATATTAACTGTTTTTGGGTTTCAGGAAAATTCAAAGGACAAGGTTATGCTAATGAACTTCTTAATGAATGTATTTTAGATGCAAAGTCTAAGGGGAAAGATGGTTTAACTGTAATCTCATCAAAGAAAAAAATGCCTTTTTTATCTGATCCTAAGTACCTAAAGTATAAAGGCTTTATATGTGCAGACTGCGCAGATCCACACTTCGAACTTCTTTACCTTCCTTTCAGGGAAGATGTAGTAGTACCAAAATTCAAAAAATGTGTTAGTAAATATATAGATAATAAAAATGGATTTGTTTTGTACTACGCTAATCAATGTCCTCATACTGATAAATACGCTCCTATTATCAAAGAAATTGCCGATAATAGAAATATAAAATTTGAATTAGTAAAGATTGAAACTACTGACGAAGCTCAAAGTGCTCCATCTCCTTTTACAAGCTACAGCTTATTTTACAACGGAGAATTTGTTACAAATGAAATACTTAGTGAAAAGAAATTCAATAAACTTTTAAACGATATTGGTATTTAATATTTATTAGTATCGCTATTTAATAAAAGACGACCTTTAAGTAAGTAAAGTAAAGGTCGTCTTTTAAAATTTCCAATCGTTCAATTCTCTAACTTAACCAAATAATTATCTGAAAAAGATGATATATGTTTTTTTATCAATTCTCTTATCCTTTTTTCATCGGATGGTCTATAATCGAATTTATAAAATAATAGAAAAAGAGGTGCGTAAAACTGTAAAGCCATTATATGCGGATCTGCATCTTTAAGCACACCCTTTTCTTTTAATCCCCTAAACAATTCTACCTCGGTGTTCAAAGGACCATCTATAAAAATTCCATTATATATTTTTGACATATTTAAATCTGAATACTGCTGTATCGTAAGCATTTTTCTAAACTTAGACACAACCTCATCGTTTAAATACATATCAAAAATTTCAAAACATAAATCTTCTAATCTCTGAAATGACATATTTGCATACTCTTTTATAGCATAACTGCCCATTGGAACAGGCATTTTTTTGTAAACCGCGTCAACTCTATGTGTAACTTCTTTTATTATTGCTTTGAATATATCTTTTTTAGTGCTGAAAAATTTATAGACATAATCTTCATTTAGACCCATCTCTTCTGCTATATCACTTATTGCCACACCGTCATATCCACGTACAGAAAATAGTTTTAGTGATTCATCAAGAACAATATCATGAGTAATTATCTTTTCCATGATGACCTCCTTATTTACATTAAAAATATTAATTATAACTAAAGCACTAACCCTTCATTTGCTATCATTTGATTTTAAATGACGGCTTTATAAATCTCTTACTTTTCAAAAAAAGCTGTATAGTATAAGCACTATACAGCTCTAAAAAATGAGATATTTACTAGCTAGTTTTTTACTTAAAACTGTATTAAAAAGTGGAAAACGAAATAGTTCCCCAAAATATCAAAATTACTTATAAATATTATACTAATCGTAAAATTAACTCAACTGATAAATTATCTTAAAACTTTTGTATTTCATATTAAATAGATAAATAAAATACTTAATTTATTAATATCCATAACTTTCATTTAGGAAAATTACATGTATTCTTCCTTTAGCTCTCTGCATTTTTATTGTCGTGTACTCGCAACAAATTCTACCTTCACTTGAACAATCTATACATTTACCTGTAACTTCACAAGGAGTTTTAATTCCAAGTCGTTTCGTATTTGCTGGAGCAGCAATATTCTTTACTCTTTCAATCGCTTCTGCTTCGTTTTTAACGATTTTATTTACTCCGGCTATAATTATAACCTTATCTGGTCCGTAAAGCATGGCAGCTACCCTATTTCCATTACCATCTACATTGTAAAGCTCACCGTCTTCAGTTATAGCATTTGTGCTTGTAAAATATACATCTGATAAAAGAGACTGCCTAAATATATTTTTCATGTCATCGCCATTAAGCCCGTCAGCATATCTATCTAGTAATTTGTATCTGTCTGTTCTTAAATAGTCTATTAAGCCTGTTTCAAAGAGTGTCATAGATCCACCTATACCTACAGTAGCCCCTTGATCAACTAGCTCTTCAATTTTTTGTATGAGTTCTTCCTTGCCTTTAACTAGGTAGCCATTCATGTTATTTTTTTCTAGTGCTTTAATAGTTCTCTCGATTTTTTTTTCGTTTACAAAATTAAGATTCTTATCCACTTATATCTCCCCCATATTTTACTATTTATTGTATTTTATTCTTTAGTATTATAATGTACATTTGTTGTTGAAATTCATTCTTAGCTTCAGTAAAATTTCTCTATACTACTATATTAACATAATTTATATTTTAAATTATGTTAATATAGAAATTTTTTGTATACATAAAAAATTAAATAATACTTACATTTATTATCGTTAATAATTTATTTTTTAATATTTCATAGTTTCAGATTTTATCCCCATGAAAGGCTCAAACAATCCTTATACAGCCACATAGGATAGTTACTACAAAGACTGCTTAATCTAATAATTAATTAAGTAGCAACTTTTTAATTCACTTGATCTCCAACTTTCAAAGCAGTTAAAACTACTCTTTTTTTACCGCCTTTAACACATGTTACAATAGTAATCTTATCTTCTGGTGTGTTATCTAATACTTCTACTTGAGTTGCTTCAACCTCTTTTTTTACATCAACTTTATAATCAAATTTTCCATTTAAAGTTTGTATCTCTATTAAATCCCCTGTTTCAATTTCATCAACTCTATTAAAAAACTCTCCGTATGTATACTGTCTATGACCCGCAATTGCAAAATTCCCATTTTCCCAAGGCATTGGTGTCCCTTCAAAATGACCGACTGCACGTCTAAGAGTCTTCATATCAGTCCCTTCCTTTATAATTACTTTTAGATCTATTTTAGGTATGCTTATTATACCTATTCCGTCATTGAGATCGACTGATCCATTGGTTTTTCCTTTTTTCTTTTCCAATATAACCTCTTCGAATTTATCTATAGATTTATTATTTTCTTTATTTGTATCCCATCTTGCATAGAATGAAAATCCTATTAACCCTATTCCTATTGCTATTACAATAATTCCTATTAGTCTTTTTATATTCATATCTCAGTTGTTACTGAAAGCATTAAATTCTGTTTCAAGCTTTTAATATATCTTCCTTGTAACTTCCTTTCTTTATTTAATAATATTTTATTTCCGGATTATATTATCTAATAACAGTTACTAAAAACCTCATCTTCCAACGCAGCATTATAATAGTATTTATTAAGGGTATATTATCCTTTTTTCTGCGTACGAATTTCATATTTATTCAATTTATTACTAAATATATTTTTACAAATTAAGTATACCATATAACCAATATTACTCAAATCTGTATTATTTTTAAAAGTTCTTTCTAAAATACATTTGTAATCTATATTAATACTAATTAAAATAACCTTGTGTTAAAATATAATAGTTTTAACACAAGGTTATTTTCTTTATAGTAGTATTACTAATTTTATTTTTATTTAATGTTATAAAAAGATTCTATCTAATTAGAATAGATAACTTTAAATATCTTTAATCCTGTATCTATTTTTAACTATGCTTTTTTAACTCTAAATAGATATACTCCTAAACCTACCATAGATAATCCGGCAAACAAGATGCCTGCGCTTCCTAGAATTCCTCCTGTTTGAGGCAAAGTTGCTGGTTTTTTTATGTTTAGTCCAGTAAGCTTTCCATTGTTATTCGTATTTCCAGAATTTTTATTGTTTCCTCCTGTTTCTGTACCAGGTGGATATTCACCATTTTTATAATTAACTGATTTTACAACAACTAATTCTCCTTTTTTAATTTGGAATTCAATCTTTTTACTGTCTAATCTATATCCCTCTGGAGCTTTTGTCTCTACGAATATATATTTCCCTGGTTTTAAATTCTTAATTGTTATCTTTCCATTCCTATCTGTAATTAATCCTTCTTCTATCATATTTTCTTTATAATCTAGCAATTTAAACTCAGCACCTGGTATATTGTAATCGCTTTTGTAATCTACAGCAACAAGCATAACACTTCCTGTATTAGGTTTTATCATTTCTTCCTTATCATTCTCTTTAACTAAATTTATAGTTGCTTGCTGTCCGCTTTTTATTTCAAAGAAGATTTTCATTGAATCTAGTACATAACCATCAGAAGCTTTTGTTTGAACAAAGTTATAATTCCCTGGCTTTAAATCTTTAACAGTGATTATTCCATCACCATTAGTAGTCAATCCTTCTCTAATCATATTTCCATCTTCATCTAATAGATCAAATATAGCCCCAAATAATTTGTTCTTATCTATAGAATCTACAGTTGTTAATATAACATCTGTATTTCCAGTTGACTTATCCGATGTTTTGTCTACATTTTTTTCACCAATGTTTGAAAATGCTTCCTCATTAACAATTTTGATATTATATATATCAGAACCTATACCAAAATTAATTTTATAATCTCCAGGTTTGTCTACTACTTTAGGATTAAATATAGTATTAAACGTAAATACACCCTTAATATCATTATTCTTCTCAATATAATTGCTTTGATCAGTAAAATGCACTGTAACTTTACCATCAGTAGTTACATTAAGTGTACCCAAATCAATACCTTCTGAAGTCAGTATGTTGGAATTAAGATCGTTCTCTATCTTTAACTCCTCTGGAATATTAAACGTCTCTTTGAAATCCTTTTCCTTACTCTTTATAGACCATTTGTACTCAAGTGTCACTGCTTCAGATGATCCCCATACATGTTTTTCAGTTGAATCACTATGAATTAATTTCGCTGAGTCAAGTATACTTTTTTTCTCATCCGCGCTTACTGGATTTGTGACTGCTATAATATTGCTAAGTATTAAGCAAATTGTTAGTGAAATTGCCAATAATTTCTTCATTTCATCCCCCCTTAAATTTCCAAAATAGTTATATATAGTAAGTATAACATAATTGGTAGGGTTAAAAATCCATTCTTTTTATTTAGAAAACTTTATAATACAGATCCTAAATACTATTCTAGTTTCGAATATAATTCATATAATTCTCTAAATTTTGTATCGAATTTTAATTAAATATTGATAAACTTCTACATATTACGTAATCTTTTTTTATATGACGTTTGTAAATTTAAAAACAAAATAATATATTTTTTTGTTAAGATAAAGTATTAGTATCTATTTCAATTCAATACAAAACTATTAACCACCATAATTAATCAAAAACACATTCTAATACTATAAAATGGCATATTAAATAAAAGCAATAGAATCTTTTAATTACATAAAAAAATACCTCCCATATAATCATAGTGCAAAATATTGACACATATTTTGTCACATTAGATTATATAAAAAGGTATTTTTAAAATCTATATAATGTACATCAAATACTATTCAGACTACTTCTTAGCATCTCCATACATCTCTTTTAACTGTTTCTGAATATCATCATTATCTAGGTACTCATCAAAATCCATAGTTTTGTCCATAAGACCACTTGGAGTAATCTCAATAATTCTTGAAGCTAGAGTAGAAATAAATTGATGGTCATGAGAAGTAAATAGAAGTACTCCTGGGAACTTCTCAAGCCCCTTATTCACTGATGTTATACTCTCAAGGTCTAAGTGATTTGTTGGATCATCTAATACTAGCACATTCGCATTAGATAACATTAACTTAGAAAGCATACATCTTACTTTTTCTCCTCCAGATAAAACTTTAGCTTCTTTTAGAGCTTCTTCTCCAGAGAATAGCATTCTCCCTAAGAAACCTCTTATAAAGCTTTCACTTTTTTCCTCTGAGAACTGTCTTAACCAATCCACTAGTGAGTAACTTACACCATCGAAGAATTTATTATGGTTCTTTGGTAGATAGTCTTGTGTAGTAGTAACTCCCCATTTGAAGCTTCCGCTATCTGGTTCCATCTCACCCATAAGTATATTAAGTAAAGCAGTAGTTGATAATTCATCACCTAGGAATACGACTTTATCGTCATTTGATAATCTAAATGATACATCATCTAATACTTTAACTCCGTCTATTGTCTTTGTTAAATTGTGAACTTCTAGTACTTCGTTACCGATATCTCTGGCTGGAGTAAATCCAACATATGGATATCTTCTTCTAGAAGGTTGAATGTCATCAAGCTCTAATTTATCTAATTGTTTCTTTCTAGATGTAGCTTGCTTTGCCTTAGAAGCATTTGAGCTAAATCTCGCGATGAACTCTTTTAATTGAGCTATCTTTTCTTCAGTCTTTTTATTTTGATCTTTTGAAAGTTGTAATGCCAATTGACTTGATTCGTACCAGAAGTCGTAGTTACCTACGTACATTTGGATTTTACCAAAGTCTACGTCTACTATGTTTGTACATATCTTGTTTAAGAAATGTCTATCATGCGAAACTATGATTACAATTGAATCTTCAAGATCCATTATGAAGTCATTTAACCAGTTGATTGATTTGAAATCCAAGTGGTTAGTCGGCTCATCCATTAGTAGTATTTCTGGTTTACCAAATAGAGATTGAGCTAATAATGCCTTTACTTTCTCTCCCCCAGTTAATTCCTTCATTAATTTGTGGTGCATGTCTTTGTTTATTCCAAGACCCATTAGTATTTTTTCTGCATTAGTCTCTGCATCCCATCCATCTAGTTCAGCAAATTCTCCTTCTAGCTCTGCAGCTTTTATACCATCTTCTTCACTGAAATCTTCTTTCATGTATAGAGCATCTTTTTCGCTCATTATATTCCAAAGTCTTTCATGACCTCTAATTACCACATTTATAACTGTTTCTTCTTCGTATTCGAAGTGATCCTGCTTAAGTACTGACATTCTCTCTTTATCTGTAATAGAAACATTACCATTATTTGGCTCTATTTCACCAGATAATATTTTTAAGAACGTAGATTTTCCTGCACCATTAGCTCCGATTATCCCGTAACAGTTACCTTTTGTAAATTTTAAATTAACATCTTTAAATAATTCTTTATCACCAAATCTTAGACCTACATCCGTAACTTGTAACATTAATGATATTTCCTTTCTTCTTTTTATATTTACGCAACGTTATTATCATATAATAAATATAGGATTAAGTCAAGGCGCAAGCCTTAATATCACTATATTTTCGCGAAGTTACATGCAGGGTAAGTACATACCTCACAATTCATACATAATCCACCATGACCGTAAGCTGCTATATCTCTTTTTGTAAGCTTTTCATCTATTAATAGTCTAGGTAAAACAACATCAAATACTGTTATTTTACTGTACATTCCACATCCTGGTATACCTACTATTGGTACTTCTCCATAGTATGCAAGTAAGAACATAGCCCCTGGCAGTATTGGAGATCCATAAGTTACAAGATCGGCGCCAGTATCTTTTATAGCTGTAGGAGTTACGTCATCTGGATCTACACTCATCCCACCAGTACAGCATACAAGTTCAGCCCCTTGATCTATAAAGTCTTTTATAGCTTTTGTTATGACTTCTTTATCATCTGGACAGATTGTTTGTCCGATAACTTCACATCCGAAATCTTTAACCTTTTTATCTATAACTGGACCGAATCTGTCTTTTATTCTCTCATAAAATACTTCATTCCCTGTAGTAACTATACCAACTTTTTTAGGCTTAAACGGAACTACATTTACTATTTTTCTATCTCCAACAACTTCTTTTGCTTCTTTAAGTTTATCCTCGTGTATAAGGAGAGGTATTACTCTAGTTCCAGCAACTTTCAACCCTTTTTTTACCACAAAATTATCGTGAAGAGTAGCCATCATAATCTCATCTACATAGTTTAAATCGAATAAAGCTACTTTATCTATTTTAAGCAATCCATCACAAGCTGCAAAGAAATCTATCTTTCCTTCTTTTAGCTCAGAAAACTCTAGATTCTCACCAGCTGCTAGTTCCTTTAAAAATATTGCTCCATCGTTTTCGTGAACCATTCCTTCTTCTTTTTCCCACACATAAAGGTGATCTTTACCTAGTGATAAGAGTACCGGAATATCCTCTTCACTTACAACATGTCCTTTTTTAAACTTTCTTCCCTTAAATTCTCCAGGAATTATCTGAGTTATATCGTGTAGCAAAACTTGACCAACTGCATCAACTGTATTAATTAACTTCATCTTTATTTCCTCCCAACCTTTTGTAGTCTTCTCTTGTGTCAATATCAAGCAACATCTTTTCAGGTACTTCTAAGTATTTTATTTTGGATGATTGAACTATCACTTTTTTGCCTTTTTCATCATTTTGTAAATTCATTAGCTCTCCCTTTTTATTACATGGAAAAATGACTGGATTTCCAGTTATTCCATTGCTCCTCGGCATCACAATATATTCAGGGTAATTTTCGAATTCTTTAACTAGTTCTTTTAAATAAAAAATATCAATAAAAGGCTGATCCGCTACAAAAAACATATAACCCTTGGAATCCACAACATTATTTAATCCCAATTTTATGGACTCACTCTGACCTACTTCAGCATTTTTATTGTTTACAATCTTAAAATTATATTTATCACTTAGTTTAAAAATTTCTTCATACTGGCTAACTACGACTACATCGTCAAAATCCATCTCTTTAACTGCTCTAAATACATTTTCAGCCAAAATAGAATTGCCGTACCTTAACAGCAATTTATTCTCACCCATCCTTCTGGATAATCCAGAAGCCATAATAATCGCACTTATCATATTATATCATCCTCATAATTCTACATAATTATATTAAAATACATTATAGTATTTATTTCAACTATATTTCTACATTTAAGTATAGTTTATTTGTATAGTGTACATGTATTTTGCTTAATACTCCCAAAATACAGCTTTATATTTTCATCTTTTTCTATAATTGTTTTCATAATTTCTCTTGCTATAGCTTCTCTTCCATTATTTTCAACTTTGTTTATAAATAGTACTCTTTCCCCTTTTGAGTTTTTAAATAGAGCTTTTTTATTTAATACTATCTTCACTAGATCAGACACATCTACATCTTTGTTTAATCTTTTATATAAATTGTTTTTATATCCTATTTGATCTATAAATTTATCTAATCTGTGTATATTCTCTTCATTTATCTTCATCTTGTAAGAGGTAATATCTAATATACCAATAGTTTTTGTGGTATTTTCATATACTAAAGGTTCGTTGTCGTTCCATCCCTTTAGTTTCTTTTTCTTTGATCCATCACCCTCAATCAAGATCAAATCAAATTTATCCTCAAGCTTTTTTAGATCATCAAAATCGATTCCTACAATTTTATTGTCTTCATTAATACATTTACCGCATACTGTAATGCCTGTTTCAAAATCTAAATTTGAAAGTTCCTCTTCATAAATATCATCCAGCAAAATCATATTTTCATAAGAACCTTCAGACGGAACAAATATTTTTGTAGTAGTAGTTAAAAGAACTTTAGATTTATTCCTGTATATTTGTGCTATCGAATCTATAAATGATGTCTTTCCCCCCGCCCCTACTACGGTTATTATTTCTTTTTTATCCATACCGCTTTTTAAATCAATTAAACTATCTAAACTCATAAACATCCCTCTATTTCCTTAATTTAATCCAATATATAAATTAAATTTATTTTCGTTATTCTATAATATACATCATAAATTACGTCAATTATCATATCTAACTGTTCATAGATTTTCCTATCATTACCTCTAACTCTCTCATAAAAAGGCCTCCTATTAGAGATATATTTTAAATATGCTACTGAAATTTATGTAAAAATAAAGATTAATAACTTTACACTCAAATTTTATAGAGTTTAATTTAACTAATTAATTCGAATATAAAACTTATTAATCTATTTGCATAAGTCGGAGAATTAGTCTCATCCTCTATAACCCTATTTAATAGAGTCATATTGTCAGTTATAATTCCATCTACATTGAGGAATATCATATTATTTATAACCTCTTCATCATTAACAGTCCACACAAAAACTTTTTTACCTAACTTGTGAGCTTTATTTACAAACCTACCTTCTGTACTAGTGTATTCTACAGTAAAGAAATCTGCCCTAATGGACGGCATACCCGCTAAATTATACGGAAGTATGTAACCTACATTCAGCTCAGGTGATTTCTCTTTTAATTCAGTTACAACTTTACAGTCTAATGACTGCACTATATGCTTGTTCTCTAATATGTTTTCTTTATATCTTTTTATAAATAAATCTACAATATCATCACTTGTGAATTTATTTGTTTTAATCTCTATCAAAAGTTTTTGATTTTTTAGTTTAGCTTCTTTTAAGTAATCATCAAAGCTTGGTATCTTAGCTTCAAATCCATTCTCACGTATAGTTATTTTTTCAAGCTCTTTTAAAGTAAGCTTGGAGGTATTCACTTTTAATCCAGCTAGTTTCTTGAGAGATTTGTCGTGCATAACTACGAATTTATGATCCTTAGTTTCCTGTATATCCATCTCTACATAGTCTGGACCGTAACCAACTATAGTATTTAATGATTCTATTGTATTCTGAACACCATTCCTCAAACTAACTCCTCTGTGAGAAATTGTCATAGGTTTTGATGTCAAAAGTCCCTGCATATACTCGAAGTTAAAAAATAAAACACCAGCTAAAGTTATAAGCACACTTATTCTAATCAAAATATCAATAATTTTTATTTTACTGTATTTATCTTTATGGTACTTTAGACTATTATTCGGTCGGTATTTAATCGCTTTACTTTTAAATAAAATTTCAAGTATAATCTCAAAAAAGTAAACAGTTACATATGCCATTAAAACAATCGCTATAAGCTGAATAAAAAGTAGAGATACTACTGCACTGTAAAGCGCGAAATCAGGTAAGTTATTATCAAAAAATACTTGCATTTGGTAAATTAAAAAAAAGACTAAAATCACTACAAATACAAAAGCTACGACTACTGACATAAACTTAAAAATAATTTTAAGAATTTTACCTTTTGTGATATACCAACTCTCAACTACTGCTGATTTTATAGTATTCTTTTTTAAAATCAAAAGCGGTAAAACTAATACCAATCTAATTGCAAGGTAGAACATCGCAATATAGAAAATAGCGAGCAGTGCTATAAATATAAACTTTCCCTCAAATATGTAATCGATAATAAAATTTGGAATAGCGACTTTTGATAACAATGCTGTTGTATACCCTAGACCACTAAATGGAAGTATTAGTAAAAAATAAAATATAAAGAATACAAAAGATCCCGGCGAAACTTTACTAATTTGATCTACAGTTAACGCTAAAATCTTCACAATTTTTATATCTTTATCCATCCTTATGTAGTAGACACTTAAAAGTAAAAATGTAAATTCTAGAAATACCGTTATTATCACTATAGAAAATACTGTTAATAATCCCAATAATGCTATAGGATGATTTAAAAGTATATCTTTTATATTCGTATACGATATGTAAGATATCCCACTTATATCTAGTATAAATGTTGTAACACTTGAAAGTATCGGAATCAAAATTAGAAGTATTATTAAACTTGGTATAGATACTACTTCTAAATATTTGATTAAATTTTTAAAAAACAATTTTATATTTAACATTTTAAATACCTTTTATTTTCTCTAAATAGTTGTATTTCATATTTTACATCTGTGCCAGTTTATAAACTACATCTAATAAGATATTGCAGCCTACTCTATATCTTTAATGTCATTCAACTCCTCTGAGCAGTGGCTATCTCCATTAATACTATGTACAGTTCTATTGTATTTTGTATTCTTTTTCTGTTTACATTCAAACTATCACTCCCCCCTTTATTTAAATATAAAATCCAGCTCGATAAATATCGAGTACTTGTATTTGCTCAATTTATAGTTTCTTTAAATATCTATTCTAAAAAAATCTCTTTAAATTATACTACTACAAAATATAATAAAAATAAATAGAGGAGCTGTCTCAAAAAATCATTTTGATACAGCTCCTTTTAATTCATCAGCTTTAGTCGATCGATATTTTATTAAACAGTGACTTTTACTGTATCCAACTTTCTTCCAAGTGCCTTTGGCTTACATACTGATATACATAGTCCGCAGTATCTACATTCTTTCTCATCTAACTCCATATTCTCATTTAACTTTCTAGCTTGATATGCACAGACTTTTTCGCACATTCTACATCTAACACATTTGTCTTCTTCAAAAGTAAACTCAAAACTCTCTCTCTCGTTTGCAACACCCATGTGTTTGTGAACTACATGGCGAGCATTTTCAATGCTTCCATATCCTAATCTATCTAAATTCATATTTAGATCTTTGTGGATTTTAGCAATTACTTCCGGTCCTTTTAATATAACTACCGAGCATATTCCAACAAAGTCGGCACCAGCCATAATCATCTCCAAAGCATCATCTCCGCTTACACATCCTCCAAGACCTATTATAGGTATACTTATCTTTTGTCTTATTTCATATATTTTATGAAGCGTTATTGGTTTTATAACATCTCCACTTAACCATCCAAATCCATCTCCACCTAAAAGAGGTCTCCCTGTTTCTATATCGATTCTAAAAGCAGGTCCTACAGAATCACAAGCTGTTATAGCTTCTGCTCCTGCTTCTTCTAATGATTTACATAGATTTGTTATATCATGAGCCATTGGTGGCAGTTTAACAATTACTGGTATTTTTACTTTGGATTTTGCATCTTTAAGCATCGGTATAAGATCGTTATAATCGTAAGAAACCAATTCTATAAAATCTGCTCCTGCTTCTTCCACTTTTTTTACTAGCTCACTACTCTCCTCAAGAGTATGACCAATTGATGCTATACATACAGTCCCATCTTCCTTCATCTTTGGAATCTCGAAATCTATCCATTGATCTGGTTCAAAGTCAGTCCATTTTTCATTATTTATTAGTGCGTTATTTGTGTTTCTAACCATATGTGGAGCTGGGTTTATAGCTCTTGATTTCCTTATAGTTTTAGTAACCACTGCACCAGCACCTGCATCGCTAAGTATCTTACATCCTTCAGCACTATAAGTTAAAGGCCCTGATCCTATTATTAACGGTGATTTTAAATTTTTCCCTAAAAAATTATACATAATATGCCTCTTTTCTCATCTTTATCGATATATATTTATAAAACTTAATTAAAACTTCCAGAAATCTTCCGCAACTTTTTTCATATCTTCTTCAACAGATTTTTTGTCAACACCAAATAATTCGTAATCCTTTAAAACCCTCTTTCCATTTATAAATACATTTGATACAAACTCTTTTCTTCCATGTACAACTATCTGCTCATATATATTATCAAGGTTTACAGGTGTTTTGAATTTATTTTCTAAGACAATTACATCTGCTTTATTTCCAACTTTTATCTTTCCGGAGTCCTTTAAGTTTAAAACGTGAGCTCCATGTTCAGTAGCCATTTGAAGTACAGTCTTTGCAGACATAACTGTCGTATCTTCTGCAACCGACTTGTGAATTAAAAAAGCTCCTCTCATTACTTCAAAGAAATCATTAATATATCCATCAGTTCCAAGCGCGACTTTTATACCCTTATCTAGCATTTTCTGTACTGGTGAAAAACCTCCCCCTACTTCGCAGTTACTCAGAGGCATATGAACTACCTTCATCCCTCTTTCCTTTAATATCTCTATTTCATCATCATCAACTTTAACACATTGCGAAGCAACTACATTTCCGTCTAAAATGTTTAAATCATTGTAGTACTTTACGGGTTTTTTTCCAAAGTGTTTAGCTGTGTAATTCGGTTCGTAAATACTTTCGGATAAGTGGAACTGCATTGGAGCTTCTAATTCTAAGGCAATTTGTTTGGCTCTTTTTATAAAATCTGCTGAGCATGTGAAACTAGTGTGAGTACACATCATACCTGAAATCAATTTGCTGTTTTCTTTGCTCCATCTTATAAGATCGGCATTTTCTTTTAGACACTTAAGTCCATTTTCACAATCTATCCTCTCACAGCTTTCAAGGGATACTACTGCTTTCATTCCCAAGTTTTCTATAATTTTACCTTGTTCTATAAGAGTTCCTTCTTCTGTATTCGGAGCTTCTAGAGTGTCACAGAAACCTATGACACCCGATTCTATTAGCTCGATTCCTGAAGTAATTGTAGTTGCCTTAACTTCCTTTAGACCTATTCTATTTTCTACAAATGGCCACCAATATTCATTTAAAAAACCTTCAAAATCATTAAATTTGACATTGGCTGGAATTCCTCTAGATAGAACTCCATACTGATGCATATGAGCATTTATAAATCCTGGTATTACCACTGCATCTGATTTATCAATAATCTCTACACCGGGATATTTACTTCTTAACTCAACATTTGGAATTATATCTTTTATAATCTCGTCTTCTATAACTACAGCGTGATCAACGTATATTTCATCTACAGAGGACATTAAGAACTTACTCTTTATAGCAATCATCAATGCTTACCCCCTATTTTTTATTCTTCATAGCCATATAAACTTTTTCAGCAGTTATCGGCAATTCCCTAATATTTACTCCTGCAGCATTGAATACTGCATTTGCTAGAGCCGGTGCTGGAGTGTGTATTACTATTTCTCCAAGCGATTTTGCTCCATAAGGACCTGATGGATCGTAGTTATCTATAAACTCTACTTGTATATTTTTAACTTCTTTTTTAGTTGGGACTTTGTACTGAAGAAAACTAGTAGTTTGAAGTTTACCATCCTCCCCATGTATCGGCTCTTCGTAGACCGCTAAGCCTATCCCTTGAGTAACTCCACCTTCTACTTGTATCCTCGCAAGTGTTGGGTTCATAACCGCTCCACAGTCTACTGTACAAACGTAGTCGATGATTTCAAACTCACCTGTTGTTTTGTCTAACTCTATCTCAACAAATCCTGCCAAGAAAGGTTTAGCGCTCTCTTTGATTCCAAAACTTTCAGATGAATAAAGCACTTCTTGGTCTCCACCTCCAACTGACTTTCTTCCTAACTCTTCTAGGAGCACAAATTTATCTAATTCATTTATACTGCTAACTCTATCTTCAAATAACATCAAATCATCAGTTGGAATTTCAAGTTTTTTACTTGCTACTTTTAATATCTTAGCTTTTAAACTCTCCGCTGACTTTATTGTTGCACTTCCTGTTACATAAGTCGTACAAGATGCAAATGCACCTGTATCGTATGGACACATATCTGTATCTCCTGTATGAACAGATATTCTATCTACTGTAGTATTTAATGCCTTAGCAGCTATTTGAGCTAATATAGTATCTGATCCTGTTCCAAGGTCTGATGATCCAGACATAAGTTTATACGTTCCATCTTCATCCATTCTCATATTTACAATAGCCATATCAATTCCTGTGATACCAGATCCATGAGTAGCTATAGACATTCCTACCGCTCTAACTTTGTTATTTCCAATTTTTCTAGCAGGATATTTTTCATCCCATCCTATCAGCTCTTTACCTCTTTTGATACACTCCTCTAGTTTACAAGTTCTTATCGGAAAGTTCATTATTCCGCCGTCTGTTTTATCTTTTATTATATTCTTGAGTTTAAGATCTATTGGATCCATTTCTAGCTCCTGAGCCAACTCATTTATAGCACTGTCTAGAGCAAATGTACCTTGAGTAGCTCCATATCCTCTGAGTGCTCCACCTGGAACTAAATTTGTATATACAGTTCTTCCATCAAACTTTATTGCAGGCACATCGTTATAAGCAGGCAGAGTATTATGACCTGACTCTGAACAAACAGAAGGTCCATTATCTCCGTATGCTCCTGTATTATTTAATGCTCTAAGATCTATACCTTTTATATTTCCTTCTTTATCCGAACCTAATTTTATGTCAAAGAACATTTGATGTCTTGTATTTGTCATAGCAAAAGTTTCTTTCCTAGTGTATATAAGCTTTGCAGGTCTTTTTGTCATCCAAGTTACAAAAGAAGCATATATCTCTGTTACAGCTATATTTTTACCTCCAAATCCACCGCCGATTCTAGGTTTTATAACTCTTATTTGTGAGTGCTTTAATCCTATAGCTCTGGCTATTTGTCTTCTCATATGATAAGCTGACTGGTTGGCAGATATAACTACTAATCTACCATTTGCATCGATGTAAGTGTATGCCCTATGCGTCTCCATCATACAGTGAGCTTGAGGTTGAGTTATATACGATCTCTCTATAACCACATCACTGTTTTCAAATTCTTTATCTACATCTCCTTTTGAAAATCTTTCTCTTGAAACAATATTCCTACTTGCATCAAGTCCAAAGTCGAATGGAGAAAAAAGATCGTTCTCAGTATGAATTAATATCGTGTTATTTTCTGATTTAGTCGCATCTAGTATAGGCTCTAACTTTTCGTATTCAACTTTAATTAATTTCATCGCTTTTAAAGCCGATTTTTCATCATCAGCTGCAATTATAGCTACTTCATCTCCTACATATCTGACTACATCTTCAAGAATTAGCTGATCGTGAGGAGAAGCTTCTGGATAAGACTCACCCACCATTGAATATCTATAATTGGGTACATCCTTGTACGTATATATATCTACTACACCTTCAACTTTAAGAGCTTTGCTTACATCTATGTTCTTAATTTTCGCGAATGCGTGAGGACTTCTCATTAATTTAACTGTAAGGACATCTTTATGCATTATAAGATCTTCAGTATATATAGGTTTACCAGTAACTATTGCCTCGCTATCAATCTTTCTTATCCCTTTATTTATCATCCTTATCACATCCAATACTCATATACATTCTTGTCACCAGCGCCTTAGCCATATCAGATCTATACTCTCTGCTAGCTCTTAAATTGCTGCCATACGACAACTCTTCTTTAACTAAATCTGATGCCTTTTCTATATCCTCTTCTATAGTTAGTACTTCACTTGATCTCTTAGCTATTATAGCTTTTTGCGGTCTGGCACCTATTACAATAGTGTACTTTTCATCCTCACAGACTATAGCTCCATTTAATACCGGGAAATCACCTGTACATTTTCTTATACAATCGTATACTCCTTTAGCCTCTCTTTTCTTTAATATAACCTCTATAAGTATATCTTTTTCGTGGTTACTCTCTAAAAACTCTTCTAAATCTACAGTACCTGTTTTATAAAGTTTAACCTTCGCTCCAGCTGCCAATAACGGGGGAATTAAATCAGAAAATCCATATTTTGAAAAGACACTACCGCCAACCCTAGCTCCATTTCTGAACTGCACACCCACTATATTAGAAACTGCACATGAAATTATACCTCCACAGTAACTCTTTATTAAGTTATTTTGCTCTAATTTTCTAAGGCTCACATCAGCGCCTATAAGTATGTTTTCATCGTCTTCATCTATATAGTCTAAATTTATATCTTTAAGATCAATTGCTGTCCCTATATTTTTACTGCCCAATTTTAAAAAACTACTTCCTCCTAGTACCACGTTGTTTCTTTTAGATGTTAATAATTCATAAGCTTCATCTAACTCGTTGGGACCACATATTCCTTTATGGTTATCATAATATCCCCCTTTTGTATGATTTTTTTATTTCTAATATCTTTATTACTTGTTATCAGTTTAAGAGAATGTTATTTCACTGAATTTAGGTACTTGTGTATAGCCCTAAGTTGACCTTTATAACCAGTGCATCTACATAAATTCCCATTTAGATAATCTATAACTTCTTCTTCAGCAGGATCTTTTAACTCTCTCTTCATAGCTAAAACCATCATTATAAATCCCGGAGCACAGAAACCACATTGATCTGCACCCTCTTCTGCAAGAAAATCTCCGAATTCTTTAGCCTCTTTTTGCACCCCTTCTAGAGTTGTGATACTCTGACCATCTGCTCTAGCTGAAAGGAAATTACATGATAACTCTGCTTTATCATTAATCATCACTGTACATAGTCCACATGAACCTGTGTCGCATCCTTTTTTAACACTCACATACCCATTTTCTCTAAGTGTATCTGCTAAAAAGTCATCTGGACTAATATTTAATTCTTTCTTTTTCCCATTTATAGTACATTTAATAATCAAACATATCACTCCAAATTCAGTATAGTAATTATAATTGACTCAAAATTTATCAGTAAAGGCTATTCCACTTGTGGCCTTCCATTCTGTTTTTTATTGATCCTCTCTCACACAGCCTTTCAGCTGTATTTTGTGCGTCCCTAAGAACTCTCTCTTCATCCGTAGTAAGAATTTTTGAATCCTCCATTATTACTTTTCCGTCTACTATTACTCCTTCGATATTCTTTAAGCTCGATGAGTAAACCAATGTAGAAACTGGATTGTGCATAGGTATAGCTTTAGGTGATAACATCGGATTGAATATAAGTAAATCTGCCTTCTTCCCAACTTCTAAAGATCCTATTTCATTATCCATACCTATCGCCCTCGCACCGTCTATTGTAGCAAGTTCAAGAACTTTTTCTGCGGATATAGCTAAAGGATCACATTTGTTTACCTTATGCTGAAGCGCTGTAAGCTTCATAAGTTCTAACATATCTTGTGAATTGTTACTAGCAGCACCATCTACTCCCAAACTAACAGTGATACCTTTTTTAAGCATCTCTGGAACTGGAGCTACCCCTGAAGAAAGATACATATTACTTGCAGTATTGTGAGATACTTTCATATCGTACTTTTTAGTAAGTTCCATGTCTTCTTCAGTTAGGTATACACAGTGAACCATAAGCACATTTGGACCAAGTATTCCTAATTTTTCTAGAACATTTATATCGTACTCTCCGTGAAGCTCTTTTGCCGCCTCTCTATCAAAAGGTGTTTCTGAGATGTGTACTGTAAATAGCGCATCATCGTACTCCTTAGCTATTCTCCACAGCATCTCTAACATATCCTGTGAGTTAGACCATATTGCTGCTGGTGCAACTCCTATTTTTATTCTTCCATTTTCTGAATTGTGGTGTTTCTCAAACAACCTTCTCACATCTTTTTCAACTGTCTCTACATCTTGCATTATTCCTGGGTGAACTCCAAATTGCGCTCCAGTGTTCATACATCCTCTACCAAGTATCCCTCTTATTCCAAGTTCTTTATACGCGTCTATTATCCCATCACATAAATTCGGCTTACTATGAGGATACATATAGTCAACCATAGTTGTAATTCCACCTCTAAGCCCTTCAACACATCCCAACATAGCTGCGTCGTAAGTATCTTTTGGCTCTAAATAGTTAGCTGCTGGGAATGTCATAGTCTCAAGCCAATCTTTTAAAACCATGTCATCACCTAGCCCTTTTAGTAGAGTTTGGAATAAGTGGTTGTGTGTATTTATAAATCCCGGGAATATAACTTTACCTTTTGCATCGATAACTTTTTTTGCATCACTATATTTAGATACTATTTCCTTTGAACTTCCGATATCTATAATTTTATTTCCTTCTATTGCTATTGCACCGTCAAATAATACTTCTCTTTCTTTGTTTACAGTAACTACTATTGCATTTTTTATAAGAATATCGATCATTTTTTCACCTCATAAATTTATTTTATTTTACTTTTTAAATACTTACCTCTATACACTTTCTTTATTTCTCCATCTTCTACTACATGCTCTCCTCTTAGAAATACATCTCTTACCTGGCAACTTACCTTAAAGCCTTCGTACAGAGTGTAATCCACATTATGTTGTAGAGTACTGTTAGTTATAAGCTTTTCTTTATTTGTATCTAGTACTACTAGATCTGCATCACTTCCAACTTGTATTTCACCTTTACGGGGATATAAACCAAATATCTTGGCTGCATTTGTAGATGTAACCTCTACAAATTTATTAAAGCTAATTCTTTTATTTGCTACTCCGTACGTATAGAAAAGCTCCATTCTTTCTTCAACTCCAGGTGCACCATTTGGAATTTTGCTGAAATCATCTTTTACCAAATCCTTTTGACCTTTGAAATTGAACGAACAGTGATCAGTCCCGACTGTTTGAATATCACCATTTTTTATTCCATCCCATAGACACTCTATGTCTTCTTTTTTTCTAAGAGGAGGTGACATAACATACTTTGCACCTTCAAAATTTTCTTTGTTATAAAGTTCGTCATCTAAAACAAGGTACTGTGGGCAAGTTTCAACGATCATATTTACCCCTTGTTTTCGTGCACTTTTAACTACTTCTAATGAATCCTTACAACTAAGGTGCACAACATAGGATCTCGAGTCCGCCAGTTTTGTTATATCTGAAAGTCTTGAAACAGCTTCTTTTTCAACCAATGTAGGTCTAGTCAATGGATGGTACTTGGGTTCTAGATTCCCGGAGCTTACATTTTCCTCTATCAACGCGTCTAGTAAGTCTCCGTTCTCACAGTGAAATTCAACTATACATCCTAGCTCTCGTGCCTTTTCTAGAACCTTATATATCGCTCCATCATCTATCTTCATTCCATCGTAAGCCATGTACATTTTGAAAGAGGTAATCCCACCATAGATTAACTCTTCCATATGTTTAAATGTTTTTTCGTCCAACTTTGTTATAGTCATATGAAAACCATAATCGCAACTGCATTTACCAGCTGCCATTCTGTGATAAGATATAGCTCCCTCAATTAAGCTCTCATCTCCATTGCTTTCTGCAAAATCTAGGATTGTAGTCGTTCCTCCAATTATTGCTGCACGTGTCCCAGTTTCGAAATTATCTGCTGTTTTTATAGAACCTGAATCCATATCAAAGTGTGTATGTGCATCGATTCCACCCGGTATTATATGGCATCCATTTGCCTCTACAACTTCAAAACCCTCACACTTTAAATCTTTACCTATTTCAGCTATTACTTCATTCTCTATTTTAATATCGCTAATATATGTTCTCTCTGCAGTTACAACTGTCCCGCCTTTTATAATTATTCCCATAAAACATCAGACCTTCATTTATCAATTTTTTTATATGCCGTCGTTCTAGTGATCTCTGAGTGGTGATTTTTCGTCTTTTGCTATGTTTAACTCTTGTTTATGCTTATTCCAGATTTCTAATCCATACTTTGAAACCATCACAGCTTCAGCTACACCTTTTGCAAGTCTTACAACTGAATCCATTCCGACTTCATCTTCTTTTGCTCCTTTAGCTTTTTCGTCTTTACTCCATATTGTACCGCCTATATAACACCCTCCAAGCCCACCAGTTACTAGCATTTCGTGCATTAAAAAGAAGTTTATTATTGGCAGTTTTGCGAGTTCTTCACCACCATATCTAGTACCTCCAGTTGTAATAGCAGCTCCTACTTTGTTTTGTAACTCTCCTGAGTGAACTAAGTATATAGGTCTTAGCCTATTAAATGCCGCTGTAAGTTGAGCTGTAATGCTCATATCGTAAACTGGTGAAGCAACTATTATCCCATCAGCTTCAAGTATTTTCTTTTCTAGCTCTTGTATATCGTCTTTTATAATACACATAGTTTTATTTCTAATACAGGCGTCACAGTGAACACAAGGTCCAATCTTTTTTCCTCTAACAGACCAATATTCTGTCTCTATTCCCGGTACCTTTTCAACCTCTTTTAAAGCTTCCATAAGCGCATATTCCGTCGCGCCTTTTCTTGGACTTCCGCAAATTCCTAATATTTTAGCCATAATGTATCCCCTTTTTATCTTTATATTATAAAATTTAAAATTAATGATTTGATTACTTTTGATTACTCAAAGTTTATATAAGCCTATAAAATTAATTATTATAGTTTTATTGGTAATGAATGAACTTCTATTCCAGTGGCATCTAGTACAGCATTTGCTACTGCTGGTGCTGATGGCACTACTGCACATTCACCTATACTTTTACCTCCATACGGACCATCTTTTTCAAATCCATCTACAAAATGAATCTTAATGTCGGGCATTTCATTTGCTCTAAGCATTTTGTAAGATGTGAACTCATCATTTAATGGAACTCCTTTTTCATCGAAGCTAACTTCTTCACTAAGAGCGTATCCTAGACCCATATGAATTCCGCCCTCTAGCTGACCTTCTAGATTCATAGGATTAATTACTGTTCCAACATCGTGGACTGCTACGAAATTTTCAACCTTTACTTTCTTAGTTTCTTTGTCTACTAGTACTTCTGCGAAGTGGACTCCATAAGATGTTATCCCCGCTGGAGATGAGAAGCTCTCTACTACAGATAGTTCTTTTAATGATTTACTTTGAGTAAATACCGCTACATCTGATAGAGTTTTGCTTTGATTTTTGTCTTCTTTATTTACAACTAAACCATCCTCAAGTATTAAATTTTCTTTTGGTACTTCCATTAATTTTTCAGCTTCATCTAATATCATCTCTTTTAATTTTTCAGCAGTATTTTTAGCTCCTGCACCTTCTACAAACACACCTCTGCTTGCATAGTCCCCTAAGTTAAATGTACACGCATCTGTATCTGCTTCATAAGTTTCAACATCTTCTGGTCTTATCCCTAAAACCTCTGAAACCATCATAGTCTGCATTGTAGCAACTCCATTACCCATATCGTGAACTCCGGTGATAAGTGTTGCAGTTCCATCTTCGTTTAGCTTAAGAGTAAGAGTTATTACATCTCTGTGAGCTCCAAAAACACCGTTTCCGTGAGCTCCTATAGCCATTCCGACTCCCCTATAGTACTTTTCTTCTTCTTTAGGTAGTCTCTTTTTCTCATCCCATCCAAATAACTCTTTTCCTTTTTCAATACAGTCTAGTATTCTCGGATTTCCAAGAGGTGCGTTAAATCTTACATCTACACCATCAGGTTCAGCTACATTCTTCTCTTGAACATAAGTTAAATCCAGCCCTAAAGTTTTTGCTATTTTACCTATCTGTGCTTGCTGAGCCATAAATACTTGTGGAGATCCATAACCTCTCATAGCTCCAGCTATAGGTGTATTTGTATAAACAGGAATTCCTTTAAATCTCATGTTAGGAATCTTGTATACTTTGTATACCTTGTGGCTTAGAGCACCCATAACATTAAGTGCACTCGATGCGTATGCACCTGTATTTGTATATATATCAATATTTTGTGCTAATATCTCCCCATCATTTTTAACACCAGTTTTAATTTTTACATAAGCACCATGACGAGTTCTTGTAGCTATAATTGATTCTCTTCTATTTAAAACAAGCTTTACAGGTCTCATTGTCATTTTAGATAGTACTGCAGACACTGGCTCTATTGTCATTTCAAGTTTTCCACCAAACGATCCGCCTATTGCCGGTCTTACAACTCTAATCTTGTGAAGTGGCATCTCAAATATCTGAGAAAGTATTATTCTAAATGCAAATGTATTTTGGCAAGGGGTATAAACTGTTAAATTGTTGTTGTAGTCATAGTGAGCAATTGCTGAATGTGTTTCTATTGCGCCGTGGTGTATAGCAGGTACATTGTATTCATCTTCAAATACATGGTCACATTCTTCAAAAGCTTCATCAACATTCCCAGCATCTATCTTCATTTCTGCGATTTTATTAGTATCACCGTGAATTAAATCTGCACCTTCTTTTATTGCATCTTGTATAGTAAGCACTGCTGGCAACTCTTCGTACTCAACTTTTATTAGGCTCACAGCTTTTTCTGCTGCTTCTACTGTCTCAGCTGCAACAGCTGCAACCCTATCCCCAACATATCTAACAATTTCATTAAACACTGCTTCATCTTTTGGTATATCGTGTTCAAAGAATCTAAGCGCTCCGTTGTATTTTATACAGGGTGAGTTTAAATGAGTTGCTACTGCTCTTACACCTTCAACCTTTAAAGCGTCACTTACATCTATGTTCTTTATCTTTGCATGCGCAACTGGGCTTAAAAGCATTTTAGCGTGTAATACGTTTTGAGGTTTAAGGTCTGAAACGTATTTCATTTGCCCCGTTACTTTTAGAGCTGCATCTTTCACTGGGTAAGATTTACCTATAACTTTTTCCATATTACTTACCCCCTAACTTTCTAGCAGATAACTTAACTGCTTCTATAATTTTTACATATCCAGTACATCGACAGAGACTTCCGTTAAAAGCTTTTCTAATTTCATCTTCATTAGGAGATTGATTTCTATTTAGAAGTCCCTGCGTTGTTATAATCATTCCAGGAGTACAGTAGCCACATTGAACTGCTCCTACTTCAATAAATGATTCCTGTATTGGATGAAGCTTATCTCCATCTGCAAATCCCTCAATTGTAACAATCTTTTTATATTCAAAGTCTTTAGCAAGCGCTTTACAAGTTTTAGTATCAACACCGTCTATTAAAACTTTACATGCACCGCAACTACCGCTATTGCATCCTTTTTTTGCCCCAGTTAAATTTAATTTTTCACGAAGTACATATAAAAGAGTTTCATTATCTTCTATATAGACATCGTAAATATAATTATTTACATCTAATTTTATCTGTTTCATATTTAACCTCCTAAGAATAAATAAACGCTTTTATGGAATTTACAATTTGAAATATTAGTTTAAATCCGTCTTAGAACAAGCTATTCCAAACATGGCCTTCCATTCTATTACTTATATCAGCTCTTATACATAATTCTTCTGCTGCCTTTTGTGTATTTTTATATACTTTTTCTTCGCTTTCAATTGTTTTGATGTCTCCATCCTCCATTATCATGTTTCCATCTACTATTACAGTTTCTATATTGTCCATAGTTGAAGAGTAAACTAATGTAGATACTGGGTTGTGAAGTGGTATCGATTTTGGAGAAATCATCGAATTAAACACTATTAAGTCTGCTTTTTTACCAATTTCAAGCGATCCAATTTCATCTTCCATTCTAAGAGTTCTAGCCCCTTCAATAGTTGCCATCTCTAAAACTTTTTCCGCTGATATAGCTAGTGGATCACAGTTGTTTACTTTATGTTGAAGTGCTGTAAGTTTCATAAGCTCTACCATGTCCTGTGAGTTGTTACTAGCGGCGCCATCCAATCCTAAACTTACATTTATCCCAGCCTTTAGCATTTCGGGAACAGGAGATACACCTGATGCTAAATACATATTACTTGCAACATTGTGCGAAACCTTGATGTCGTATTTTTTAAGCATTTCTATATCTTCATCATCAACACATACACAGTGTACTGCTACAACTTCAGGCCCTAATATATCCCACTTTTCAAGTAGTTTAATATCTATTTCTCCATGTATCTCTTTCGTTTTATTTCTTGCAAAATCAGTTTCTGATAAGTGAACTGTAAAATATGAATCGTAATCTTTAACTATTTTCCACAACATTCTGCCCATTTCTTCTGATATAGCCCACATTGAAGAAGGTGCTACACATAGTTTGATTCTGCCATTATCAGAGTTATGATATTTATCGAATAATCTTCTAAGATCTTTTTCTACGATTTCTACATCTTCAATTAGTTCTTTGTGAATACCTAGATCGATACATCCTCTTCCTATTACACCTCTAATTCCTAAATCTTGATAAGCTTTTATAATTCCATCTGTTAGACCAGCTCTATTGTGAGTGTGCATGTAGTCGACCATTGTAGTTATTCCACTCTTCAGTCCCTCTACACATCCGTGCATAGCTGCATCGTAAGTGTCTTGTTCAGTTAAAAACTTAGCCGATGGAAACATCATGCTGTTTAACCATCCATCTAATGCCATATCATCTCCAAGACCTTTAAGAAGAACTTGGAAAAGATGGTTATGAGTGTTTATAAATCCTGGGAAGATTACTTTTCCATTTCCATCCATAACCTTTTTAACTTCTGTATATTTTAATACTAAATCTTTAGAGTTTCCTATATCCAGTATTCTGTCGTCTTTTATTGCAATAGCCCCATCAAACAAAACCTCTCTACCTTTGTTCACCGTGACAATTATTGAATTTTTTATAAGTATATCGATCACTTAAATCCCCTCCATTTGAAATAAAATTTATTATTATAATACATTTCTTCAAATACTATCCGACTTTCTCCTTTGAAGCAGCTACTTCATCTTTACCAAATACCTTTAGTTTAAATACTGTTTGAAGAAGAATCGCTATAACAGCTCCTGATACTATATAAGAATTTCCTACTATTGTCTGTACAATAGCTGGGAACTGATTTAATACCTGTGGGAATGTAGATACACCTATACTTACTGCTATAGAAACTCCAGCTATAAGGTTATTTTCTTCTGTAAATCCGTCTGAACCTATTATAGAGAATCCTGACATTGCTATAGATGAGAATACTACTATTGTAGCTCCACCTATTACACAGTTAGGAATTGTAGTCATAATAGCACCTAAAAATGGTGATACACCTGCTAGTAATAAAACTGCAGCGCCTAAAGCGATTACATATCTGCTTATTACTTTATTCATTGAAACTATTACTGTATTTTGGCTAAATACCCCAGTCGGTAGTGCTGAGAAAACTGAAGATATTATTGAAGATATTGAATTACCTAAAACTATTGATGATAGTTCTTCATCTGTAACCTCTCTGTCCATTGCGCCCATCGTAACTATTGTAGTCGCTCCCATCATATCCACAATTCCTATTATATAAATTATAGTGAACATAACTATTAGTTCAGGTTTAAATTCTAATCCAAATGCTACTGGTGTCGGTAGAGATATTAAAGCTGCCCCTTGTACTGCTGAGAAATCAATTATTCCAGCTACAAGAGAAACCGCATATCCTACTACAATACCTATAAGTATTGATGAATTTTTTACTAATCCTCTTCCGAATTTGTTTATCATAATTATTATAATCGCTACGAATCCACCGATTAAAAAGTTAATCGGATTACCAAAAAGTTCAGTACCTTCACCGCCAGCTAAATTTTTTATAGCTGTTGTGAAAAGTCCAATTCCCATACATGCAATGATTGTTCCCGAAATAACAGCCGTAAAAATATGTCTAATCTTTTTTATAATAAATCCTACAAAGAAGACTACTACACCCGCTGCAATCTGTGCTCCAAATAGCGCTGCAAGACCGTGTTCAGCTGCTACTGAAATACATGCCCCTAAAAATACATAACTCATACCCATCATCAGTGGAAGTCTTGCTCCAATTTTATATCCTTTGAATAAAGGAATCGGATATAATTGTAAAAATGTTGCTAATCCCGCTGCCAACATAGATCCTTGTATAAGCATAGTCGACTGCGTTTGATTAAGTCCGACAACGTTTGCAATAAGAATTGCTGGAACCATATTTCCTACTATCATCGCTAGTAAATGTTGTAAAGCTAGAGGCACCGCCTCTTTTAAAGGTGGAATCCCATCTAAATCATACTTTGATGCGTTATTAACTTTCATAAAATAAATCCTCCCATACGTAAATATTTTCTAAATATTTTTATGCCTATGAATTTAATTCCTTTTCCAAGTCTTTAGTTTTTGACTTCTTTCCTGATTCCATTTCCGCCCTTTCTTTGGATTCTTGAGCTAAACTCTTCTCAGGTATTATTAAGTTTAAAGTAAATGCAACTATTGCAGCTATTACTATTGGAGATTCTCCAAATACCATCTGTACAAACTCCGGAAACAATACTTGAGCTTCTGGTACAGAAGTTATTCCCATTGCAAGGGCTATTGCTAGACCAACAATTATTGTATTTCTTGATGATAGCTCCTGAGTAAATATAAGTCTCATACCTGTCATCATTATCATACTAAAGATTGACATTGTAGCCCCTCCTAAAACTGCATATGGGATGGTTGTCATAAGCGAACCAAATTTCGGTATAAATCCAGCTAATAGCATGAATATTCCAGCAATAGCAAATACATATTTACTTATAACCTTATTCATAGCTACAATCCCAACATTTTGACTGTATGCTGATGGAGGAAGTCCTCCAAATATTGATCCAAAGATAGTTGCGACACCAGAGCCTATAACTCCTCTTGATAGCTCTTTTCCTGTGATATCTCTATCCATGCCACTTATAGTTGTAGCTGAAAGGTCACCTATACTTTGGATTGCATTTACAATACTTACTATCGCAACTGATATTACAACTGGTAGATCAAATTGTATTCCAAACGCTAAAGGTTTTGGCAAAGCCACCCATCCCGCTTCTTTGATAGGAGATAAATCAACCATTCCAAATACAAATGCAACAGCATAACCAATCATAATACCTAAAAATAGAGATGCTAACTTAGCGTATCCTTTTGAAAATTGATTTAATCCAATTACTACCGCTAGTGTAAATGTAGCCAAAGCCCAGTTTGCTAATGATCCATAGTTGGCGTTACCTGTACCACCAGCAATATAATTTACACCTACTGGGAATAATGATAGACCGATTGTAAATACAACTGTTCCAGTAACAATGTTTGGAAAATATTTTCTTATTCTCTTAATACAGAGACCAATCGATATCGTTACAATACCAGCTACAATCTGTGCTCCAAATATACTAGCTATACCATATCCTTTCGCCACGGCCACTAATGTTGGTACATAGGTGAAACCTATACCGTAGATTATCGGTAAACCAGATCCTAATCCAAATAGCGGATAAAGCTGAATTAGTGTAGCCACACCTGCTGTTATGAGTGCATACTGTACTAAGAGCGTTATCTGGTCTCCTGGTACACCTACTGCGCTCCCAACTACTATCGGAACGGCTACTGTACCAACTATCATAGCGAGTATATGTTGTAACGATAGCGGCAGACATTTTAATAATGGCGGTTTTCCTTCAAGATCAAATACAGATTCATTTGTAACCTTGTTCTTTTCCAACGAAAATCACTCCTAACAATTTTATAAGGTCAATTTAAGTTTAGATATTATGTTTTATGTCAATTGCCTTTGACTTAATTTAAAGCATAAATGATGCCAAGTTTTGATTTTTTATATGAAATCAGTTTTATTTTTCCAAATAATCATCATGAAGGCTTATAAGTCTAATCTTACATATTGTTAATTTTTTGTTAAAATTATTAAATTCTTTCCAAAAAACTCCTTTGAATAATAAAAAAGTACTTTGAAATCGATTTCAAAGTACTTTTTCTAATATTTATATAACAGTTTTTAAAATTGAGAAAAGAAAAATCTTATCCTTCAATTTTTCTATACAGCGTTGCTAAAGATATTCCTAGTTTTTTTGCAGCTAATTTTTTTGATTTAGTATCATTTCCGAAATGCTCAACTACCTTTTTTATGTACAGCTTTTCAAATTCGTCTAGCGTCAGTATCTCTTGGCTGTTTGATATATCGCATATACTATCATCTAAAGACTTATTTTGTTTTTTATTCATTTTAAAGTATTCAATTATTTTTCTATTAACTAGACCTTTGTGAATAACGCCATCGCTTTCAAGCAAATTAATAGCCAACTCAATAGCATTTTCAAGTTCTCTAATATTACCAGGCCATGGATAGTGATTAAAAATATACTCTACTTCAGGGTCTATAGAAGTGACATTTTTCTTCAACTTTCTAGAATATTTATCTATAAAGTTATCTATTAATATCTGTATATCTTCTCCCCTTTCTCTCAACGGGGGAACTTCTACTGGTATTACATTTAATCTATAATATAAATCTTCTCTAAACTTTTTTTCTTCAACCAATTTATATAAATCCTGATTGGTCGCGGATACAATTCTAACATCAATATCCAATAGTTCATTTGAGCCTATTCTTGTAAATTTCTTTTCCTGAAGCACTCTTAAAAGTTTTGATTGAAGCTGAAGTGGCATATCACCTATTTCATCTAGAAAGACTACTCCACCATTGGCAAGTTCAAATTTTCCTACTTTACCCTTAGCATCTGCACCACTAAATGCACCTTTTACATATCCAAACAGTTCACTCTCAAGGAGCGGTTCTGGTATAGCTGCACAGTTTAGAGCAACAAACATTTGATTTCCTCTATTGCCTGCTAGGTGTATAGCTCTAGCAATAAGTTCTTTTCCTGTACCGCTCTCTCCCATTATTGCAACTGTAGAATCGCTATTGCCTATTTTCTTTATTCGATTCTTTAGTGCAATCATCACATCAGATTCGCCAATTATAGAGTCAACTGTAGTGGTTCCCCAGACGTTGTGTACTTTTATTCCTTCATAAATTGTTGAATCATCCTGTCTTAACAATCATACCAACTCCAAATTATTAAAATATATATCAATATATTATATCATATAAAAGCTAAGTTCTTATTAAGTTGCAAATTAATTATGAATTAATCCAATTTTCACTTTATTATCATCATTTTCCTTTAGATTTAGAGAGAAAATTATATCGTAATTCTCTTCTTTTATCTCATAAATACAATCAGTAAGTTTATTTACATCCTCTAGACTTATTTTTCCTTCAATAAGCATAAGGCTTTTCTTGTTTAAAAAAACATTACCTATTGATTTCATACTGTCGATTATATTTTTTGCTACATTAATGTAATCATCACTTTGTTTAAATTCTACATAAGAGTAACCTATACCTTTTTCATTTGCTATCACTTCTTTTAAATCTGTTATATCTAAGTAAAGTAGAGTTAAATCAGAAATTGATTCTACAATCAAATTCATCATGTTTGTGAACTCACTAAGTTCTTCAGTATGCAATCTAAACTCTCTATTTACTCCCATATCTTCTTTTTTATCATCAAATAAAGTGTTTATACCTATTGATAAAACTCTCCTCTCTGAAGACATATAAGATATTGCTTTTACAATATCACTAGTCCTTTTATCTTCTGATGAGTAGATTAAAAATAGCATCTCAATACCGTCAAAAATACTTCTAATATATTCTTTGTCTACATCTTGATTTATTTCAATCTTTTCAGTATCCATATTTCCTATAATATCTTTTTCTATATGTTTTAAGTTATTTATTCCTTCATCACCTATTGCTATAATTTTAGCGCTCTTTACCATTTCTTCCATTAAAATGCTCCTAACTATTGTATATTATTTTTACTTATTATCCTATATAATACAATTCTACAAAATATTTTATAATTTTTGAAATTTATATTTAAATTTAATATATTTTTTACAAACAAAGGATATATGAAATATTATCTCATATATCCTTCAAAAATACATATTTTATTTACTTTTATTAATTAAAAGCGTTTTTTACTAAAATACCATATTTACCTTCAACTGCTTTAAAAAGTGGTATACCTGCTATTGTTATAACAACAAACTCTCCAATTCCAACTTGCGCCATAGATAAGATTAAAGGTAATCCTACAAACTTGTTCAACATCCAACCTATTATAAGAGCGTTGACTACAGCTGGCCACAGAGATGCTATTATCAGTGACATCGTGCTTTTACCCAGTTGTTTACCTGTTTGATAAACTAAACATGCACTTATAAACGTTGCAAGTGTTCCAAATATCGTATCTGGTATACCGTAAACTCCTAATATATTTGCCAGAAAACATCCCAAAGTAAGTCCTGGTATGTAGTCTTTGTCTATAAACGCCAAAAGTATCATAATTTCAGCAACTCTGAACTGGATATTTGAGTAACTCATAAATCCAAGAGAGATTGTAAGAACTGCGTATACTGCTGCTATTAAAGCTGTAACAGCAATTTTTTTAGTATTTCCTTTCATTTTTTTCCTCCTAATATTTTTTAAATATTAAGCCTAGAGTACGTAAATATAATTGCAATCAAAATAAAACCGCAGAGAAATTCTACGGTTTTTTGATACAAAATAATACATCTATGTAATAAATGCATATTATTCACCGTAGTTTTATTTAGAGACAGGAGGCTCACGAACTGTCTTATTAATTTCAATATACATTATATACTATTTTTTAATAAATTTCACCTATTAATTTTTACAGCCTCTCATTTTCTGTGTGAAAATACCAGGTACTAGGGAAAACATATCAAATATAAAAAAGCATCAAAACTTAACAATAGTTAAGTTTTGATGCGGTTATTAATTAATATTTATTATATTTTTTATCTCTTTTAAATTTAAAACGCTATAAGGCTCTTCTATATCTGTTCTACACGTATCAATTCTTTTTTTGTAAATTTCTACCATAGGAGACTTTGATTCCATTTTAAATCCTTCTTCTCTGATTATATCTTTATAAAGCCCTAAATCTTCAATAATAAATTTAGCATAAGTGTAGTAATTTTTTTCTTCAAGTATGTCAAACCCTCTAAAAATAATATCGTATTTGTTCATTCTAGTTTTGTCTATTCGACTTAAATCATTATAAGACCTGATAAGCATTCTATACATTTCAAATACATCAAATATAAACTTTGATACTTCTTCTTCAGTGCCTTTACTGTTGATATTCTCTATTAAATCGATATAATTGTATTTATAACCTTTTCTTATGATTTCCTGATACTCCAAGTAAGTTTTAACATTATCTTTATCTAGATGTTTAAGTATCTCATATTGATTAAATAAAAATAATCTTTCCTTTGAACTAAGTTCCATAGTATCCCCTCCTAATCGATAATATTAGAAGTACATACAAGCTTTTAATGATTAAAGAAAACGCATAAATTTAATTTAAACTATGTTTGTCTTCTTACTCTTATTATACTCTAAAAAAACTCCTTTTGACTACTATTTAACAAATAAATATTACTTTCTAATACCATCTTTATATGTACATAACTTAAAACCTTTTTCAGGGCACACTTTATCCTTGATAAGCTGCTTTTTACTCTAGACATAGACATCCCTGTTCTTATTATTCTCCCATTATTGTTATATAGTTATGTTAGTCTAAATTTGCAATAAAACAAGACCCCTTTATGCTTTAACTTCATAAAAGAGCCTTATCTTTTCTTATTTATCTATAAATTATATATTTAATTATTTGCTTGATTGATTATTTATTTAATTTCATAAATACTTTTTCTGGAGTTATAGGTAGGTTATTAATTCTTACACCTACAGCATTGAATACTGAATCTTGTATAGCTGCCAGAGGAGTGTTTATTACTACTTCTCCTATTGATTTAGCCCCAAAAGGACCTGTTGGTTCATAAGTCTCAACGAATTCAACTTTTATATTGCCAACGTCTTCTCTTGAAGGTATCTTGTACTGCATAAAAGTGTTTGTATCCATATGTCCATTATCAGTGTGTCTAACTTCCTCAAACATCGCCATACCTATACCTTGTACAATACCACCCTCAACTTGAATCTTTGCAAGGTTTTTATTGATAACTGTACCACAATCAGCTATTGCAACATAATTGATTAAATCAACTTTTCCAGTTTCTTTATCGACTTCTGTCTCTGCAAATCCAGCTATAAACGGAGGAGGAGAAACACTACTTCCATATGAAGCAAATCCTATAAGTTGTTCCCATTTATTCCCTATAGTAGTGTTTACAGATATATCAAACACTGATATTTCTTTACTGTGTTCTACTGAGAACACCTTATTTCCATCAAATTCTAAATTATCTATGTCTATTTCTAATTGCTTTGAAGCAGACTCTATAATTTTATCTCTAAGATCTTCAGCTGCTTTAACAACTGCCATTCCTGTAACATAAGTAGTACTTGATGCGTAAGAACCTGGATCATAAGGTACCATATCTGTATCAGATGCTATAACAGTTATTCTATCCATATCTGTTAAAAGAACCTCAGCTACCATCTGTGCAAGAACAGTATCACTACCGGTCCCCATATCTGTCGATCCTACCATAAGTACGTAGCTTCCATAATCATCAAGTCTTACTTCAACAGTAGATTTGTCTAAATTAGGTATACCTGATCCCTGCATAGTAAGCGACATACCTACTGATCTAACTTTTCCATTTCCAAGATCCTTAGATGGATATTTATCATCCCAACCGATTAAATCTTTACCTCTATTTATACATCTCTCTATATCAGCGCTTTGTATATGTTTTCCATATGCAAATGTAGTCTCACCTTCAACTACAACATTTTTCATTCTAAGTTCTGTAGGATCTATATTTAATCTGTCTGCAAGCATGTTTACTGTAGACTCGACAGCAAAGTTACCTTGAGTAGCTCCATACCCTCTCAGAGCTCCACCTGGCATTTTATTAGTATAAACAACATCACCAGCAAATCTAGCCGCTTCTAGTTTATTGTAAAGAGGTAATGTCTTTTCACCTATTAAACCGAAAGTAGTCGAAGCATGTTCGCCATAAGCCCCTGTATCTGAAAGCCCTTCTATGTCTATTGCTCTTATTATTCCATCTTTATTTGAGCCAATCTTTACTTTAATTCTAGTGGCATGTCTGCTAGTAGTTGAATTAAAAGTCTCTGTTCTATCGTAAATTATCTTAGCAGGTTTTCCAGTTTTCAATGTAACTATTGCAGAAAATATCTCAGTACATGCAGTCTGCTTTCCACCAAAACCTCCACCTATTCTAGGCTTTATTACCCTGATTTTGCTCGCAGGTATATTTAAAGCTCTCGATAAATGTCTTCTTACATGGAAAGGTATTTGAGTAGAACTTATCACTACTAATCTTCCCGCATGATCTAAATAGTTGTACGATCTGTAAGTCTCCATCATAGCATGAGCTTGAGCTTGAGTGTAGTAAGTTTCTTCTACGACTATATCGCAATCGTTTAAAACTTTTTCTACATCTCCTTTAGCGTACTCCTGCTTAGAAGCTATATTTTTCTTTGAATCAAATCCTATATCAAAGTTACACTTTACTTCTTCTTCGTGAACTGTTACGTCGCTCTCTATAGCTTTTTCGAAATCTATAATTGCCTCTAACACTTCATAATCAACTTTTATCATATTCATTGCTTTAATCGCAGTTTTTTCATCTACTGCCGCAACTATCGCTACTTCATCGCCTACATATCTAACAACATCTTCAAGTATAAGTCTGTCGTATGGAGACGGTTCAGGATAAGTTTGACCAGCAAGAGTAAATCTGATATCTGGTACATCTTTGTGCGTGAGTATACACTCTACACCCTCCAACTTTTCAGCTCTACTTGTGTCAATATTTTTTATCTTGGCGTAAGCATGTGGACTTCTAAGAATTTTAACTACAAGTGCATCTTTAGAAGTTAAGTCATCTGTGTATACAGCTTTCCCTGTAGTTATTGACATTGCATCAATTTTTTTAACTCCTTTTCCTACTATCCTCATATTACTCACCCCCTAGATAAGTTTTTATCGCTCTAAGCTGACCCATATATCCTGTACATCTACATAAGTTACCTGTTAAATAGTGTTTTATTTCTTCATCAGTTGGATTTTGAAGTTCATCCTTCATAGCTATAACCGTAAGTATAAATCCTGGAGAACAGAATCCACACTGCTCGGCACCTTGACTAGCAAGTATATCCGAAAATTTAGCCACTTTTTCTTCCATACCTTCTATAGTAACTATCTCACTACCAACAGCTCTAACTGTAAGTATTGCACAAGATAGTACTGGTTTATTATCTATTAAAACTGAACATAGTCCACAGTTTCCTGTATTACAACCTCTTTTTACGCTTAAATTTCCAAGGTTTCTAAGTGTATCAACTAAGCATTCTTCTGGTTGTATATCTATCTTTTTTATTTTTCCATTTATTTTTAATTCTACAAACATTAAATAACCTCCGTAATAGCTCTTTTTACAAGAACCTTGCTAATAGCTTCTCTATACTCTTTAGTTCCTCTCATATTAGTTCCGAAACTAACATCTTCAGTTATCAAATCAAGAGCTTTATCTATATTCGAAACATTTAGCTCATTTTTTGATAAAAAGTCACTAGCTAGTCTTGCAACAACGGCTCTCTGAGGTCTAGCTCCTATACATATCTTAAATTCATCTTTATCATTAGATACAGACACATTTAATATTGGATAATCGCTTTTAGCATTTCTAAGAGATTTATACGCAGCTTTCTTATCTGCCTTTTTTATGTATATCTTTGTGAGTAAATCTTTTTCACATTCTTTAACTAAAAAATCATCTAATTTCATTCTTCCTGCATTAAATAGTTCTACCTCAGTATCAAGAGATAGCAGCGCAACTATTAAATCAGAAAATCCATATTTTGAGAAGACTGTGCCTCCTACTGTTACAACATTTCTAAATTGTACACCAATAATATCCCTTAGTGAATCACTTATTATCTCTCCAAATGACTCTTTTAATATAGTACTAGTTTCTAATGTTCTTAAAGTCGTCATAGCCCCTATTTCCACGTAGCTATCAACTTCTTTAATATAGTCTAAATTTAATTTAGATAGTTCTACTCCTGTCCCTATTCTCTTTTTTCCCATTCTCAAGAAAGCACTTCCACCTATAACTTGATTGTTCTTTCTCTTTGTCAGTATAGAATAGGCTTCTTGTTCAGTGGTAGGCTGTTCTATATCCATAACAGTAAACACACCATCATCCTCCTAAAGTCTCTAAGTTTAATATAAAAAGTATTACAAAACAAAGTTTTTTCAAATTATCGCCATAAAATATAAAAAACCCTTATACCACATGTCATATAAAACTGTAATGTTCGTATATGATATTTACAAGGGAATCTTACAAATAGTGTTGATATTCGATTTTTGATGATTTTATTTGTTTCTATAAAATTCTTTCTACTTATACATTATAACAAATTTATAGTATTTATCAAATATAAAATCTATTATATTATCATTAAGATGGTAAACCTCTCTTCTTGTTCTTCACTCTATCTCCCAATATATCGCCAATCTTTTTGACTTCTGTTAATTCTTTGGAAATTTCAAATTTATCTTTATCAATTTTTTTCGATTTTTTTATTTCTTTAATAGTTCTATTTTCTATATTCATATACACATCTCCAGTAAATTATTTTTGTATTTACTTTTATTATTGTATATATTCCTATAAATATTCATATATCAAATTTATATTAAAGTTCGTGTATTTTAGTTTCTATATTTTATAAAATCCATTATAGATAATATAAATAGAAGCTATCTTTAATCTATTTTAAATAATATATTATTTAAATTTAACCTTGTAAGATATTTAGAAATTCTTCCACATGTAATGATTTAACATTTGTTTAATTATTTTTCTACAGGTAATCTAGAATACTATAGACAGCTATTATACTTATCAGAAAGAAGCCAGTTGTAAGACTTCCTTCTGTATTACAATGATCTAAAAATTTCTGATCCTTTAACTTTAAGCCATTTCCAAATAACTAAATCTATAAAAACCGTTATTAAAACAGCTAACAGTATAAATAAGTCTACATTATTAAAATTAGTAAATGAACCTACAATGAAAAATGAACCTAAGTATATAGCAATTGCTATCCAAGTAACAAACATACTGGCACTTCTTTTTACAACTGCGACCTCATTTTTCCAATTTAGATTTGGGAACATAAGATTTGCTACCAATCCAATTATAGCTACTAAAAATGTAAAAGCTATAATACCTACAACTGAAATAATACTAAAAACTAAATCAAATTTAAAATAAACTGCTAAGAGTATAAAGCTAAATACAGTTATAGGAGTATTCAGTATTGTATTCATATATATTTTACTCTTAAATATATCTTTTTCTTCTATAGGATTTGATTTTAGTATCCATAGATTTTCTCCTTCTAAAGATATCGAACAGTATGTTGTGCATGTTAATAACAAAATAAGAAGTATAAAAAATAGTGTTTGCAGTTGTATTATATTCATAATAATTTCGACATCTAAAAAATCTCCAACTTTGTCAACTCCAAATAAAATCAATGCTGCTGAAGCTACAACTAGCATGACGAGACTAAAAGATGTATTTACTATATAACTGTAAGTACCAAAATATCTTTTAAACTCTCTATTTACCAAGGCTTTTATAGGTGAAGATGATTTGACTTTTTCTACACTGTAAGTTGAAGCGCTACCAATTCCCTTCATTCTAGAATTAATTTTTCTAAATCCTTTTGAAAAAATCAATATAAAAATAGCAAAAGGAACTAAAGAGTACAAAGAAAAAATTATAAGCGAAATAATATTACAATTTTTCAGTGCATCAACAAAATAATAATTTGGCGGGTACACCGTTTCAATTATTCTTATAATGGATGACCCATTTTCAATAAAATATGTTGAAGAAGACTGAATTTTCATCATAAGAACCATATAACCTATAAGTAAAACCATACTTCCAAATATTAAAATAAGGTTTTTATACTTGATCTTTGATGATATTCCTCCAAGTACATAAGATATAATAGTAGATATTGTAATTGGCAATAGCGGAGTAGTTAAAAAAAGTAAAAAAAGTACTAATCCAAATAACGGATAGTTACCTAGCTGTACATGATAAGCTATACAAGGAATAACCATTATATAAAACGAAAAGAAGTAATTTGTATATAACATCCCAACTATCTTACTTACAAGTATCGTAGAATCTTTTATGGGCAAGCTAGTAAGTATATCAAAATCTCTTAAATGAAATAAATACGATGGAGCTTTATAAATCGAAGTAAAAAGCGTAATTAGAATTGATAGAAAAAATCCTCCTAACAACACAATCTCCGGTCTAAAGTTTGGATTATTATATTCTATCAACAAAGTTATAATCCCTGAGGATATATTATAAATAAAATAACCTATAAATCCTAAAATTATTGTACATATAATAGCAAATGCTATCATTTTTTTATTATCATTGCTTTTATTTGACTTTAAATTATTTATTTTCAAAAAATTTATAAAGTCTATTTTTAATAGCAAACACAGATTACCCAACTAAACCACTCCATTTCATACGCGAATATACAAACAGAGAAGATTATCTTCAATCTATTTGTTATATATAATATATAACAAACCTTATTTAAATTCAACTATATTAATTGATATTCTTGCTTACATTATATTTCCATGGTTATATGGTTCTAAACAAATCTAACTTGATGAATGAATTAATGCGCTGTAGCATCTTCTAATCTCGGTAATGTTTAATCATTTGGTGTAATTTGTATATAAATATACCCTTCCCCTTATAAGTTTTTTAGATATATTAACTCTACTCTATTACGATGCATCAATATCAAATTTATTTAATTGTTTTTATCATATTCGTTAATTGGTTATATTACACAATAAAATAATCATAGATTTAATAAGAATATTTTTTTTAAATATTAACAAATGTAAAAATGTATTACTTTATTAACGATACGGGGGTAATTAAATTGATTTTAAAGTTAGATACCGCTCAAACATTAATGGTTGCTATTATTTTTTTCATGATTGGGAATCTTTTGAGAAACAAAATAAAATTTTTAAATAATCTATGTATTCCCTCTCCAATTATAGGGGGAATTTTATTTTCACTTTTGAATTTAATACTTCAACAGCTGGGATTAATTAAAATTATTATTAGCGCACATTATTCTACTATGTTTATATATCTATTTTTCACCACTATAGGTCTAGGCATAAGTACTAAACTCATTAAAAACGGAGGTAATCTTCTATTCAGATATTGGGTCTTATGTGCTTTTCTGGCATTCTCTCAAAACATACTTGTTTTATCTCTCTCAAAATTCCTAAATATAGATCCACTTCTGAGTCTGATGTGTGGGAGTATTTCAATGGAAGGTGGACATGGATACGCAGCTGCCTTCGGTCAGACAATAGAAAACTTTGGAGTTGAAAATGCTATAAGCTTTGGAGTTACTGCCGCCACTTTAGGATTGATATTTGGAGGTATTTTAGGTGGCCCAGTTGGCAAATTTTTAATAGAAAGACATAATCTAAAACCTAATGTTGATTTAAATACAAATAGGTCTTCCTTAAAAAATAAATCAATTGTAAAAAAAGATATTTCCTTCAATTTAAGCCCTTTAGTTTTTATGGAACATCTTATGATAATACTTTTGTGTATAAATACAGGCGATCTAATAAGCAAATTAGCATTTAAAATAAATGGATTTGTTTTACCTATAGTTGTTACATGTATGTTTACAGCTGTAATTCTTAGAAATGTAAATGATAGAGTTAAATTTTTTATAATTGACTTTAATATTATGACTTTTATCGGAGAAATTTCACTAGGTCTTTTTTTGACTATCTCTTTAATGAATATAGACCTGTATAAGCTTTCTTCTCTACTTCCACTTATACTGTTTATGGTTATCTGTCAGGTAATTTTTATTATCGTATACGGGGTGTTTATTTGTTTTAAAGTTCTTGGAAAAACATTTGATGCCGCTATAATAATAAGTGGTCTTATAGGCCATGGAATCGGTGCTACTCCAAATGCAATGTCTAATATGGTTACACTCACAGATAAATACGGTCCATCTCCAAAAGCTTTGTTAGTTGTTCCAATGGTAAGCTCTTTTCTTTTAGACATAGTGAGCGTCCCTTGTATATTATTCTTTATAAACATTTTTAGCTAAAATAATATTTTACATAAAAAACTTGAAATCTTTATATAAAAATAGACCCTTACTGAGATGAGTTTGTCGAGTAAAGGTCTATTTTTAACTTTATTCTTAATATATTAATCAATCGTCATTTAATAATCAAATTTATTATTCTAAGACGACTTACTATCAATTCTATTTTTTATTCTTTGTACGATGTATGTGTACATAGACAAAATAGGCAATTCAATTAATGGTCCAATAACTAATGCTAAAGATATAACCGGGCGATCTGGAAAAGTTACTGTAGCAATAGCTAGAGATATCGGTGAATTTCTTGCAGAAGTAGTAAATAACAATGATATTCTATCACTATAAGGCATTTTTAAGCTTTTACCTACCAAAAGTGCTACAGCAAAACTTATAACGAAAAATAAAATAAGTGGAATTAACATCATTAAAAATAACGAAGGATTATTTACCAATAATTCACCTTGTGATGCAAACATAGCAACCACTGCTAAACATAATACTACTAATTGTATATTATCCTCATTTACTTTAAACATGCCGTAAATGCTCGCTCCTTTATTGGATTTGCTAAGTATCCACTTCATTATTGTTGCGACAGTTAAAGGAATTACCAAAACAATAACAATGCTATATACTATTTGCATAATATCAAAAGATATTGTGCTACCCATTAAAAAATATAAGTAAACAGGAAGTAATAAAATTTGAAGAATTAAATTTAGAGGGAGAATAGATGATGCTAGAGGTATATTCCCCTTTGACATCCCTGTAAATATAAGATACCAATCGGTACATGGTGTAACGAGTAGCATTAGTAATCCAATTTGTAAATCAACTTCATTTGAAAGAAAAACTTTGCCTAGTATCAACGCAATAATAGGCGTCCACATAAAGTTAATGATCAAACTAGATATCGAAAATTTTATATTGCTAAATGAATTTGTTATATCTTTTATCTCTATCCCTAAAAATATAAAAAATAACAAAAACATCAATAATAACTCAATCAAATGTGTTGATACTGATGCAATTGAATGATTTTGTCCCAGTACAATACCTGTTATTCCAGCTATGATAATAAATACTGGTTGTAATTTGGATATTAAATTCATATATGTCCTTTCTAATAAATAATTTATACAATAAAATATACTGTTGTAAAATATATTAAGGGTGCAGAACTTTATCTGCACCCTTATAAATTGATTAATGACACCCATTAGCTTTGTCGCAGCCAGAACAACCGCAACTGCAACCAGGGCCTTTTTTTGATGATTTATATGTATTGTATCCTGCAAATGCAATACATATAAATACAATTGAAGCAATAACTATAGTAGCCATTTTTTCTCACCACTTTTCTATAATAAAACCTAATTTAACGACTTGCATGCGATGCAGCAGTTTTTACTTTTTCTTCTGGTGTATAAGATTTCTTAAACAGAAGATAAATAAATGTTATTAGTATTAGAATTGCCACTGCAGTTCCAAATCCAAAACCATTACCAGTAAAGAACATACCTAATTGATATATAGTAAGTGAAACTATATATGCAAATCCTGTTTGGTAAGCAATTGCAAACCAAGTCCATTTTGCTGACATCATTTCTCTTCTAACTGCACCTATAGCAGCAAAACAAGGAGCGCACAGTAAGTTGAATACTAGGAAACTGTATGCTGCAAGTTGAGTATACTCTGCTCTTAATGTTGCCCAATACTCTAAACCATCTTCAGCAACTTCAGCATATCCGTAAAGTACCCCAAATGTACCAACAACATTTTCTTTAGCAATTAATCCTGTTATTGAAGCAACTGCTGCTTTCCAATTCCCCCATCCTAATGGAGCAAATAGTGGAGCAATTATTTTCCCTAATGAAGCTAGCATAGATTCATTAGTTTCGACCATCTGCATAGACCAGTTGAATGTACTTAAGAACCATATTAAAACACTTGCAAGTAATATAATTGAACCCGCTTTTTTAACGAATGCTTTCCCACGATCCCACATATGTATTAAAACACTTTTAGCAGCAGGCATATGGTATGGTGGTAGTTCTAAAACAAATGGTGCTGGATTTCCAGCAAAAGGCTTCATTTTCTTTAATATGATCCCTGAAGTAATAATAGCTGCAATTCCAATAAAGTATGCAGAAGGGGCAACCCAAGCTGAACCAGGGAATAAAGCTCCTGCAATCAGTGCTATAATTGGAAGTTTAGCTCCACATGGTATAAATGTAGTAGTAATAATTGTCATTCGGCGATCACTTTCATTCTCAATGGTTCTAGATGCCATTATCCCAGGAACTCCACAACCAGTACCTATAAGTATAGGTATAAAAGATTTACCAGATAAACCGAATTTCTTGAATACTCTATCCATAATAAATGCTATTCTAGCCATGTAACCACAATCTTCTAAGATTGCTAAACATAAGAATAATGTAAGCATTTGTGGTAAGAATCCAAGAACAGCTCCAACCCCAGCAATAATACCATCAAGAATTAGAGAGTTTAACCATTCAGCTGTACCAACACTATCTAAGAAATTTCCTATAACTGCTGGTATCATACTATCTCCAAATAAACTGTCATTTACCCAGTCTGTCATCCACGTACCAACTGTCGATATAGAAATATAATAAATAAGGAACATTATAGCTGCAAATATTGGTAGCGCAAGTATTCTATTCGTAACGATCTTGTCGATCTTATCCGATACTGACTCTTTATTTCTATTTTTATGTTTAACGCATTTTTTAGTTATATCAGTTATATAAATATAACGCGAATCTGTAATTATACTTTCGCTGTCATCATCTAAATCAGTTTCACACTGATCGATTATACTTTCTATTTCACTTTTAGTTGACTCATCAAGTTTAATTTGTTTCATTATTTCACTATCGCGCTCAAATACTTTTATTGAATACCAACGTATATTTTCGCCATCTAGTTTACTTTTAATTAAGTCTCCTATTTTTTCTAAAGCTGTTTCAATCTCCTCTGAGAAAATACCTTTTTGTCTAATGCTAGAAGTTCTTTTAGAAGCCGATACAGCTTTTTCTACCACTTCTCTTGAACCGATCCCCTTAAGCGCTGAAGTCTCAATTACTTCACATCCTAGAAGTTTACTCAAATTCTTTGTATCAATTGTATCTCCATTTTTTCCAATAAATCTATCATATTTAAGGCAATAACAACAGGTAAACCTATTTCAATTAATTGTGTAGTTAAAAATAAGTTTCTTTCAATGTTAGTACTATCAACAATATTTATAATAGCATCTGGCTTATCATTAATTAAATAATTTCTCGATACAACTTCTTCCAGTGTATACGGTGATAATGAATAAATTCCCGGTAAATCTTGTATAATAATATCTTTCTGACCTTTTAATTTTCCCTCTTTTTTCTCTACAGTTACACCTGGCCAGTTACCCACATATTGCGAGCTTCCAGTCAAGTCATTAAACATTGTCGTTTTTCCACAGTTGGGATTTCCAGCTAGTGCAATCTTCAATGACATCTAATCTCCTCCTTTAGTATGTTTTACTCAACTTCGATGATTTCTGCATCATCTTTACGCAGACTCAGTTCATAACCTCGTACATTTATTTCAATTGGATCCCCTAGAGGAGCAACTTTACGTACTAGTACTTCTGTACCTTTTGTTAAACCCATATTCATAATACGGCGCTTGATATCACTTTGTCCATGTATCTTAATTACACGTACAGTTTCGCCATTTGCAACATTCCTAAGTGTCTTCATAAACCCTCACCCCTTGTATTTATATCATAATTCGTTTTGCCATAGATTTATTTATTGCTATACGTGAACCTTTAACATTTAAGATTATTCCTCCAGCATTTTCAGCAACAACAGTAACTTCTGTTCCTACCGTAAATCCTAGATTTTCTAAATGATGTTTTATTTCATCTTTTCCAGTTATTTTTTTAACGGAAAAGGTCTCACCTGAACGTAACATTGTAAGCGGCATCATAAACTTTCACCATCCTTAGTGTTTAAATAATAACTATATGCTCACCAATTAAGGTACTAGCAATATTTAACTATTGTCATTATAACATCAATGCTCCAAAAAACAATAACGAAATTCATTCTCATGTATTAATATTTATAATTTCTTTAGAACTCCCTTTATTATGATAAAAGATAAATACTGCTTAGATTATAAATAACTCCAAATATTAAATATTGCAATAGTCTAGTATAATAGTTTAAATAAAAAAGCCAAGAAAACCCCCTTATTTCAAGAGATTTTTCTCGACATTCAAATTGATTATTCTATGTATTATTATATATGTTAATTATTGATTTCATATATAATACCCAATTTGAGTACTTAAGCTCTATATTTATACAAATATTTTTAACTTTCTTACTTTTTTTTAATCTCAATACAATAACTTTTCAGTGATATAATATATTTAGAAATAAATGATCTAATTATATCTAAATGATTATGAGTTAGACTTATAATTAAAAGATTACAAAAATTATAATTTTATAATCAAGAAATTTGAAAGGAGATAATCAATACTATTTTGATTTATAGACTATAGACTATGATACTTGAAACCGAGCGACTGATTTTAAGAGAAATGAATAAATCCGACTACGATTCTCTATGTAGAATTTTACAAGATAAAGAAGTTATGTACGCATATGAACACGCATTTAGTGATCAAGAATGTAGCGCATGGCTTGAAAATCAACTTACGAGATACAGTAAATACGGATTCGGGCTGTGGGCGGTTATACTAAAAGATACAAATGAAATGATAGGCCAATGCGGGCTTACGGTTCAAGATTTCGACGGAAGAGATGTTTTGGAGATTGGATACCTCTTTCAGAAAATTTTTTGGCATAATGGCTATGCTACTGAATCTGCAGTCGGATGCAAAAAATATGCTTTTGAGGAATTAAATATAAATGAAGTTTTCTCTATAATACGCGATACCAATATCTCTTCTCAAAATGTTGCAAAGAGAAATGGAATGGAAGTAGTCGGTAAATTCACTAAGCACTACTACAGAATAGATATGCCGCATTTGGTTTTCAGAGCTACTAATCCCAATCTCTAGAAAATAATAGAATTAATTATTTAATACTTAATCCCAAATTTATTATAAAAGAAAACTCTCAAGTGATAATACATATTATCATTTGAGAGCTTATCCAATCTTTATTTTGTATTGATGCTGATTACTGGTTGATCTACATAACTTTTAACCGGAACATCTAAAGATAAATCGACGCTTTTTAAATCTTCTACGTTGGTATTCTTAAGTATAAAGAAAAATGATCCTTCTTTTTTGTCTTTAGCTACATAATCTTCATCTAATTTTTCATCGATTAAATGTGCAAAATCCGCTTTTTCTGTCTCACCGCCATCTGTATTTGCAACTAAAGTAGATGAACTTGGATTGTAAGTCACGATTCTATCTGTTTTATTTTCAAATACTGCAAATAAAGTAACTACAGTTAACTCTTTGTCCTTCACAACCTCTAATTCTTTTGCTCTAGCCTCATCTGATACCTTTCCTTTAGAAACTTGTATATCTGTTATTTTATACTTTATACTGTCTATTTGACCAGACTGATTCAATTTTTCTTTATTGTATGTAGGTTTTATTTCTATACCGTATAAATCCTCAGTTTCTGATCTATTTTGATCATTGTCTTCTTTAGTAGTTTCACTTTTAGTATTTGCTTTTCCACTATTGTTTTTTTCATCAGTGGCTTCGTCATTTGAAGAGCACCCGACAAGACCCAGTAGCGTTACAGCAACAAATATTACTATATATTTTCTGACTTTCATAATAATACCACCATAGCTTTTCTTTAAAATAATATTTTTAACTAACTATATATAATATTAATTAGATATTATTATCAAATATCCTGTTAAAATATAATCTTTGACTCCCCTCTAATGCACATTTAATTAATCCTGTGTAACCACAAAGTCCCTACACTTCATACTGATGTTCCATTCACATTTACTGCATATTTGATTATAAAAATCACTATTCATATCATTAAATACCTTCTCTTCCAATTCTTTATACAAGTATACGCCCTCTTTTAAATCGAATATCTCTATTACTTTTTTATCTAATCTACTTATATTATCTTGACTTCTACATTCTTCGCCTAAATTATTTGGACAACTACCGCAAAGTGAATCTAATCCAAAAATAAGTTCGACTTGGGTATCTTTATAAATATCGGGGGTTTTGTTATAGGCCCTATTGTATAAATCAACATCTATAATTACCTTTTTCATATTAATATTAAACTCTTCACTATATCCATTGCCTTGATATGCTCTCATACACAAAATATGATGCGGTCTTATTTTTATCATATATTCTCCTTACTTATTTATTATGTTATTTATTTGGTTAATATAATAAATTTCTTTAATTTATTTTTAAAAATTAGTTGCTATTAATATTATACTTTAATTTAATAAAAAATAAAAAGCCCTAATATATTAAGGCTTTTACTTATTACTATACGGTACTTTTTTATAATATTTGTTATGTCGACGCTACTTATTTTCCTTCAATCTCATCCCTTACTTTTTTAGTAAGTTTAGAAAATACTAAATCATAAGATTCTTTAAGTAAGTCCAATACTACATTATTCTCTGGTGCATCGTCATTCGTAAGCAGAATAGAGTTCCAATGAACTTTATTTGAATAATATCCAGGTATTATGCTCTTATAAAAAGTTCTAAGCTCTTCATTTGCTTCAGGGAGCCCTTTTATATTTAAAATATCTCGACCTTCATTATCATGTCCTATAAATGCGTACATTTTATCAGCAATTTTAAAAACATGTGCCTTCCATTCTTCTTTAAATGTTATATCTGTTCCATTTAATGAATTTGCTTTTTCAGTTATCCAGTTGTATTTCTCTATCATATTATTAAATCCTTTCAAACATCTTTTTATTAATTCCAAATGTTTTTTATTATATCATTCAAAAAATCTTTGTACTATTATATCTCTTTAAATTATATCTGTAATGTAAAATAATACATAATTATGTTAATATAACTCTAAGATATCTATATTTTGTTTTAAAGTATCATCGATAACCGATTTCATTCTTTCTAAATGTGAAAACCAATCTTCCCCATTATCATCTTCACTCCATATTTCGTATATCTCATGTTGTTCATCTATTATTTCTAAACTCTTCAATATCATCAACAAACTGTCGTTATCAAGTATCAATATACTCGATTTATCTCTAAAAGTTATTTCAAACCCATCCTCTAGCTCCTTTTTGTAAATAGATACAATCTCAGCCAAAAGTATCGCTGCAATATCCCCTCTTTCTTCGTATTCAAAAGCATTGTCCCTTTCCAAGTTTTCGATCATATCTTTTAGTCTGAAATCTGAAAAATCCATATTCTCTAAAAGTTGTCCCAACATATCTAGTCCATCATCGCTAGTAATAGCGTATATATTTAGTAATTCCATAATATCTTTATCTCCTCTGATTCTTGTTAATTATTATTAAGTACATTAAAATTCTTCAGTTACATCATTCCACAATTTTAAATCCGGAACTTTTTTATCTAAATAACTGCAAAAAATTGTATATATTTCATCAAAATCATTCTCTGAAAATCCAAAACTCTTTCTGTAGTGTTTAAAGTCATCATCTGAATTTGAGAAATAGATTCTAGTCTCTATTTCCAGTTCTTCATTTTTTCTCGATGATGCCATTTGTAAGTAACGACTTTCCCCTATTGGCTCACTTGGCTGTAAAACTAAAAAGTTTTCATCAAATGGTTTAAAATCATTTATATACATCTTTATTAGCTCGACGTCTATTTTATTCTCTCTTCCATCACAATTCTCATACAGATTTCTTAACATAAAGTAAAAATCTTCTTTTTCCATTTTTCTCTCCTCAAAATTTAAAGAATAATTTAAATAAAATTCTTAAAAATTCTCCTGTTGTGTTTTATAAAAAGATGCTACAAAATAATAGAGATCCCATAAATAGAATCTCCATTATTTCATCTATATATCATTTTAATTTAAACCTTACCTAAATACAATCTTTTAGATAAAGTTGCCCCTATTACAGAAACAAATACTACTTTTACTAAATCCAGTGGAATAAATGGTACTACGCATGCAAGTAAAGCTTGAACAACGGTCATCTTTGTTATAAAAATAAACATTGCAGTTCCAAGTGTATAATCCACCAATAGCCCTAAAATCATACCAAATATAATTGCAATCTTTGAATCAAATTTATCTTTAAAATAACCAACTATGAGTGCCATAAGCGGAAACCCTAGTATATAACCTCCTGTGGGTCCCAAAACAATTCCCATTCCTCCTGTCATCTGAGCAAATACCGGTAATCCTACTGCTCCAACTAAAACGTAGATAAGCTGGGATATAAATCCTCTTTTAGCACCGAGGATTACACCAGTTAGTCCTACTGCAAAAGTCTGCATTGTAAGAGGAACTGTAGTAAAAGGTAGCGGTATAGATATCTGAGAAAGAATAGCCGTAATACTTGCAAATATACCACATAAAATTAAATCTTTAGTAGATAGTTTCATATTTCAACCCCTTATCAGAAATTTATAATTAAAAATGAAGTTAATTATCTTAATTAAATTAATTACATCTATAATTTTAATTATTAAGTTCTAACTTGTCAAATCGCATGTATAAACTTAATTTTATAAAGTGCTTTATTATCCAAAAAAAATTAAATAAATTAAATAAGATTTGGCACCACACTTTATACTATGGCGCCAAATCTAAATTCCTACCTACAAAACTTATAAAATTAAATTTGTATGTTATAATTCATATAACCATCTTTAAACTGTCAAATATGTAAAATTAAACTTGATTTTGTTATTTTTATATTAGATGTAAAGAAATCGCAGAAACTATAATTCCAGCGACAGCATTACCTACAAATACCCCAAATAGCACATCCCTAATCCTCATTTTCAATATAGAGGCAATAGCAGAAGCCGTCCATGTTCCAGTAGTTGGAAGTGGAATTCCAACAAATATTATAATCCCAATTATTGTTGCACTCTTTAATTTTTTGATTCCAGTATCAATTTTTCTATCTATCTTTTCTACTATTTTAGTGAAAAGTTTTTTTCTCTTTAAATAGAGCATTATTTGCCTAAAAGTCATCACAAGTGGTATTGAAACTAAAGTTGACCCTATCACACTTACAATATACACAGCAATTGGGTTTAGACCCATAGCTATACCTATTGGTATCGCACCCCTGAGTTCAGTAATTGGTATCATTGATAGAATCATTATTTGTATGTATTTCAAAGCGACCTCCTAAATTTTTTCAATTTATATACATCTCCTTTATTTTAATTCTACCTCTTAGTATAGCTCAAATGGAATAATTTGTGAAATATTAAATCTATTTTAAATTAAATTGAAATTTAAACTTTTTGTTAAATATTATAACAAATTTAACAAATTCAACAAATATCCATAACCTTCATTTAACATTTTCTTAACTTTTACTTAACAGTATGTTAATATTATCTTTGAACAAATTTGTTATTCTATATCTGTGAGACTTTTTTATGCCAAAAATAAAAATTAAATAAATCATTTAGGAGGATACAAGTGAATATAGCAATTAGCCTTATGGGCGGACTTGGTCTATTTCTTTACGGAATGAACCTTATGGGTGAAGGACTTCAGAAATCTGCCGGAAATAAGTTAAAGAAAATAATCGAAATGCTAACAAGCAATGTCGTTATGGGAGTTCTCGTTGGAGCAGTCGTAACAGGTATTATCCAAAGTTCTAGTGCCACTACGGTAATGGTCGTAGGTTTTGTAAATGCAGGTATTATGAACTTGAGTCAGGCAATAGGTATTATAATGGGGGCTAATATCGGTACTACTGTTACAGCACAGTTGGTATCTTTTGATCTTAACGCATTGGCTCCATTAGCACTTGGTATAGGTATTATATTTTATTTATTTGCTACAAATGATAAAGTAAAACATACTGCTGAAATTCTTATAGGTTTTGGTATACTTTTTACTGGTATGGAATTTATGAAAAATGCAGTGGAACCTCTCGCTCATTATAAGTCTTTTACCGATGCCCTTTTATACTTTGGTAAGAACCCAATTCTAGGAGTTCTAGCTGGTTTTATGATTACTGGTATTATTCAAAGTTCGAGTGCTTCTATGGGTATGCTTATAGCTTTAGCATCTCAGGGAATTCTTCCACTATCTGCTGCGCTGCCAATTCTTTATGGAGATAACATAGGTACTTGTGTAACTTCTCTTATATCAAGCGTTGGTGCAAGTAGAAACGCTAGAAGAGCAGCTATAATGCATCTATCTTTTAATGTAATAGGAACAATTATATTTATGCTTATATTAAACAAACCTATCTCTGCAATTGTAACATATCTAGATCCGGGAAATACGGCTAGACAACTTGCAAATGCACATACACTGTTTAATTTAACAAACGTGATTATCTTGCTTCCATTCTCTAAATACATAGTAAGACTTTCTACTAAGATTATGCCTCTTAGAGACAATGAAGATGAAATTTCAAGCAATACAAAATATCTTGATGATAGAATGTTCGAAACACCTTCAATAGCCCTTGCAAACTCTGTACAAGAAGTTATTAGAATGGGAAATAAATCTACAAACACTCTAAAGTATTCGATGAGCGCCTTGATCGATAAAGATAGTGCTGTACTTAAAAAAGCTTTCGAATCTGAAAAGACGGTCAATAAACTTCAGAAAGACCTACTTACTTATCTATTAAAGCTTTCAAAAGAGCCACTAAGAGATGATGAGAGATTTATGATAGATTCACTTTACCATACTGTAAATGATATCGAGAGAGTATCAGATCACGCAGAAAATATAGCAGAATTAGCAGGAGAAATGATCAAGAGTGATTTAGTATTCTCTGAAACTGCTATACAAGAAATAAATGAAATCTACGGTAAAACTTTACAAAATCTTGAGTTCTCTATGACAGCTCTTAACGATATGGATTTCAACTTAGCTAATGAAGTATTAAAAACTGAAGAAGAAGTCAACTATTTAGAAAAAACATATAGAAAAGCTCATATAACTAGACTTAACGAAGGCGATTGTACTATAGATGCCGGAGTAATATTCTTAGATTTACTTACAAATATTGAGAGAATCTCGGACCACTGTAAAAATATTGCTAGAATGGTTCTAGATTTTCAGTAAACATTTAACTTAAGTATAATAAAATATTTAAATAAAAAACAAAATCACTTTCAATATTTATAGATTTAAATACACAATCATTTAAAATCTACAATACTGGAAGTGATTTTTAGTTTTACAGGTTTTCATATCTAAACTTCTATCCGATAAATACCTTTATTATATCCTTATTATTCCTTTCAAAGGTAACTATCTCACCTGTCAGATCGTAGTCGAAAGCGCTTATTAACATATCTGTTATCTTCTTACCGTCTATTACACCATCATTTTCTTCAAAAAAATCTAAAGCGTTGTCTTGAATCATCTGCTTAGAAAATTCTATTGGCAACTTTATATTAACCTTGTCACCAGTGTGTGATAAAACTCTTATCCTTAAAAACTTCTCATCTGAATTTCTAGGTAAACCTTTTGACGCCATAAAATCACCACCTAAATACATTATCTAAATATTAGATTATATTCGCACAATAGCTTATTTATGACTTTTTTTAAAAATAGCACATAAAAAAACGGCCTCGCACTTAACGAATACCGTTTAATCTTTAAAATATCATCTATTTTAGTAGAATATAAACTACAGAATTGCAATTTCATCTCCTACATTTAATGCTCCACCTACTATGACTTTAACAAATATACCTTCTCTAGGCATTATACAGTCGCCTGTTATCTGTTTTATTTCACATCCGCTGTGGCATTTTTTACCTATCTGAGTTACTTCTACTACGCACCCACCCATTTTAAGTCTTGTCCCAATCGGAAGAGTGAATACTTCAATACCAGATGTAGTTATGTTTTCTGCAAAGTCACCTGATTTTAAATCAGACTTTGCATGTCTCATCTTGTCTATACTCTCATCACCAAGTAAACTTATCTGTCTGTGCCAGTTGCCAGCATGAGCATCTCCTACTATTCCATGATCTATTTTTAGTTCAGCACTCTTTACAGGGACTTTTATTACTCCCTTTTTTTTACTAATGTTAATTGATACTACCTTAGCCATAATCTCCTACCTCACCCTAAAATTTAAAGTCACCTGATTTTCCACCAGTTTTCTCTATTAGATGGATATTGCTTATTACCATCTTCTTATCTACTGCTTTACACATATCGTATATTGTAAGAGCTGCTATGGAACATGAATTTAACGCTTCCATCTCAACTCCTGTTTTACCCATTGATTTACATGTTGAATATATCTTTATACTAGAGTTTTCATCATCTATCTCAAAGTCTAGATCGCATCCTACAAGGTTTATTTGATGGCACATAGGTATATTATTAGAAGTATTCTTTGCACCCATAATACCGGCAACCTGTGCTACAGATAAAACATCACCTTTTTTAATTTGACCATTTTTTACCTTTTCTAATGCTTCCTTGCTCAGAGTTATTGTAGCTGTTGCTACGGCTATTCTCTGAGTATCATCTTTATCGCTTATGTCTACCATTTTAGCATAGCCTTTTTCATTTATATGAGTTAACATTCTAACCTCCAATTTCGTACATACATCTATCAGTATCTGTAGTTTTATTTTCTATTAAATGATGTCTCTCCGGTTTAGATTTTACAATGTCTTTCATCTCAGCCTTAAACAGAAGTGGCTTATTTATAAAAGGTTTTATGTCTATTTCTTCTTTTGAATGTAGACATGTTTTGATAAAACCTCTTGATGTAAGTCTTAGTCTACTGCAAGTATTACAAAAAGAACAGCTTAAAGGTGTAATTACACCTATTTTCCCCTTTGAATTCTTAAATCTATAGTAATCAGCTGTACTGTTTTCGGTATCTTCAACTTTTTCTAGCCCACCAACCGAGTTTATCATGTCCTTAATATTTAAATATCCTTTTTTGTATATTTTCCTAGCTTCTCCAAGCGGCATCAATTCTATAAATCTAACATCTACATATTTTCTTATAGTCATATTCATAAGATCTAGTATCTCATCATCATTAAATTCTTTGATTGCAACACAGTTTATCTTAACTTTTATACCAAGTTCAATACATTTATCTATAGCCGATAGTACATATTTTAACTCTCCACCCTGAGTTATAGACTTGTATCTATATTCTTTTAAAGAGTCTAGACTAATATTTACTTTACTAAGCCCATTTTGCTTCAACGTTTGCAGTCTTTCAGTCAACCCTATCGCATTAGTAGTCATGCACACGTCATCTATACCAGAGTCTTTGGTATGCTTTATAAGTTGCTCTAATTTAGGATATAAAAGAGGTTCTCCACCCGTGAATCTAACTTTATTGATTCCCATTTCAGCCATAGAACTTATAATAAATTTATAATCATCAAAACTTAAAAAATCATTTATATACTCATCATCAAATTCTACGCCATTTGGCATACAATATAGACATCTTAAATTGCATTTATCAGTTAGCGAAATTCGAAGATAGTTTATTTCTCTTCCATAATTATCTACCATATTGAATCTACCTCTTTGCTAATTATTTTTTGTCATTAGTGGCACATTCTGTAGCTTCTCCCTTTAATATCTCAATACCATGAGGCAATACATCTATAATAAACTCTAGATTTTCAACTGCTCCCTTAGGACTTCCCGGCAAGTTTACTATTATTGTATTCTTTCTTATACCACTAACACCTCTACTTAAAATAGCTTGCTTTGTTATTTCTGTCGATCTCATTCTCATGTACTCACTAAGTCCTGGTATTTCTCTCTCTAAAACAGCATTAGTTGCCTCTGGGGTATTATCTCTCTTTGAAAACCCTGTACCGCCATTGGTAAGAATCAAATCCACTTCATTGCTATCACATAATTTTATTAAATTCTCTTTTAATTCATCGCAATTGTCACTTTGCAACAAATACTTTACAACTCTATATATTTTTTTACCTTCAACAAATTCCATAAGTCTCTTAGCAGTAATATCTTCTCTTTCTCCGCGAGATCCTTTATCACTAAGAGTTATAATTGCAACATTAAACATATATCCTCCTCAAAACAAATTATTAATTTGTTTTAATTTATATATTGATTATTATTTTAATACATACTAAAAAAAAAATTAAAGTCTACATATACATTATATAATATAAATCCCTATATTCATACTTAATCTACATAAAAAAAGAAATCATCCGTAAAGTTTAATGATTTCTTTCAATTAATTTTAAATTATAATATACTTTTATATTGACAAAGCTATTTATTAACTCTACAAAACTATTTATTTCACAAAAAAACTACCGATCCTATAGATCGTTAAGTTCTCTGCAAAGATCTGATTCATGCTCTATATTTAATTTAAGCTCTTTAGCCTTCTTTAAAATTGCTGCATTAAAGCTTCCCTCTTCAAACCACAGATTTCTTATGTCTAAAAGTTCCATTTCATCAAAAATAGATTCTATCATAGTGTATTTTTCAACGATTGTGACAACATCGATATTATTTGGTACATCTTTAAGGCTTTCGTACACCTCTACTCCATCTATAGGATTTAAATTTTCATCTATAGCGACTACTTTAAAATCCTTATCCTGTAATTCTTTAATTATTGAAAAAACCTTGCTCTCTTTGCTGCACTCGGCAGTTACAACAGCCCATGAATTGTATCTATTAAGATTCATATATATCTCCTTCCATACTTAAGCATATCTTATAAATTTACCATACTATTTTATATTCTACATATCTCAAATTCTTCTATAGTATTGATGTTTTCAAAATAATTTTCGCTTAGGTTAAAGTATACATGTTTTTTATCTATTCTGTCTACTAGATTTTTAAGCTTTAAATTATTCTTGCTTATGCATAAACTTCTTTTAATATTTCTTTTTTATAGCCAGAACACAACGGCTTTATTTTTTCATTGCATACAGAAACTATACTTCTATCATACATCTGCTTTGCAATTTTTTCAACTACAAAGGTATTTACAAAAGGCATATCACAGGAAACGACAACAATATCGTGTTTTGAAACGTTTAAAGCTGCGTATATACCACCTTTAGGTCCCAATCCTCCAGCTAAAATAACTCCTGTCTTCTGTATAGGTTTAATTTTGGCTCCTCTCCTTTTGCAAATTAATATATGAGTGTTGTTGCAAATTTATTCAAATATTTGAGTTATCTTTTCCTTAAATGATGTCAGTAAATCTTCTTTGTTATTTAAGTACTCTTCATAAGTATCAAATTCCCTACATATCAATCCTACTACTTCACCGCAGTTGAAAGCTATCTTTTCTAAGTTGTAATTATATAATATCTCCACGCTGTCTATTTTAGTTATGCTTTCAGCAACGCATTTATATATTTCATCTACAATCTTATCGGAATCTCCTTTAAAGTAACTTTGAAGTTGTTCCTTAATTTCCAAACTTATTATATTTTCTTTTATATATAGTACAAAATTTTCAAAATCTTGTTTGTTATCACATTGCTCTATTTCAAATAAGATCCTAAAGAATAGATTCCAAGGGAACTCTGTATTCAATCTACTTCTAAAATGTTCTCCAACTGTTTTACAGAAATCATCCTCAAAATCTGGTTCGTTTACGAATACTAACTCTTCATTAAAGTCGATTTCTTTATTTACAATCTCACCTAACCTCAAAAATTCTTCCAACATAAATTCACCTAAATCGTCTTCTACAATATCCTTTTTGCTAAATGAGTAGTTTAGTATAGTCTCACATGGCTTTTTAAAATCCACTACAAAACCTATACTGCTGTCCATCTTATCGTAGAATACATCGTACACAAGCTTTGCAAATAGCTTTTCCATCTCCATCTTACTAGTATTCATGTTGAACTTTTGATTTGAATTAAAGTTTTTATAAAGACTAAGCAACTGACCATCAATCATTGTTAAATTGCTTCTAATCGAAGACATCATATCTTTTATAAACTTATCCGCTAGTAAATAAGTATTATTTTTGTAAATTATTTTATGTTCAATTTCACTCCAGAACACATTTACCAGTGATTTTATCTGAAGCTCAAAATTTACTTCTTTATTTAAATAGTCGTAAACACCGTCGATCTTGTATATCTCAAAACCATTTTTCTGCTTATTAGGTTGTTTTTCTGATAACTTTAGTTTGATATTTTTATTATCTTTATTGTAGTAGTATATTTTGTCATCTGTTTTATTGAAGTGTCTACGAAACAATCTATATATTTTAGCTTCATCTTCTATAAACCTGCACTCTATTCTGATACCGATTATATCTGACATATTGTCTATCAAATCACCAGCTTCACTGTACTTCTTGATATATCTATTTCTTATAATCTTCTCTCTCAAGCTCGGTTCAGATTTAATCCTAGAAGTAAGGTTTATATACTCCTGATTTTTTTCTTTCAAAATTTCTTCAAAGTGATCCTTTATTTCATCTGATATACTCTCTAGAGCAGGACTCATTGTTCTCAACATCTCTATAGATTCTTCAATAAAGTCAAATTCTTTTAATCCCATAATTAATTCTCCTGTAATTCTCGTAGTCGATCTTTATTTTTTGTTACATATTTATTCTAACATTTTTTTAAAGCTATTTGAGTCTTACAGACTAAAATTCACATATAATTCAAACGAAACTCTAAATATGCGTATACTTTATACTATATTAATAGTATGAAAACTATTTACATGTTTCACATTTATTTATTAATATAATATCGTCTTCTAGATATATCTATTACCATTTCCCAGGCAATATTTACACCCTCTATGCGTTTCTGCATTATTTCAGATGCTTTTGTTGTCTGCATCAATAATTGTTCTTAAAATTGATTTTAACGCATTATTTCGCATATATAATCTATTTCATATCAAAACTTGCTTTTTTATGCAAAAAACTTACGGCATGAATCACAATTTTACATTTTTTTGTCCATATCTTCGAGCAATTTAACCAACAAGACAGCTCGTATAGTTTCGTATTTTATATTATCAGGCAGTTTTCTCTTTAAAATATTTAGGTTTTTGTCACCGTGTTTACTATACATATCTAATATCATTTCTTTTTCTTGCTCATCGTAGTATCCATTTATGTCTAAATCAAATGTCAGGTTATTTCCCTCTTCTAAATAATTGTGTACATAACCTAAGACTGTAGACTGTGAAGCTTCCAAAAATTCTCCTACTTCTTCTACGTTTTGACCTTGGTTTAATAAATCTAAAGCTATTTCATTTTTCTTTCTGCTCTCTCCGTCAAGTATCAATGTCTTTCTCTTTTTATCAGTCCATAAAGTATCTATTGAATTTTTATCAATATACACTTTAACAATACTAATTATACTTTCTCCGTACTTTTTAACTTTAGTAGGCCCTATCCCAGCTATATCAGAGAGCTGTTCCTCATTTATTGGGTATCTACCACTTATTTCCTTAATAGTATCTTTAGATAAAACCATTGATGGTAAACTTCTATCCTTTTCAGCACACTTTTTTCTAAATATATCTAACACATCATACAATTCTTTATTGGACTCAACACTAAAAAACTCATCTTCTATTTCAACTTTTTCAGATTTTCTTTTAGAGCTTAATTTTTCTTTTACGGGCTTTTCATCGTTTAAAATATCTTCATTAAGAGGATTTTTATCTACTTTTCTTACAATTCCGTTTTTATCCATATATTCTTTAATTACATTTTCAAATTGCTCTCCATACTTTTCGTATTTAACTTGACCAACTCCAGATATATTTAACATCTCTTTTTGTGTAGTTGGCATTTTCATAGACATGCTTTTAAGTGTCCCATCACCAAATACCATATAAGGCGCAATCTTTTGTAATATAGATATTTTCTTTCTAAGTTCTCTAAGTCTTTCATAAAGCTCATCTTTTACCTCTATAACCTCTGTTATTACATCTTCTTTAAATTCAACCTGAATGTTACCTTTAAGTATATCCATTGATATATCATTTAGCTTGATTGTGGGAAAACTTCCCCTTCCTCCAGATCCAAGGCTTTCTACCATATCCAAATAACCATGAGAAACCAATGTATTTATAAAAGTCTTTAGATCATCACTAGAATAATCTTTCATTATATTATACGTAGATAGTTTATCAAAACCAAATTGTAACACTTTTTTATTTTTAGAACCTCTAAGTACATCGACAATGGTAGTTATTCCGTAAGATCTCTTCATCCTGTAAATACACGAAATAACTTTCTGAGCATCTACTGTCTTATCCACCATCTCACCAGAATTTAAACAGTTACTACAATTCCCGCAGTCCTCTTCTAAGTTTTCTCCGAAATAAGCCAGTATATTTTTTCTGTAGCAAGAATTAGTATATACAAGGTCTACCATCTGTTGAAGTTTTTTATGTTGATGTAGTTTACGTTCTGAATTATCTACGCCTAAATCAATTAAGTACTTTTGAACTTGAATATCTCCCGGAGTAAACATCAATATACATTCACTTTTTTCTCCATCTCTACCAGCTCTACCTATCTCTTGGTAGTAATTTTCAATACTTTGAGGCATATTGTAATGTATTACCCATCTTATATTTGGCTTGTCTATACCCATACCAAAAGCATTTGTCGCTACCATGATATTTATATCATCTTTTATAAATTCAACTTGATTACTCGTTCTCTCTTTGTTACCCAGTCCAGCATGGTATCTAGCAACTGAAAACCCTTTTGATTCCAAAATTTCATGGATTTTTTCTACTTCTTTTCTTGTAGCTGCGTAAACTATACCTGATTCCGATTTATGGTTGTGTATGTAATCTAACATATATTTTCTTTTATTAGAATTTCTCACTATATTAATAGTAAGGTTTTCTCTATTAAATCCAGTTATAAAACACTCCGGATCTTTTAATAGCAGCAGTCTCACTATATCTTCTCTGACTTCATTTGAAGCAGTCGCAGTAAACGCAGTAACAACTGGTTTACTTTTTAATATCTTTATAAATTTAGGTATTTCTCTATAACTTAGTCTGAAATCATGTCCCCACTGTGAAACACAATGAGCTTCATCTATTGCAATTTGACTTATATTTTTATCCCAAACTAGGTTTATAAATTCATCACTATCTAACCTCTCTGGCGCAATGTAAATAAGCTTAAGCTCGTCATTTTTTATCTCACTTAAAACTTTACTGAACTGTTTTGCTGTAAGTGAACTATTTATAAATCCTGCTTTTACTCCTATTTCATTAAGTGCATCTACTTGATCCTTCATTAGCGATATCAAAGGTGAAACCACTATAGTAAGACCATCAAATACCAAAGCAGGTATCTGATAACATATAGACTTACCCCCTCCAGTAGGCATTAAAGCTACTACATCTTTTTTATCTATTATAGAATTTATTATTTCCGCTTGGCCTCTTCTAAAGTTTTTATATCCGTAAAATTTGGATAGTATGTCCAATGGTCTCGTGTTCATATATCCACTCTCCTATTCTTTAAATTACACAATTTATTATATCACAATAAAATAAAGACATATTAAAAGCACCAGTATTGTTACTTTTATATGTCTCTATTATTCACCATAATAAGGTAAATCTTATTATATAATTGTATGTTTTATTTTTCGCCATGCCACTCAGAAACATTTTGGAGCTCTGGAATATCGTCTACTGTATATACAGGATTTTTTATTCCGGCCTTTTTCTGCTTTGTGTAGTCATTAAGCGCCATAAACGCGTATTTACCTAAGAACAATATCGCTATTATATTTATGATAGCCATAAGTGCCATAAACAAGTCCGCTAAGTTCCAAACTACTTCTACTTGTGTTATTGATCCAAAGCAAACCATAGCAACTACAAAGACTCTAAATATGTTTAGCTTAACTTTACTTCCGCTCATAAACTCTATATTCGACTCACCATAGTAATAGTTCCCAACTATTGAACTAAATGCAAACAAGAATATACAAACTGCAACAAATATTCCACCAAGTGCACCGACATGAGATGTTAAAGCTTCCTGAGCTAACTCTATTCCAGTAGCTTTACTAGTAGAGTATCCTGAGTATAGAAGAACCATAAAAGCTGTACAGCTACATATTATTATTGTATCAGTAAAGACACCTAGCGACTGTATAAGCCCTTGAACTACAGGGTGTTTTACGTCTGCTGTAGCTGCTGCATTAGGCGCACTACCCATACCCGCTTCATTAGAGAAAAGACCTCTTTTTACTCCAGTCATAAGAGTTCCAATAAATCCTCCAGTAGCCATACTCTTAAAATCAAATGCACTGCTGACAATTAATTTAATCACAGCTGGAACCTCAGTAATGTTTATAAGTACTATGACTATAGCTACTAGAATATAAAGACTCGCAAATACTGGAACTATAACTTCAGAAACTTTTGCAACCCTGTGCACGCCTCCAAAAATAACTAAAGCAGTAAGAACCCCAAGAGCAATAGCCATTGTAACCTTGCTTATTCCAAATGCGTTGTTAAAAGCTAATGAAACAGTATTAGCTTGAACAGCATTGAAAACAAAACCGTAACAAATCGATATCAGTATTGAAAACGCAATACCCATCCACTTTTTATTCAAACCTTGCTCCATATAATAGGCTGGTCCACCTCTAAATGATTTTCCATCTTTTATTTTATATATTTGAGCAAGTGTACTCTCGACAAAACTAGATGCTGAACCAATTAATGCAATGACCCACATCCAAAATACAGATCCTGGCCCCCCAATAGCAACTGCTATCGCTATACCAGCAATATTTCCAGTACCTACTCTAGATGATGTACTAATACAAAACGCCTGAAAAGATGATATACTTCCAGACTTCTTTACATCTTTGTCTGAAAATCCGCTCCCCAATAATCTAAACATTTCAAAGAAATATTTAAATTGTACAAAATTAGTCTTAAAAGTAAAATAAATTCCTGTAGCTACCAACATAATAATAAGAATATAAGACCATAAGTAGTCATTTACTAATACGACTTTATCATTAATAAATGATATTATATAATTCGAAATTTCCATAACTCAATTCCCTTCTTTTTACAATTTTTAACAAATTCAAAATAAATAATAAAATTTACAAAATGAATTATTCATTTAAAAAATTTCATTAATACAATTATAATATTATGAAAAATAATTATCAAGCGAAATATTGCATAATTATTTTTTGTTATTCATTTTTTAATATTTAACGATGATTTTATATAAATTTAAATGATGAAAATATTGATTTTTAATTAAAATATGGCATTATCATGTTATAATTTTATCAATTGCAATTGTTATAAACAGCGATTTACTGTTAATATGAGTTTAAATTTGTTAATACTATGTTAAAAAAACTACTTTTCAACTTCCATTGAATTATATTGCAAAAAGGGCTAATATAAATATTGCTAACTAGAAATAATATAATAATATAAATGGAGGTATTATTTATGACAGTACAACAAATTATAGCACTTAGTATTTTTTTAATAGTAATGGCTGCCATTATAACAGAAAAAATAAATCGCTCTGTTGCATCTCTTGGCGGAGCACTACTTATGATCTTATTCAACATACTGACCTTTGACAAAGGATTAAGTCATATAGATTTCAACACTATCGGGGTTTTAGTAGGAATGATGTTGTTTGTTGGAGTAGTTAAAAACTCGGGTCTTTTCGAGTATATTGCAATATGGACAGCAAAAAAGACAAAAGGTGATCCCTGGAAAATCATGGTGTACTTTATAATTATAACTGCTGTTTTATCTGCTCTACTAGATAATGTAACAACAGTTTTACTTATTGGTCCTATGACTATCACAATCACACAAATTTTAGGACTAAATCCAGTACCATTTTTACTATCGCAAATACTTGCATCTAATATTGGTGGTACGGCGACACTTATTGGTGATCCACCAAATATAATGATAGGTAGCGCTGCAAACCTAAGTTTTATGGACTTTGTGGTAAATCTTTCACCGGTAATAATTGTAATACTTATAGCTATGATCATATGCTTTAAATTCTTATACGCTAAAAAACTTGTGGTAGACGATGAAGCTAGAAATAAAATTTTAAAACTTGATGAAACAAAATCTATAAAAGATAAAACACTTATGATAAAAAGTCTTGTAGTAATGTTCTTTATTTTAATTGGATTTGCATTCCATAGTTCTCTAAAAATAGAATCTTGTGTAGTAGCACTTACTGGAGCAGTAGTAATGCTTCTTATAGGTAAACAAGATGTAGACGAAATATTATTGGATGTAGAGTGGTCTACTATCTTCTTCTTTATGGGTCTATTTATAGTAGTTGGAGGCCTTGTAGAAGTGGGGCTGATAAATAGGTTAGCCGAAGTAATAATTGGAGCAACTGAAGGTCATATGATTTTTACAATGCTTATAATCCTATGGTTATCTGCAATTGTATCTTCATTCTTAGATAATATTCCATTTGTAGCTACAATAATACCGCTTATACTTACTATGCAGGCTCAAGGCATAGATGTTACGCCACTATGGTGGGCAACTTCTCTCGGAGCTTGTCTAGGCGGAAATGGGACTCTAATAGGTGCATCAGCCAATGTAGTTTTAGCAGGAGTGAGTCAGAGACACGGTTATCCTATAACATTTAAGGAATTCTTTAAAGTTGGATTCCCTATAATGCTTCTGTCAGTAGCTATTTCAACAGTATATATGGTAATTAAATTTATTTAAAATATAAATAAAGGGGATGTTTTAATGAACGAAAACACGGCAATAGGAGACTCGATAGAAGTTCTGCTAAGACAACTAGGAGCTACTAAGATAAGTAAAATAAGAAGCTATTTATACTTTATCGAATTTAAATTAAGCGAAGAGTGGAAAGTAACTTACTCGTACAATATCAATACAAAGGATCAGTTTTTTCTTCAAAGGATTAAGCCATATCCGATTCCACAAGGTGTATTTTCCGATGAATACGAGATTGTATCTTTTATCACCAAAGATTTAAATAAATTTGTAAATGCTAAAAACAGCAGTAACTTCCCTACTTTTGTAGAAGTTACGAATAAGGTAAGTTCAATAAATGAAGAAATGGAAAGACTGTTTTTAAATTACAATGTGGATAGTAAAGATTTAGAAGATTTAAACGAAAATCTAGATAAAATTCTAAGAAATATAACTATATCAGAAAAAACTCAAAGAAACTATAAATATTTTATAAAAAAAGAACCTCTCAAATACTTTTGAGAGGTTCTTTTTATATAGTTTCGTATAGATCTACTTATTTTTTAATTTAAGTTTGTCTAAATAAGATACTGCACTTAAAGCCGCTATCTGACCTTGACCGGCAGCTTTGATGTATGAGTAGGGTCTACCTACACAATCTCCAGCGGCGAAGCATCCAGCTATGCTTGTATTCATCATAGCATCAATTTTTATATGTCTATCTTCAATATCTATTCCAGGAACAAGCGATGCAGGAGATGTACTGTCTTTTATAACAAATACTCCGTCTATTGCAAGTTCTTCTATATTTCTAAATTGTATATTGTTTACAAGATTATCCCCATTAATTTCAACTGGTCTATCATTTATTACTTCAATTGTATCCTCTAATATCTTTGACCCTCTCATAAGAGATTCGCTCTTATACATAGGAATAAAGTAAGTTTTTGATGTAAGTTCATTTAAAAAATTAGCTTCTTCTTGTGATTCATCATTGTATCCTATAACAGCGACATTCTTGTCTCTGTAAAGAGGTGCATCGCAAGTAGCACAATAGCTTACTCCTCTTCCTAAAAACTCTTCTTCACCTTTGATAGGCTTAGAATACTCCACTCCAGTGGCAAGTATCACTGTTGTCGCTTCAAACATCTCGCTTCCACACAGTAAAGTAAAATACTCTCCCATTGCGTAGATGTTGTTTATTCTTTTATTAGTTATAGATATCTCCATCTTTTCAAGATGTTCTACAAATTTCTCTTTTAAGTCTTCTCCCGTTATTTCATGAAATCCTAAATAGTTGTCTATCGACGCCGCTTTTGTAAGCTTAGTACTTAGGTTGTCGTTTCCAAACAAGATAAAGCTCTTATTTCTTATCTTAGCATTTATTGCAGCTGATAAGCCAGCAGGACCACTGCCGATTATTGCTATATCATAACGCATATTTTTTCACCTATTCTATAAATGAGATTTTACTTTTAATTCTATCTTATCCTTTGGCATAAATCCAACCATAGTGTCAACTGCTTTACCATCTTTGAAAACCATCATTGTTGGTACAGTTGAAACGTTGAATTGTTGTGCTATTTCTAAACTTTGATCTATATCTAATTTTAAGAATTTAGCTTCTTCTTTCATTTCTTCACCTAATTCTTCAAACACTGGACCTAGCATGTTACAAGGTCCACACCATGTAGCGAAGAAATCTACTACTACTACTCCTTTACCATCTTCAACCTGATTTCTAAATTCTGCTGTATTAATAATTTTTGCCATTCTAAATTACCTCCCACTAAATTGTTATATATATTTATATATTATAATATGTTTAGTATTAAAAAATTTGACTAATTAAATCTTTTAATATTTTTATATGATAATATTATACCCATTGTTGATTGTATAAAACAAATTTTTAAATTTTATATATTATTATATGGAACTATCAATTCAAACTCCGTTCCCTCGCCTAACTTTGAATTAACATTTATTTTTATTGATAAATTTTTGCTGATTAATTTTGCAATTGATAAACCTATACCAGAACCATCAATATCTTTATCTCTAACGTTTTCACTTCTGAAAAACCGATCAAATATATAAGGAATTTCACTATTTTTAATTCCACATCCAGTGTCTTTTATATAGATACTTAGTCCACCTACCGATAGGTTTTCCTTCAAAATTATAAAAATACTGTCTCCAGCTTTAGTATATTTAAATGCGTTATCAATAAATACAAGTATACAATTTCTAAGTTTATTTTGATCAGTATCTATAAACAACTCCTCAAAATCAGATTCGAACTTAAAATTCTTTTTTTGAATTTCTGCTATATCTATATAATCATCTGCTATTTCTTTAATAAGAGATACTAAATCTACTTTTTTTAGATTGATATTTACAATTGTATCTTCTTTGCTTAGGTTCAACAGATCATTTACCATCTTTTTAATTTTTCTTGTCTCTTTCATAGCAATTGCTATTTTTTCGACTTCATCACTAATAGTATTGTCTGGGTGCTTAAGCACACTTTCTAACTTAGATGAAGCTATTGTTATTGGCGTTCTAAGCTCATGAGAGGCATCTTGAATGAACTTAGCTTGATTCTTCCATACGTTTTCAATTGGAACTAATGCCTTTCTAGTAAGATAAACTGCAACAAAATATGTTATTACTATAGATGCCAATACGGCGATCAAAATTGCAGATGTAATTTGTCTTCTAGAATTTAGCTCCGAATCAATATTTCTTATAATCTGTATTTTGTATTTTCCTTCTACTACACTTAAAGCTCTAAATGTATGTCCATTTTTTGTGTATTTATAAAAGTCATTAATTTTCTCACTATCAATATTTGGGAGTATTTCATCAAAATACTCGTTTTGCGTGTAGTATCTAATTCTATCATTTTCATAGACATAAACCATATCTTTTGGATCCTCAAGTCTGATAGGCTCAAAAAAAGATGTACTCTTTAGTTGCATCATTATATAATTGTATTCATCTTTGATCTCATTATCTACACTACCATAAGTCATAGCCGTGAAATATAAGAAAATAAAAAACGAAAAAATTATCATAAAGCTTCCAACTACCAATGTGTACATCTTAATTAAGTTATTTTTAGTTTCAGAAAATATATTTTTATTTATCATCAAACATATAACCTACCTTGCGTTTAGTTTTTATATATTTGTCGTAATTAAATTTGCTGAGTTTTTTTCTGAGATTGCTCACGTAAACTTCTACAATCTCAATTGTAGCATCAGAATCTATACCCCATATTCTGTCGTATATCTGCTCTTTAAGCAAAATAGAACCTTTATTTAGCAAAAAATACTCTAAAAGATTAAATTGCTTATTTTGAAGCTCTATTTCTTCATCATTGATAAATACTTTCTTTTTGCTTAAATCCATATACAGCTCTTTAAATTTTAGAGAGTTTTCATCTTTAATTTTGCCATTTGTCCTTAAAATTGCATACACTCGTGCAACAAGTTCTTCCATATAAAATGGCTTCGTAAGATAGTCGTTCGCACCTATTTTAAATGCCTCAACTTTGTCATCTAACTCTTCTCTTGCAGTAAGGATCAAAACTGGAACTTCAATATTATTGTCCCTCATAGATTTAAGAATTTCCATACCTCCTAGATTCGGAAGCATTAGGTCTAGTACAATTAAATCGTATATCTTTTGATTAATCAAGTATAATGCTTCTTCGCCATCTCTGCTGACTTCTGTTTCAAAAAAATTGTTAAGTTCACTTGAAATGGTCTCTAAAAGTTCTTTATTATCTTCGACAATTAGAATTTTCATTGTTTCCTCCAATAATATTAATGCTGCCTAGTCTATTATAGCCTTATGCGATTTAAAATCTATATCTACATTTAAGTTTTGGTCAGTATCATTGTATATATAACCAACTACTTCTAATTTTGTTGTCTCTTTTGAGCTTATAACTTCTATCTCTGCTTCTTCAGATGCCTTTAATACACTATTATAGGCTATATGCTCCAAATTAATATAATCACCATTTTCATTAATTTCAGCTACCTTTAATATCAGATTACCAAGATCTTTAGCAGACGAGTTTTTTACTTTCAAACTATAAGTGTTTCCCTCTTCTGCATCGTTAAGCTTTTTGAAGTCAGATAGTACTAAAGTCTCGTACGATTTGCTATTTTCAGTAACAATATTTATTTTTTTAATGTCAATCTTGTTGTCTCTCATGTCGACACTAACTCTTTTTCCTTCAGCAATATAACCGTAAGATGTAATCTCGATAATATTTGCAAATTCTTTATGCTCTAAATCAACATACGCAGTTTCTCCTGGACGCAATGTAATACCAAGAAAAGCACTTGAATCTGTTGAAATTAAGTTACCATTTCTATCGTACTCACTGTACACTAGCTTAATTTTTGAAAGATTAAAAATAGAATTATTTTCTACCTTTGTTCTTGTCAATCTTTTGTTAGTAGTGTCTTTATCCACGTCATCAAATTTAATCTTTTCTATATTAATGGCTTCTGCATTATTTTTATCGATATCAATATTATCTTCTTCATCTTGTTTTATTTCTATTTTTTTACTTGTATCACTACTTTGCCTGCAAGCACTTACTGAAAAAGTGATTACAACCAAAGATAATACTATATAAACAATTTTTGATGTTTTCATTGTCTTAGCACCTCTTGTGGATATTATTTTTTATAGCAGATCCTTATTTTTTTCATAAAATCCTTTAATGCCTGTGTCAATATCACCGACTTGCTATATTTCGAATTACTACATAATCTATCAAATTCATTCCATGTATTTATATCTACCCTAATAGATGTTGATTTAATTTCTTCTAACTTATCATCTTCAACGAATATTTCTTTTTCATCAGACTTTTTAATTTTGTTTAAATTATCATTGGCGTAATCTTTAACTTGCAAATACCAATCATACACCTCGCATAACTTATCCAAGTCTTCTTGAGTCACATTTATTTTTCTATCAACTCTTGTTTTTGTTTTCTTTACAGTATCTTTTTTAACAGAGTTTTCTTTTTCACTATCTTTTTTTATAGACTCATTTTTAGTTGCTTGCTTAGAAGCAGATTGTTTAGTTGTTGTATTTTTACTAGTTGATGTTTTATTTTCTGCTTGTTTAGTCTTTGTCTGCTTGCTAGTTATCTTGTTGTTTACTGTCTTATCAGTTGTCTGCTTTGTTGTTTCTTTTTTTGATACTTGTTTTTTAATATTTGACTGTACTTTTTTATCATCTTTATTTGTCACTTCTTCTTTTTTTACTTTGGCTTGGTTTTTAACTTTAGTATTGCTATTTTCTTTAACAGCATCGATTTTTGCTACATTAGCGAAATCAAGTTGTTCTGCATTTTTTTCTATATTGTTACCTTTTTTGTCATTTAACTTATCTTCAACTTTGTCATTTAAATCATTTTTTAATATATATTTGCCTTTTATGGACTTATATCCTCTTTTATTTAGAAAGGTTCTTAAAGTGCTCTGACTTATTCCAAGTTCTTTCGATATATCAACAAATTTTAAATTTTTTTCTTGAAGTTTTAAAAAGTTATCGATTCTTTCGTTTCCGTCCATCTAAAGACCTCCATAATTTTTTAATTTCTAGTTTTTCTCTTCATACTTCTTATTATCTTCTTTTTTTCATTATCTACACGGTATGACTCTACAATTTTTTGTAGAGCTTTATTATAAGTAAAATTATCTAAGTTGTTATTGTTCAGATAATCTAAAGTTTCTCCCTCAAATTTCACATAACACATAGATATTAACCAGGCTATTGCCATTTGAACATAATATGCCTCTGAATTAATATCATCGCAAAAACTAAATATATCCTTTAAGTATGCTTCATCTATATAATATTCCAAAAGCATCACAATAGCAAATCTGACCTGCCAAGAATTTTCTGAATAGATATTTCCTTTGACAAGTTTGTATACCCTTTCCTTATTTAGTTTAGCTACTTTCAATCCCGAACAGAATGTATCGCATATTGACCAATTTCTAATCTTAGGTAAAAACTCTACTATATATTTTTCTACTTCATAATATTCACTCTTATTACTTGATATAATTATCGCTTGCAGTAGTAGTTCTTCATGATATGTATCTTCGCAAACGCGTAGATACTCTCTCCAATTCCCTTCGATAATTTCTTTAGATATCTTTCTTAAAACTGGCATTCTAATGCCTAGTATATGTTCTTCTCCAGGAATAAGTTTTTTATTGAAATCCCTGTACTCGGCTTCCTGTAAATCTTCAATGTACTTTAAAAGATCTATATAAGAATTTTTGTTCCAATTTTCTCTATTTAGCGTCAATTTTTTACACTCCTAATTTACTCTTTCTACCCATTGTATCATAAAATGTACTGTTAAAAAAAGTATAACAAACAAGATCTTTCAAATTTTTCAATTCTACTACTTAATTCTACAAAATTGAGTCCTTAAGGTCTTAAAATTATGTTATAATACCCATATATACGAATTTAATCTAATTAATTTGTTTTAATGTACACTTTTAAAATATAATTAATATATATAAGGAGTCTAACATGATTAAAATACTAAAAGGAAATATAGTTTTCACTGAAACTCCAAAAGAGTTTAAAGTATATGAAAACAACTATATAGTTATAGAAGGCGGTAAAACTAAAGGAATATTCGATGAACTTCCAAGCGAATACTCAAATATCAATTTAATAGATTATACTGACAAAATAATAATACCTGGTATGAATGACTTACATTGTCATGCACCGCAGTTTAGAAACTTAGGTATGGCTATGGACAAAGAACTTCTGCCATGGTTAAACAGTTATACATTCCCAGAAGAATCAAAATACGAAAGTACCGACTATGCAAAAAACATGTACCCAAAATTTGTAAAAGAGATGTGGAGAGCAGGTACGACTAGAGCATCTATCTTTGCTACAGTTCATAAAGATTCTACTAGAGAGCTTATGAATTTATTTGAGAAGGCAGGACTTGGTGCGTACGTTGGAAAAGTTAACATGAATATGAACTGTCCAGATCCTTTGCTTGAAGATACAATAAAATCTCTAAAAGATACTGAGGAAATACTAAAAGAATACAGTAATAAAAATTCAATTGTAAAACCTATAATTACACCTAGATTTGTACCAAGCTGTACAAGCGATCTCCTGAAAGGTCTTGGAGATTTATGTATAAAATATAATGTACCGAGCCAGTCTCATCTATCAGAAAACCTAGGTGAAATTGAATGGGTAAAAGAGCTTGAGCCAAAGTCAAAGTTTTACGGCGATGCTTACAATCAATACAACCTATTCGGTCAAACTCCTACGCTTATGGCACACTGTGTGTACTCATCTGACGAAGAGGTAGAATTGATGAAGGAAAACGGCGTAACAGTAGTTCACTGCCCAGCATCAAACTTCAATGTTGGAAGTGGAATTTCGCCAGTAAGAAAATTAATGAATAACGGTGTAAAAGTATCGTTGGGGTCAGATATCAGTGGAGGACATTCACTATCGATATTTGATGCAATAGTTTCAGCAATTCAAGTATCAAAACTATGGTGGGTTAACTCAGATAAAGAGTACGACTTCTTAACACTATCAGAAGCGTTTTACATGGCTACAAAGAGCGGTGGAAATTTCTTCGGCAAGGTAGGTAGCTTTGAAGAAGGCTTTGATTTTGACGCATTAGTAATCGACGATTGCAACCTAAATCACGATAATTACTCCATATTAGAAAGACTTGAACGATTTATATACATTGGAGACGATAGAAATATAGTAGATAGATATGTACAAGGTAACCTAATAAAAGAACCAATATTTTGTTAGGTCTATTTTTCAAATATAAAAGGTAGATAAATTATTTATATTTATCTACCTTTTTAATTAAGTAACTGAAGTAAAGATATACAAAACAATAAGGGATACAATAAAGCAGATGCATATGCTTCATTGTATCCCTATAATTTTTACATCTTCCTTAAAGCTTTAAACTACAAAGCTTATTGATTTTTCGATTGTAGCGACAATTAAGCTTCTATTTGTTTCCAAGTCAGTATTGGTTTCTTAACCGCTCTTGCCTCATCAATTCTACCCACAATGGTATTGTGAGGTGAATTCTTTAATATTTCAGGGTTTTCTTCAGCTTCTTTAGCTATTTGCTTCATTGCAACTATAAATTCATCTATAGTCTCTAAACTCTCTGTCTCTGTAGGCTCAATCATAAGCGCTTCTTTTATGATAAGCGGGAAGTAAATTGTTGGTGGATGGTATCCGTAGTCAAGAAGTCTCTTTGCAATATCTAAAGTTTTAATATTTGCTTCTCCCCTAGGAAGTCCTCCAAGTACAAACTCATGTTTACAAACTCTATCGATTGGCAATATATAGTCGTCTCTTAAACTTTCTTTGATGTAGTTGGCATTGAGAACTGCCATTGTGCTGGCTTCTTTAAGTCCATCGCCACCCATTGTCAGAATATATGTATACGCCCTTACCAATACCCCAAAGTTTCCATAGAAGTTTTTAATCTTACCTATTGTTTTCTCTCTATTGTAGTTTAATTCATATCTTCCATCTATCTTTTCGATTGTGGGTACCGGTAAGAATGGAATTAACTCTTTTTTAACTCCAACTGGACCACTTCCTGGACCCCCTCCACCGTGTGGTGTTGAGAAAGTTTTGTGTATATTTAGGTGAACAACATCAAATCCCATATCCCCTGGTCTAGTTATTCCCATAATAGCATTCATATTTGCCCCATCGTAGTAAAGAAGACCGCCAGCTTCGTGCACAAGTTCTGCTACTTCCTTTATGTTTTCCTCAAATAATCCAAGAGTACTAGGATTTGTAAGCATTAAAGCAGCAATCTCATCATTTAATATAGATTTTAGCTCTTCCATATTTACTGATCCGTCTTTATTTGAATTTATTTGTACAACATCGAAGTCTGCCATAGCAGCACTAGCAGGATTTGTACCATGAGCTGCATCAGGTATTATTACCTTTGTTCTTTTAGTATCTCCTCTATTCAGATGGTACTCTTTAATAAGCATAAGTCCTGTAAGCTCTCCGTGAGAACCTGCAGATGGTTGAAGTGTTACATCGTCCATACCTGTAACCTCACACAACATCTGAGTTAAATTGTACATAAGTTCTAGTGAACCTTGAACTGTATCTACTGGTTGGTAAGGATGTAATTCTGTAAAGCTGGGTATTCTAGCCATATCTTCATTTATTTTAGGATTGTACTTCATCGTGCAAGATCCAAGAGGATAAAATCCTGTATCTACTCCAAAGTTTTTATTAGATAATTGAGTGTAGTGTCTTATAAGATCTACCTCACTTATTTCTGGCAAACCAAGTTCAGTTTCTTTTATCAAATCAGCATCTACCATATCTGTCAGGTCTATATTGTCGATATCCAATTTTGGAAGTGAATAAGCTTTTCTACCTTTTTTAGAAATATCTATAAGTAAACTATTATAATTCTTCATTATATCCCCTCCATTATTTCAACTAATTTATGTATTTCATCTTTGCTTCTCTTTTCAGTGACACAAATCAAAGAAGAGTTTTTATAATTTTTAAAATCCTTTTCTATATCATATCCGCCGAGTATATTTCCTTCTAAAAGTTTTTCATTTATATCTTCTACACTATTCTCACTTTTAATTACAAACTCTTTAAAGAATTGCCCTTTAAAAGTTGGCTTATACTTTCCAGTTTTCACTAGTTTATTTAGAGTATAGTGTGCTTTTTTCATAGACTGAAGTCCAACTTCCCTAAGTCCTTCTTTACCCATAGTTGCCATGTATACAGAGGCAGCAAGAGCGTTGAGTGCTTGATTCGAACAGATATTAGAAGTTGCTTTTTCACGTCTTATATGTTGCTCTCTAGTTTGAAGAGTTAAAACGTATGCAGGTTTTCCATGACTATCAATACTCTGACCGACTATTCTACCAGGCATTTTTCTTGTATATTTTGATTTACTTGCCATAAATCCTACATATGGTCCACCAAAGTTCATAGAGTTTCCTAGCGATTGAGCTTCCCCAACTACTATATCTGCCCCCAATTCTCCAGGACTCTTCAGTACTCCAAGAGATATAGGATCGACTCCAACTACTAACATTGCTTTATTTTCATGAGTTATCTTCTCTATTTCTTTAAGATCTTCTATTATTCCAAAGAAGTTTGGAGTTTGAACAAACACACATGCAGTTTTATCGTCAACTACATTTCTAAGTTTATCTAAATCAGTAGATCCGTATTCATCAGAGAAATCCACTTCTACTATTTCACAGTCTTTAAATCTTAAATAAGTGTGTAGAATTTCAAGAGTTTCCGGATGAGCGCTCTTAGCAACTACTATCTTATCTTTTTTAGTTTGAGCCATGGACATAATACATCCCTCTACAGATGCCGTAGCACCATCGTACATCGACGCATTTGCAATTTCCATACCTGTTATTTCAGCTATCATTGATTGGAATTCGAATATAACTTGTAAAGTTCCTTGGCTTATTTCTGCTTGATAAGGTGTATATGAAGTATAAAACTCTGATCTACCTGTCACATGTTTAACTACAGATGGAATGTAGTGATCGTAAGATCCAGCCCCTAAAAAACAAACTAAGTCTTCAAGGTTTATATTTTCATCTGCAAGCCCTTTTATAATTTTAGTGACTTCTAGCTCTGATTTCGCTTTGTCTAGATTTAGCTCTCTACCAAGTCTTACTTCCTTTGGTATATCTGAAAATAAGTCCTCTGTAGATTTTAATCCAACTACACTTAGCATTTTTTCCTTATCTTCAAATGTCGCTGGTATGTATTCAAATTTATTTATATTTACTGACACATTATCATCCTTCTTTTCTACGACTTTTATTGCATCATCTTTTTTGTACTGTTTTTTGTAGAAAGGTTTCCCAACTATTACAGCTGGTACGACCCTCTTTCTTATAGCGATATCTATTTCTGTTCCAACCTCAACATGCTGGGCATCTATTAATCCCAATCCTAAAATTTTACCCGTTGTAGGAGATGCACATCCAGTAGTGACAAATCCGACAGTCTCATCGCCAATCTTTATATCAAAACCGCCTCTTGGCATTCCTTTTCCCTTCATCTCAAATCCAATGATTTTTCTCTTACTTCCCTCTTTTTTTTCTTGCTCAAGTACTTGTTTACCGATGTAATTTGGTTTATCAACTTTAACAAAGAATCCAATACCACCTTCTACAGGAGATATATGCTCACTAATCTCATGACCGTACAGAGGGAGTCCAGCTTCAAACCTAAGAGTATCTCTAGCTCCTAGCCCAGCAGGTGATATTTCCTTCCCTCCAGTCTCTAGTAAACCATCCCAAACTGACTTTAAATCTTTATTATCGCAATATACTTCAAACCCATCTTCCCCTGTGTATCCAGTTCTAGAAACTAAGCAAGACCTTCCACACACTTTAACACTCTGAGCAAACTTATAGAATTTAATCGGTTCTAAATCTATATCGACAACTTTCTGAAGTATTTCTTGTGCCTTAGGACCCTGGATAGCCACTAGAGATATTTCCCCAGAGCAATCCTTTATATCAACATTAAAGTTTATACTGTGTTTTTCAATCCATTCTAAGTCTTTATCTATATTTGAAGCGTTTATAATCAGCATATAGTGCTTATCAGCCAACTTGTAAACTAATAAATCATCTACAACGCCTCCGTTTTCATAACACATTGGAGTGTATGAAATAGAGTTCTCTTTTAACTTACTAAAGTCATTTGTCAATAAGTACTGTAGAAACTCTTCAGAATTCTCACCTTTTACCTCTACTTCACCCATATGTGATACATCGAATAATCCAGCACTGCTTCTAACCATTTCATGTTCTTTATTGATTCCCTCATATTCCAATGGCATTTCCCAACCAGCGAAGTCCACTAGTTTCGCGCCTAGTTCCTTATGAGCATCATAAAGCGAAGTTCTTTTTAGTTCTTCCATTATAGTACCCCCTCAATATTATTAGGTATAACATACAATAAATATTGACTCATATATTTCAATGTTTATAAAATAATTTACATACCTATACAAAAAAAGATATATGAAGTAGCAATTATATATTCATATACCGTTAAATTAACCTTTAGATGTAAAATCTTTATTGTTATATTGTGAAATTATTTTATGCTCAATAAATTGCTTAAATCAAAATTTATCACATACTTTGTATATAAATTGTATGAATTTTTAGCCCAAATGTCAACTCAGTTATTTTTATATCAATAGCCAAAATCCTTTATTTTATTTCATTCACTAGTATAAATTATATTTCAAACTTAATTATATTAAAGATGTATAGTTTTACATTAATAATATAAATATTTGTATAGATTATATCTATATTCATTATATTGACAATCATATTCTCCTAATATATACTCAATTTTGATATGTACGAGATTTGTATAGGAGGTTATTTTATGGATGAAAAAGAAGTTTTATATCAGTTTTCCAAAGGTTTTGATTGTGCTCAAATAGTACTCAGCAACGCATCTGAAATACTAGATATAGATAATGAAACCGCAAACAAAGTAGCTGCATGCTTTGGAGCTGGCATGTTCGAGGGGGAAACTTGTGGTGCTGTAACAGGTGCGCTTATGGCAATAGGACTAAAGTACGGTCACTACTTACCGGATGATGGCGAGGCAAAAGGTTTAAATATTCAAAAACTTATGGAGTTTAAATATGAATTTTTAAAAAAATACGACTCTGTTCTCTGTAAAAACTTGTTGGGATACGATATAAGCGATCCTAAAGATGCCGAAAAAATTCACGAAAAAAATTTGCTAAATACTTTCTGCCCTAAGGTTGTTGCTGAAACTACAAAGATATTAGAGGAAATGTTATAAAATCATTACATAATTAAATAAAAGAACCCATTAAAGTAAAAATAACTTTCAGATTTACTTTAATGGGTTCTTTTATTTAATTAGATATTATTCCAATTTTAAAACAACCTTTTAGTTTGTTTAAGCTGTTGTACCTCCACAGCTAGAGCCACTTCCTGCTGTACAAGCGTAACAATGGTTTCCAACATTTATCTTTCTTCTCTCTATCTTTTTACCTTTTAAATCGCTGATATTGTTTATACCCTCAGTAATCAGTTCTAATGTTTGATTGAAATCACAATCGTACAATTTACCATCATAACCTATAGAAATCTGATCTCTGCACATCATACTTTCAACGGTTCCTAAATTAAAACTATCTGAAAGTCTCTGCATATATCCTTGAAGATTTTTAGTTCTTTCTAAGAACATTCCAAAACGACCTATTGGGTTATTTGTTATCGCAAATAGGCTGTTGAATTTAATTCCCCAATCTTTATCGAGTTTAACTTTATACTCTCTCTCTATAGCTTCTTGCGATGGCGGTAAAAATGCTCCTCCTGGATTATATACAAGATTTAGTACAAGATCATCTTTAATTCCATATCCGAATTCATTTAATTTTTTTAGTATACTTATAGAATTTTCGTAAACTCCCTCACCCCTTTGGCGATCTGTATCGCTTTTAGTGTAATAAGGAAGCGAACAGACAATTTCAACTTTATGGCTTGCGAAAAACTCCATCAAATCAGTGTATTTTGGATCATCTAGTACCACTAAATTTGAACGAACCATTATTTTACTTCCGAGTTTGCTTGCACTTTCAATTAAGTACTTAAGATTTGGGTTCATTTCTGGAGCTCCTCCTGTTATATCTAAAACAGAAAAATTATTTTCTTCAAAAACGTCCATACAATCCTTCATTGTCTCCAATGTCATAAGCTCAGTTCTGTTGGGACCTGCTTCGACATGGCAGTGTTTACAAGCTAAGTTGCAAAGCTTACCAATGTTTAACTGCATTGTCGACAAATAGCCCTTTGTATACAGCAATTCCTTATTTTCAACTCTATCAGTAAATTTTTGTATATACTCCAAATTATCAACTAAATTGTTTCTACTCATTCTCAGCCCTCACTTTATTTATACTCGTATTAATTTTACTCTTAATTATCCTTGTTTTATAGCATTAAAGCTCTAACCCTTTAGCTACATTTTTCATTTGAACTCCATGCACTAAAGTCGCTCCACCTTTTATAGCAGCAGACACATGTATTGCTTCAACCATTTGCTCTTGATTTACTCCATGCTCTAAACATGACTGAGTATATGAATCAATGCAGTATGGGCACTGAACTGCTGTAGCAACAGCAAGCCCAATCAGAGCTTTTTCTCTAGCTGTAAGCTCACCTTCTTCAAAAACCTCTCCATAGTACGCCATAAACTTTTCCCATAGTTCTGGAGCGTTTTCTCCCATAGTTCCAAATTTCCCTAAATCTTCTTTATTATAATAAGTTTCCATATCAATTCTCCTAACTCTATATTTAATCTTATATAAATTTAATAAAATAGCATTTTTATTTATTAATTATCGCCCTTATCTTACATCTCTGTACATAGAAGCAATTTCCTCGATATCCTCACCATTTCTAAACATCCACTGAAGTCGCTGCATCTTCCACATAGTCTTAATAATACCTTTTTTTATAAATCTCCTGCTAGATGTTATTATCTTAGATTTAGTCTGCCCGATAGAGTAGTGTTTTTTAGCCTCAAGGGAAAATTGATAGTCCTCCATAATAGGAAGGTCCATAAATCCCCCAATCTTATAAAAGTCTTCTCTATAAATAAACATCCCTTGATCTCCAAAAACTATCTGCCTACACCTAACTCTCATATTTGACATAAAACCACAACACTTCATAAGCAGCCTATTACTGTCAAATTTCACTTTAAAACAACCAACGCTGTATCCGCCTTTAAGTACTTCCTCAATATCTTCTAGAGCGCTTTCTGGAAGTATACTGTCACTGTGAAGAAACAATAAAACTTCCCCTTTACTTTCGCACACACCTTGATTCATCTGTTTTGCTCTGCCTTTTTCAGATGAAATCACCTTATATTTATCTCCTATAATAGAAACTGTATTGTCATTGCTTCCACCATCTACAAATACAATCTCATAATCCCCTTTAACTTTTAATATATTGTCAATTATTGACCCTATATTTTTTTCTTCATTTAACACAGGAATAATTATCGAAAACCTCAATACCTAACACCTCAAAATCACAAACTATTTTATTTTTTATTAGTAAAATTATTTGGAGTAACCTTTTTTGCCAAATAAAGTGATCCAGCTGTCAACATCGCTAAGAGCGCTATTGAAACTATAAATGCTGGATTTTTAACATCTATAGCCTTGTCCCCGATATTTAAAAACACCAATGTCCCTGGAAGTATCCCTATCAGGGTCGCTACAATATAATTTTTAAAACTAATAGATGTAAGCCCTGCTCCATAGTTTATCACATTATATGGAGCCAGAGGTATTAGTCTTAACACAAATACCACTAAAAATCCACTCTTTGAATCCGCTTCTTCAAATAAATCCAACCATTTTTCTGGCAACTTACCTTTAAGAAATTCTACTACTAAATCTTTTGCCATAAACTTGGCCATATAATACATTATTGCACTATTTAGCCCAGCCCCTATAATTGTATAAAATGTCCCATTCCAAAGCCCAAAAGCTAAACCAGCTGCGAGCGCCAGTATTGGTACTGGAAAAAAAGCTATAGGTAAAAATGTAAATAGAACAATGTATATAATAGGAGCACAATATCCATATGAATTCACGTAATTTCGTATGTCTTCAGCTCCTATATCTCTAAAGCAGATAAAATATACTGCGACAAATACTGCAATTAAAGATACAGTAACAATAAGCTTTTTATTTTTCTTTGACATAAAATCATCCCTTCAAATCACGTCTACTCTTGAGCACCGTTGTCCATTTTTTTCTTATCATTAAAAATTTTCTTAATCATAAAAACAAGTACTGAAACTGCAAATAATATAAGAAGTCCCATTACTAGTTTTTTAACACCTCCTGAAAGCATTCCACCTACATAAGAATATATAATAGTTGCTGGTAATTGACCAATACCTGTAGCAACAAAGAAAGAAATAAACGACATAGAAGTAAGGCCAGCAGCATAACTTACGATATCAAAAGACATAAACGGAAGCAATCTACATATCAATATAGTATGTTTACCATACTTTTCAAAAAAACCGTCTACACTTTCTAATGCTGTTTTGCTTGTCAATTTTTCTGCAGCATCCCTACCAAGTATATTTGCTATGTAAAAACACAGTGAAGCTCCAGCCATAGCACTTGTCCACGATAAAATTGCCCCTTGCCACCAACCAAATATGGCTGCATTGGCAAATGTTATTAAAAATGCAGGTATCGGCGCAGCAATTGACTGAAATATCATAAGTAAAAACGATATTACTACAGCCCACGCACCAAATGATCTAATATACTCTATCACTCCATCTACATTCATACTAGATAAAATATAGACAACTTCAGTGATTTGACCTTTAACTGAGGGTACAAACATATAAATTAATAAAAAAAGCAGTATAATTCCAACTGTTATTAATTTAATTTTACTTTTTCTCTTCATAAGAACCTCTTTCATACAGTATTTTATGTATTACAAATTTAAATTCTTTATAATTTATTAAAGTACTCATCCTCAATGTTTAACAAAAAGCTTTCCTTTAAGTAATTCTCTATCTTATTGTACGTAAACTCATTTCTTATCAGTTTATCTGGGTCTTGATATTCTACCCACGCCATTGAACACCAAGTTATCCCTCTCAAACAAGTAATTATAATATATTTTTCTAGTTTGTCCCATAAATTTTTAGTTTCAAACCTGCCATTAACTTTTTCTATGTACATTCTCACAAAATCTTCCATCTCAGCTCTTGTAAGTATAACATCTGTCTTCCAGAATGTTGTTGTAGGAGCAAGAAAATGTCCCAGATCTTGTTCAACTTCTCCTAATATAGGTTTCTCCCAATCAATAATATAATTATTCTTACCCTTTCCATTGATCAGGAAATTTCCTGAATTAAGTTCTGTGTTTATAATATTGTATTTATTTAAATTTTCATCGATATTTAAAACACTTCTTTCACTTTTTTCAATCATTCTTTTTATTATAATTTTTATATTTTCATCACCGATATCTGAATTCAAATATTTTGATGACATCTCCACACACTCTACAAATATTGCTTTTAACGGGTTCTTTGGAGTAATGAGGTGATTGTTTTCGTTAAAGTCAACACTGTGAATATCTGCCAAACAACTTGCAGCTATCTCTAAATCAGTTTTATAGTCTAATGGAACTCCTGGAAGAAATTCCATTGCTAATAAACCATAAGGTAGTTTATCCATACTAGAGTCAACAAATATTGGCTTTGGTGTTCTTCCACTCAACTCAAGCATTTTTAATACATTAAACTCATAAGAGATTTGATTGTCTAAATTCATTTGACTTGCCGTATTTAATCTAAGTACTAACTTCTTATTATTATCAGGATTTATAAATAGAAAATTAACATTATACTCTCCTTGTCCCAATAATGATACATCAATCTCTTTATTAGATTGTATATTTAATGACTTTCTAACTTCATTATTATTGATATACTCTTTTATTTGATCTATTTTCATTTTTATCATCCTCACCTGAACAAGCTTGAGATTGTCTCAAGATATTTTTGTGTATGTCCGCAGTAGTATTCTTTTTTGTTTTTATTGTTCCAAAGTTCGATCAGATCTTCTTTTTCATCAATATCTAAACATGGGTTACATAAATAATAACTAAGTCCCAATTTATCTAAGTTATGCTTCGTATTTTCAATAACCTCACTGTGTCCATAGGATTGGTGAATAAATACATCCATATTACTTTTTTTCATACCAATCAAACAGTAGCCACCATCATAAGTAGGTATTAAGGATATATCACTATCATCAAGTTTATATAGTGCACTAATTATATCCTTAGATTTTATAGTCGGGATATCTGTTCCAATCAACACACACCGATCATATCCAAGTGTGAGAACTGTTTCTATTGCATTTCCCATCCTAACTCCAATATCACTTCCTATTTGAGGATAATACCTCAATTCATCAATAAATATCTTTCTAAGTATTTCAAGTCCTTCATCAGGTGTATAGAATATAAAAATATCCTTGCCAGTATCTTTGCAAGAAACATATACATCCTTTATAAAGTTTTTATGAAGTTGTGCACATTCAATAGGTGTTAAAAAATCCTGTAACCTTGTTTTTGTTTTCCCCGGAATTGGGGTTCTAGTAAATATAATGATTGCTTCTTTCAATAACCCAAATCCTCTCATTTTTCTATCTGATTATTCAATAAAATACAAATGTACAATAAAACTATAAGCAATAATTTCTTTAAAGTCAATTAAGTAAGAAGGTAATTGTCTTACTATATAAATTATCTATATATATCTTTTTACTATTTAAATTATCTATTGTTTAGTGATTAAAAATAATGTAGTAAGAAATGTGAAAAGTTGATATGCTTAACATTGAATTATGCTTGTGGGAGGTGGAGTGTAATTGACGAATGTTGACTTACCTATAAAAATATGCTTCGTCAAGTACTAGTACATTGTCGTTAGAAAGCATCAACTTAGAAAGCTATTTACTATTGACTCTTCTAAATCCATGATAAAATTATTTAACCAACTGATCGATTTAAAATCTATGATCTCTTAAATGTTTACACATAAAATTGGTCAATAGAAAAACGACAGTTTATTAAAAACTGTCGTTACATAATTCTACTTGTACTCTAGAATAGCTTCTATCTCTACTGTTGCATCTAAAGGAAGCTGATTTGTTCCTACTGCAGTACGTGCATGTCTGCCGAGTTCTCCAAATATTTCATATAAGAGTTCAGATGCTGCATTTACTACTATATGTTGCTCAGTAAATCCAACTTCACTACTTACAAATGCTTGTAATTTTATAACATTTTCTATTTTGTCTAAATCACCTATATAATCCATTACCGCTGCAAGCAAATTTATTATACAAATTTTTGCTGCATCCTGCGCCTCTTCTAAAGTTCTATCTTTTCCCACTTTACCGGTATATTTTAATTTGCCATCTACAAAAGGAACTTGTCCAGCCACGAATAGTGCATTTCCTAAATGCTTAACAGGTACATACATACCCCCCGGTTTTGTGTTTTCAGGTAATCTAATTCCAAGCTCTTTGATTCTTTCTTCTATCTTCATTGTATTTCCTCCTATTTATAGATGATTATAAGTTATTCCGGAAAAATTTCGGCTATAGAATACAATGAAGCGTGACCGCTTATAGATACTCTATCACCATTATATTTACAGTATAAAGTACCTCCTCTTTTAGAAAGCTGCCTTGCCACCATTTCATCTTTTCCTAAACGTTTTGCCCAATATGGTATAAAATTGCTGTGCGCTGATCCACATACAGGATCCTCTGGAACTTTAATTTTTGGGAAAAAAGTTCTAGATACAAAATCATGTTTGTTCCCTTTTGCTGTTATAAGAACTCCCATTCCATCTGGTAAATTCTCTAATTTTGATAGATTAGGTTCAAAATTTTGCACCATTTCTTCGTTTTCTAAAACAAAAACCAAATCTCTATTCAAATAAGTCTCTAGTGGTTTTACTCCTAACGCTTCAACCATTTGGTCAGTAAGTGGAAATTCTTTTGGCATTATACTTGGAAAATCCATTTCAAATAAATCTCCTTTTTTGGTTACAGTTAAATCTCCACTCATTGAATGAAATAAAATTTTACCTACGCCAGTATCTACAAATTTTGTAATAATAAATGCCGTCGCTAAAGTTGCGTGTCCACATAAGTCTACTTCACCACCAGGCGTATACCACTTTAAATCGTATCCATCACTTACTTTTACTGCGAATGCTGTTTCAGAAAGATTGTTTTCAATAGCAATTTTCTGCATTAAATCTTCTGATAGCGGACTTTCTAGAACACAAACTCCAGCCGGATTACCCTCAAATACCTTTTTTGCAAATGCATCAGCAACATAGTACTTCATAATAATACCTCCTTTTGCATACAAACTAAATTTAATAAAAGTATATCATTGCAAAATAATGCATACAATGACATAATTGTATTGCATACAATATTATAGGAGGTCAATATGCCAGTTAATTCTTTTGAAAATTATCCAATGTCATGGAAGCCAAAAAAAGATCAATTATCATCACCATTTTATCTCTCTATAGCTAATTTATTAGAACAAGATATCAAAAATGGTAGCCTTGCCCCTAATGTAAAATTGCCACCTCAAAGGGAGTTGGCTGATTATATAGATTTAAACCTTAGTACTATTACAAGAGCTTTTAAAATCTGCGAGTTGAAAGGTTTAATTTATGCAGTAATCGGGAGAGGAACTTTTGTTTCGCCAAATGCAAGCAGTGATATATCTATAACAGATAACAAAATAGAAAAAAATTATATTGAATTAGGTGTTATAAGACCACTGGACCAGACTAACTCAATTGTTGCAAACGTAACAAAAGAGGTATTATCAAAAAGTTGTATAGAAAATTTATTAGATTATGGTAATCCATCAGGACTTAAACATCATAAGTTATCAGCACAAAGTTGGTTACAACGATATAACTTAAATGCAAAATTAGATAATATAGCTATAACTTCTGGATCACAAAATTCAATTACACTTTCTCTCATTTCTCTTTTTAAGCCAGGGGATAAAATTGCGATTGATATGTACACATACCCAAATGTTATTGAATTGGCAAATATGCTAAATATTCAGTTGATTCCAATAGAAGGTGATCTGTATGGTATGAATCCTGACGAGTTAAAATCACAGTGTATGTTAAACAATATAAAGGGAGTGTACTTAATACCATCTTGTAGTAATCCTACTGCTATATTGATGAATATGGAACGTAGAAAAGAGATTGCTAATGTTATAAGTGAATATAATCTTATTTTAATTGAAGACGATATATATACTTTCCTTGTACCACAAAATTTTAAACCCATTACTTGTTTAGTTCCAGAAAATTCAATATATATATGTAGTACATCAAAGTCTCTATGTTCAGGACTGCGTGTTGCGTTTATGGTATTTCCCAGTAAATTTTCATCAACAATAGAAAGGATAATATATAACGTTAATATAAAAACCTCTGCATTAAATGTAGAGATAATTTCTGAGATGATTAATACTGGAGTAGCTGATAGAATTATTGAAGAAAAAAAATCTATAATAAAACATAGAAATAACATTTATAAAAAATATTTTGATATATATAATCCAAATGAAAATCCTTTGAGCTTTTTTAGATGGTTACCTATAAAACCCCATTTAAATTCTTCCGAAATTAAAAAAGAGGCTACAGAAAACGGTCTGCGTATTTATCATTCAAATCGTTTTTTAGTTGGAAATTATAATGAAAAACAGTTTTTGCGTATTTCGTTATCATCTACATACAAAGCTAGTGAATTAGATAATGGATTGAGAATTTTAAAAAATATAATATCCAAATAGTGTAATTATATTTAAATTGAATAATTGAGTTCTTTATGTAAGATTTAATACAAAAATAAGCGTGCTCTATAGTTGATAAATCATTACTATACGCACGATTATAGAAATATAGATAATTTTGTCACTTCCGGCATGCCTCCATACTGCCCCTTTAGGCGTACCTGCTTCTTTTATATAGCTATATCCGCTAGTTTCCCAATAAACTCATCCCAAGATCTTATATCAAATAAGATTTATTTTTTTCAATACGTCAAATATCTCCTACCTATCTATTATTATCAATATAATAATAGATTAAGACTGTATATATTGACTTAATTATTCAAATTTTATAAGATTAATCTAGAAAAAAGAAAGTAGGTTTAAACTTTATGAAAAAAATTATCAATTACCTCTTAGCCATTTTACAGTTTTCATTAATAGTGTACTGTATAGCTGTTCAATACTTTACAGAAACAAGAATGGGAATGGTTAGACATGTTATGTCTAAAAATATAGAATGGGTTACAAACTATCCATTAGATGGTTTATTAAAGATTTTTAGCTTAGTATTAGTTATATCGATTATATTTTCGATTTTACTATTCATAAAAAAACGAGCTAAAATTAGCTCATTAACATTAATAGTATTTTCATCATTATCCCTTTACTTTTTATGCGCCTTTAGCGTTGAGAGCTACACAAGTTATTATTTTACTATTTTAGGATTGATTGCTATTATTCTAGTACAAGTACTGATGATTTTTATTAATATAAGTAAAAAAATTAAATAGAAATATCATAGCGTGGATATTAAGACATCATCTAATATTCACGCTATAATATTTTATTTATACTTTTTTAAAGGCTTTTTTCTAATTTTGATTAATAACAAAGCATCCTCTAGTTCATGTTCATTCAAAATCCTTTAATGAATCCATCCTCCAGTATTGCCGCATGGATATCTATCTTTCTTTAGTATCTAGTTTAAACTCATTTCTAGTGTACATTTTATATATTGCTACTATATGTCCTATTTAAAAATAAATAAAAAAGGCTTTACAAAAAATAACTATAATTTATTTTAGAAAGCCTTATCTCACATATTAAAATTTAGAAAAGAAGTTATTAAATAAGCTGTCTTGCTCCGGCTTATGTACTACAAATCCGATAGCTACCTCGTTGTTTGTAAGGTCAATTATCTTTTGAGCCTCACCTTCACCAAATGCTCCACAAAGTTCTATTGCACCTACTCCATCTTTTTGTAAATCTACTGCTTTTAAGTAAGCTTCTTTAAAATTTCTAACTGCACATATATAAGTAACTTGTTTTTCGGTTTCAAAGCAGGCATAGTGCTCATCAGGATTATAATGAGGGCCCATTAGCAAAAAAGCATATTTATTTTTCATAAAATCACTCCCATATTTTTTATTATTCATACACTATTTATTCTAGCATTTCGAAATATAAAAGTCATCAAATAAATAAAAAGCCCAAAGCTTAAATGTAATCTAAGCTTTGGGCTTTAGTAGTGCGGATGAAGGGAGTCGAACCCCCACGCCAAAGGCGCTAGATCCTAAGTCTAGTGCGTCTGCCAATTCCGCCACATCCGCTTATGTGATTTTTACCACTTTTATAGTGTACTATCTTTTGGACAATATTGCAAGTTTTTTTTTAGATTTTTTTAAATAAAGCAAAAGAATATATAAATAGGGGAAAATGCAATGGATAAATATATCCAGCACCACAGTCTGAGAATAAATCTTTAACTGTACTTGTACTGGATAACTTCCTCTTTATACATTGACTCATTCATTTATTTTGATACATCGGAATTCGTTAGATTTTTATGCTTTCAGTTGTATCTTCAACACCATCATCTACATCTACTTTTTTACCTAAAATTTGAATTCCAGCAAATACAGCTACAATTGAAACTGGTAAAACTAAATATATAGGTAGTCCAAGTCCTACTGGGATATACCCAAATATAACTGCTATTACTGCTGTAAAAAGTGCATAAGGCATCTGTGTCTTTACATGGTCTATATGATTACATCCCGCCCCCATAGATGAAAGAATTGTTGTATCAGATATAGGTGAACAGTGGTCACCAAATATCGCTCCTGTTAGTACAGCACTTGTACTGGCTAGTATATAAGTCATTTCAGGATTCATTGAGTATGAAAGAGGTATCGCCAGCGGCATAAGAATACCCATAGTTCCATAAGCAGTTCCTGTTGCGAATGATATAATTGCTCCAAGTATAAATATTAGCGATGGTAATAAGAAGTTTGGAAGCGATCCCGACAATAATTTAATAAGGAATTTAGCTGTTCCAAGCTCTTTTATAATTGAACTTAAAGACCAAGCAAGTATTAATATTACACCTGTTATAACCAATGTTTTCATACCGTCAACCCATACATCAATTGCTTCTGATACATTAAAGATCTTTTTAGATACAGCCATAACTATTGCAACAATACTCGCTATAAATGCTGATTGGAATAATGCTAAAGAAGCATTTGAGGCACTAAAAGTTTCTTTTATAGCTGAAAATGAATACGGTGAATTATTAAGTAAGTTGATGAGTGTTGTGTCATCTGAAGCCATTATCTCTGTGTATCCACTATAGTAAAATGATATTAAAGCTACTACTACTAATGTCCCTATAGGAATTATTGCATTCCAAATGCTCAGTTTAACCCCCTCTTTAGGAGCTAAATCGTCCTCTTCTTTACTAGTAGCTAGCTCTGCAACTGACCTATCTAGTCTTCTAGCTCTTATCTCTGCATCTCTCATTGGTCCAAATTCTTTAAGAAGCACAGCTGAAATAACTATAAATACAAGTACTAATATATTGTAAAATCTAAAAGGGATAGTCTGAATAAATACACCAAATGCGTCTACTTGAATTCCAATACTGTTGAAAGCATCGTTTATAAGCCCTACCTCAAGACCAATCCATGTAGAAATTATGGCAAGACCCGCTACTGGAGCGGCCGTCGAATCTATTATAAATGCTAATTTTTCTCTTGAAATCTTCATTTTATCGGATACTGGTCTCATTATCGGTCCAACTATCAATGAATTTGCATAGTCATCAAAGAATACTAAAAGACCTAAAAACCATGTAATAAGTTGTGTTCCTCTAGCTGTCTTAGCTTTATTTGCAAGTAATTCAGCAATAGCTCTTGCTCCCCCCATCTTTGCAACTAGGTTTATTACACCGCCTATTGCAAGTACCTGTAGAATTATTCCCGCATTCCATGGGTCCGATAGAGATTCTACCGCTCTGTTTACAAGATCTAAAAATGACTTGATAAATGCTATTAGAACATTGTTTCCACTAATTTGAAGTATAAAACTTCCAGACATTATTCCTATCATTAATGATATTACTACGTTTTTAGTCATAAATGCCAAAACTATCGCGACTAATGGTGGTATAAGTGTCAACACCCCATATTTTTGCGAATTAATAAGTGCTACATCGACTTCCTCTGCAAAACCTGCAATAGTAAACATTGTAAATATAAATATCGTAGTCAAAATCGTATAAAGTTTTTTGTTTCTCATATTTACTCCTCCTCTTATATTTATGAACACAGATATGGCGATCTGAGAACAAAAAACCTTAGGCTAAAGCACCTAAGGTTTTGATATACATAAATCGACTACTTGAATAAAAGTATAATCCCTCAAATGATAGCTCATCACAAATATATGTGACAGTTATGCATATATTCTATGCATCCCCAGACTAATGACCTTAAAGCATTGGTCATTAACTTCGGCAATATCTCCTTTTATGGCAAATCAACGTGCTTAACTCCTCACCATTACTGATAGATACTGCGCCTCTACCTAGTATTCATTTATCATTCTTTAACTTTGTTAACGTAATTAACATATATTTAACATCATGTTTTAGTATATATTATAATAATCCTTTTTTCAAGTTAATTTGATATTTTAAATTTTTACTTATCGCAATATAAATTCTCAAAAATAAAAATAGCTTGGATCTCCAAGCTATTTTTATAATACTAATGTTATGTCTATTTATGTCTATTTTATTGTATTTTTTAAACTAATATTTTCAATTAAATTACTTTAATTATTTAGCAACAGTTTTATCAACCTGAACATCATCATCTACTTCTACACTCTTACCAAATATTTGTATACCTATGAATATAGCTACTAAGGCTAATGGTAATGCAACATATATTGGGAGTCCAAGTCCAACTGGTATATATCCGAATACAATTGTAATAACCCCTGTAAATAGAGCGTAAGGCATTTGAGTTCTGACATGATCTAAGTGATTACACCCTGCTCCCATTGACGATAGTATAGTTGTATCCGATATTGGTGAACAGTGATCTCCAAATATTGCTCCTGTAAGAACAGCACTCGTGCTTGCAATTATATAACCCATATCTGGATTCATTGAGTATGCAAGAGGTATTGCTAAAGGCATAAGTATTCCCATAGTTCCATAAGAAGTACCAGTTGCAAAAGATATTATAGATCCAAGTACAAATATAAGCGATGGCAATAAAAAGTTTGGTAAAGATCCAGATAACATTTGAATCATATACGCAGCTGTTCCAAGTTCATTTATAATTGAACTTAATGACCATGCTAATATAAGTATTACACCTGTTATAACTAGAGTCTTCATCCCATCGACCCAAACATCTATGGCTTCAGAAACAGTAAATATTTTTTTACCTGCTGCCATAGCTATACCAACAATACTCGCTACAAATGCCGATTGAAATAGAGCAAGTGATGCGTTAGAAGCACTAAAAGCTTCTTTAATAGCTATAAAAGAATATGGTGCATCTTTAAATAAAGCTATAAGAGTCGCATCACTAGACTCCTGAATTGTTGTATAACCACTGTAATAGAAAGATATAAGAGCCACCACTATCAATGTTCCTATTGGTATTATTGCATTCCAAACACTTAGTTTAACTCCTTCTTTAGGAGCTAAGTCATCTTCTACTTTACCTGATGAATCATAACTCGCAGATTTTCCACCTCTTCTCGCCTTGATTTCGGCGTCTCTCATTGGTCCAAAATCTTTAAGAAGTATCGAAGAAATAACTATAAACGCAAGTATCAGTATATTATAAAATCTGAATGGTATAGTCTGTAAAAACACTCCGAAAGCATCTACTTCTATCCCAATGCTGTTAAATGCGTCGTTTATCAGACCGACTTCAAGTCCAATCCATGTAGAAATTATTGCAAGTCCAGCAACAGGAGCTGCTGTTGAGTCTATTATAAATGAAAGCTTTTCTCTTGAAATCTTCATCTTATCAGATACTGGTCTCATTATTGGACCAACGATTAAAGAGTTCGCATAGTCATCAAAGAAAACTAATAGTCCTAAAAACCATGTAATAAGTTGTGTTCCCTTTGCTGTCTTGGCTTTTCTAGCTAGTACCTCCGCAATAGCTTGTGCACCTCCCATTTTAGCAACCAGGTTAATTACTCCACCGATCGCGAGTACTTGCAAGATTATTCCTGCATTCCACGGATCAGATAATGATTCAATCGATCTGTTTACTAAATCCAAAATTGACAATATCAGTGCAACAAATACATTGTTTCCAGTTACTTGAAGCACAAAGCTTCCCGCAACAACTCCGAGCATTAATGAAATAACAACATTCTTTGTCACAAATGCTAATATAATTGCTACTAATGGAGGTATTAGTGTAAACACTCCAAATTTCTGTGCATTTATTGTTGCTACATCACTACCTTCTGCAAACCCTATAACGGTAAACATTGAAAATATAATTATTGTAGTCAGAATAGTATATAATTTTTTATTCCTCATATAAGTTAAACCCTCTCCTTCTATGCTGTGAATAAATTAAGTCGAGATTATGATAGCGAAACTAAAAAAAACCTCAGGCTTAAACACCCAAGGCATAATCTACATATGCAAAATCAATATGTATTATTTATAATTCCTCAAATGATAGCTCACCACAAAATTTCATGTGACAGTTATGTATATATTCTATACATCCCCAGACTAATGACCTAAAAGCTTCAGCCACTAACTTCGGCAACATCCCCTTTTATAGCAAATCAACGCGCTTTAACTCCTCACTATTACTTATGGATACTGCTCCTCTACCTCAATTTTCACTTATTCAATTTTCATTTGCTTTAGTATAGCTTATAAATTGTTATATTTCAAGCGTATATATCTGAACATAAGGTTAAATTTAGCTTAACAATCGTAGTCTACAATCCACTCTTTTTTTATCTGCCAAACTGATGCTTGAACAGACTTAACACAAGAAAAATTCCCTGATTTAATTTCTTCATTATTCAAAAATAATTTAGACCAACTATTCGTAATCCTTTTCTTTAGCAGAGGGTAAAAACTTGTAAGCATTATATCACTGTCATGCTTAATGCCGTATTGTTTTAAAATATGTCTGAATTCCTTATCATCATTTTTATCTTGAGGTATGTATTCTAAACTTAGAATTTTGTTCCAGTCGTACATATCAAAAAATAAGACTTCATCAATAGGAACATTTAATTCTAAAATACTTGTATTAGGAAATCGCTCTAAGCTATACAAGTCTTTATAAACCCAGTATGGATACTCCGCCCTCTCAGGTTTTTCTACAATTTTACAAGCTTCTTCAGCAAACCAGTTGTATGCTGTAATAAATATCTTAGAACTCTCTTGATACTTTCTTTTAATAAATTCTTTTTTTGAAAAACATGTTCCTTCCATTTCAATGATATCTAAAACTGAATTGTTTAGTGAAGCAAATAACCTTACTGTATTACATTTGTTATCCATTCACTTCTAACCTCCCATATGGTTCCGTATTTTTCTTTGTTTTTATCAATAACAACAGAATCATCAAACAATAGATCCCAACTCTTTATGATTTCTTTTTTTATCTCAGGATAAAATCGAGACATATATGCCTGAGCATCATCTGTCCCATAGATCTTTAAAATTTCTTTATGTCTCTTCGAATCTTTTTCATCTTTTGGAATGTAAGAATAATTTAATATGGTACCCCATTTGCTGATATTTACGGGCATAATGTTTTTTGGATCAAGTTCTAATTCTAATATTACAGTGTCTTTACTAGGCAACATAGTCGCTTCTTTAGATAGCGAGACCCATATCGGGTACTCAGCATCTTCTGGCCTTTTTATACTTTTTGAAGCTTTGTTTACATACCAATTGTACACTTCAAGTACCAAGTTAGCATGTTCTTTAAGGTCCTCTATTATGTACTCTTTTTTTGCAGTGTAACTACCAGTTTCTTGAAGTTCATTTAGCACATTTACGTGCTGCTTCGACCACACGATAATCTTATCCATTTTAAACTTCATCCTTTTTATTAGAATTTTATAAAACTAACATATACTTTCTTTATATTAGATAGATATAATAATGTATAAAGATATGTCATTTGCTAGTATATTAGAGATGTTATGCCTTTATTATACAATAATTTCAGTAAAATTATAATTGATAATCTATAGCAATATACAATAATTCTACGACTTTTACTAATGTCTTTATATTTACGAGCTTATAATACATGTTATAATATGTATAACATATAAGGTAGTAAAAAATTAATCTGTAGTGATTATAATTTACTATAACTATACATAACAGATTAAATTTAAATAGTACTTATCAATAATTACAAGTACGGTTAAATATGAAATTTCAGATGCAAAATGTAGAACTGAAATACGAAATCTCAAATATGCAAAATTTGAAAAGGGAGAAATATTATGTTACTAATTTATAATGACAAGACAACACCGTATTTTAACTTAGCTATGGAAGAATACCTTTTAAAGAACTTCAACAGTGATTTGTTTATACTTTGGAGAAACGAACCTTCAATAATCGTAGGAAAAAATCAAAATACTATATCAGAGATTAATTTAGATTATATCGAAGAACATTCGATTCCAGTTGTTAGAAGACAATCTGGTGGAGGAGCTGTTTTTCATGATTTAGGAAATATAAACTTCACTTTTATATCAAATGACAACAGTTTCAGTGATTTTAGAAGATTTACTCAACCTATAATCGATCTACTTAAAACCATGGATGTAAATGCCGAATTTTCTGGCAGAAATGATCTACTTATAGAAGGCAAAAAGTTCTCTGGAAATGCACAGTACAACTATAAAAATAAAACTATGCACCACGGAACGCTAATGTTCTCTTCGCAGATAAACGATCTTTCTAGTGCATTAAAGGTCAAACCTATAAAACTAGAAGGTAAGGGAATTAAGTCAGTTAAGTCGCGTGTTACAAATATAATCGATCACTTAAAAGGTGAAATGGATATTTTAGAATTTAAAGATACTATTATGGATTATCTAGCTAAAACAAATCCAGATAATGAGCTTTATACTTTAAGTGAGTTCGATATAGAAAATATACAAAAATTAGTAGATGTAAAATACGGAACTTGGGAATGGAACTTTGGTAAATCTCCAAAGTACAACTTTACCAATGAACTTAAATATCCAGGTGGAAATGTAGAATTCAACTTAAACGTAGTTAAAGGTGTTATAACTGAGATTAAATTTTATGGTGACTTTTTCGGCAGAAGAGATGTTTCTTTTGTTGAAGATGATTTAACAGGTGTAATTCATGAAGAAGCCGCTATAAGGTCAGTTTTAGATAAAATAGATATCGATGAGTATTTCCTTGGAGGTAATTCTGAGATATTAGTCGCTGGATTGTTTGGAAAGAATATTTAGAGTTGAATTATCAGAATCAAAAAGTCTAAGGTTTCCCTTAGACTTTTAATTATATCTTTTTACATTAACTTCTTATTTAAAAATTAGGGTTAGAATATTTCTCTATCTTATAGATAATACCAGTAGGTCCCATATTAAAATTAACTAACGCTTGAAGAACATCTCCCTTAGGATAGTGCATTAAAATCTCAACAGCTTTACCATCATCTCCAAAACCTGTATTTCAAATTCCCAGATGCAATCTAAGCAATATACCCCCCAAAGTCCCATGAAAAATTACAAAGCAAATTATTAATATAATTTAGTCTTTATTAGTCGTATTATATATAAATTTGTCATTTTTAAATCTATATTTCATATATTAGTTATATAATTGAAAAATTATATAATATTTTTTAAATGAAGAGGTGATTTTATTGGCAACAGTATCAGGCCGTGTTGTATTTGACATAGACAGAAGCGCAACAATAAATGCTGGAGATTCAGGTCTAGCAAATGTACCTGTTATCTTACAAAATACGGCAACAAATGTAAGGCTTGTAGTTCTTACAGATAGTAACGGTAATTACTCATTTATTAATGTTCCTAATGGCGACTATAGAATTGTGGAGTCATATGGAACAGTAGGTGGAATCCCTACTCCAGGAGATTTTACTACGGCAGTAGTGGGGCCTTTTGCAGTAGGAGCAAATCCTCCTATAAGTTTTGCAACAAATCCACCAATAGGTTCAACAAATCTAGACTCACTAACTCCAGATACACTTTTTGTTACCGTATCCGGATCAGATATAGCTAATGAAAACTTTCTGAATGGACCAGTTATATACACTCCTCTAAATTCAGAGCTGGATTCATGTGTATCAGTATCAGATGTGAATCTTATCGATGCCGCTAGTAATGGTACTTTTGGTTTCTTTTCTCAGGGAACTCCAGCTAATACAGGCGCTCCAGTCGAGCCGTATCCAGGGGTTACACCTGATTTTATTTATGTACTTCCAGATCCTAGTGATTTTACACCGGATGATGGTGAGTATACAGTACAAAATATAATGACTAACGCGTTTAGTAATAATCTAGGGGCTTGGTGGCGTATTGCAGATCATACTACTGGTAATGAGACTGGAAGAATGATGATTGTAAATGGATTTAATCCAGGATCAGTTTTTTTTAGAGATGTTGTAATGGTTCAACCCAATACAAACTATTTATTTAGCTCATGGATATTAAATTTATTTAAAGTAATAGGATTTGCAAATCCTGCACTTGGTGTTAGAATTTTCGATCCAGATGATAATATTCTGTATAGTGCTACTTTAGGTACAGAAATTCCCGTAAATACCAATGCTCCAGAGTGGAAAGAAATTGGAACTGTAATTAATTCTCAAAATAATACAAACCTTACTGTAGAGTTCTTAAGTGAAGGCCCGGCTGCAATTGGAAATGATTATGCCATTGATGATATATCATTAATGGAGATACAGATACCAGAGTTTATACCTGTAAAATCAGTTGATACACCAATTGCAAATGTAGGCGAAACTGTAACGTATACAGTAACATTAACAAATACATGTAGTAGCAGTTTAACTAGTGTATTTTTCCAGGATATAGTTCCTAACGAATTGGTTTTTATACCTCAAACAGTTACTATTAACACGATACAAGATTTAGATGCTAATCCAAACACTGGATTCGCTTTACCAGATGTGCCAGGAGGAAGTTCAGTCACAGTTACTTTTGATGCCTTAGTAGTAAATGTGCCTATTCCAAATCCTACTTTTAATAGCGCAACAATCAACTACCTTTATACTCCTGTCCCAGGTGGAATAGACGGTGAGTATACTGTAACTTCTAATGTAGTTCCTCTTGAAGTGACTCCTTTAGCGGATGTGTCTGTGATAAAAACAGCTAATCCTAATCCAGTGCTTCCAGGTGAATTACTAGTCTATACTATAGAAGTATCAAATTTGGGTCCATCTAATGCTGAGAATGTTGAATTAATAGACGCTATACCGCCGAGTATATTAGGTCCAGAGTTTTCAATAGATGGTGGGGTAACATTTAATCCTTGGACTGGAATTTATAATATAGGTACCTTAACATCAGGAGAAACTAGATTTATCCAAATCCGAGGCACTGTATCTCCAAATGCATTGGGAATAATTATTAATACAGCAACTGTAACATCCTCCACACCAGATCCAAATCCAGATAATAATAGTTCTACTGTAGAAGTTGGCGTTAACTCATTAGCAGATGTTTCAGTGGTAAAAGCAGCTAACCCTAATCCTGTACTTCCAGGTCAGCTACTAGTCTATACAATTGAAGTATCAAATGCTGGCCCATCTGATGCTGAGAACGTTGAATTAATAGACGTTATACCTTCAATTATATTAGGACCAGAGTTTTCGATAGATGGTGGCGTTACATGGAATCCTTGGACTGGAATTTACAATATTGGTACCTTAACAGCGGGAGTAACTAGATTTGTTGAAATAAGAGGTACTGTTTCACCAGATGCAACAGGTATTATAAGCAATACAGCTACTGTAACTTCTACTACACCTGACCCTAATCCAGACAATAACAGTTCCACTGTAGAGGTTGGTGTTAATTCATTAGCAGATGTTTCAGTGGTTAAAACAGCTAACCCTAATCCTGTACTTCCAGGTCAATTACTAGTTTATACAATCGAAGTGTCAAATGTTGGTCCATCTGATGCTGAGGACGTTGTACTAACAGACAATATACCTCCAGAAATATTGGGACCTGAGTTCTCAATAGATGGTGGGGTAACATGGAATCCTTGGACTGGAATTTACAATATAGGTGCTTTAATATCTGGTACTACAAGATTTATTCAAATAAGGGGTACTGTTTCACTAAATGCAACAGGTATCATAAGTAATACAGCTACTGTAACATCTACTACACCTGACCCTGATCCAGATAATAATAGCTCTACTGTAGAGGTAGGCGTTAACTCATTAGCAGATGTTTCAGTGGTAAAAATAGCTAATCCTAATCCTGTACTTCCAGGTAGATTACTGACTTATATAATACAAGTATCAAATGCAGGCCCTTCAAATGCAGATAATGTTGTATTAACAGACAATATACCTCCAGAAATATTAGGAGCAGAGTTCTCAATAGATGGCGGGGTAACATGGAATCCTTGGACTGGAATTTACAATATTGGTACTTTGAATTCTGAAACAACAAGAGTTATTCAAATAAGAGGCACAGTTTCACCAAATGCAACAGGTTTAATAAGTAATACCGCTACCGTAACATCTACTACACCGGACCCTGATCCTGATAATAACAGCTCTACTGTAGAGGTTGGTATTAACTCATTAGCAGATGTTTCAGTGGTTAAAATAGCTAATCCTAATCCTGTACTTCCAGGCGGGTTATTGACTTTTATAATACAAGTAGCGAATGCAGGTCCTTCAAATGCAGACAATGTTGTATTAACAGACGATATACCTCTAGTAATATTGGAACCTGAGTTCTCAATAGATGGAGGTGTGACATGGAATCCTTGGATTGGAAGTTACAATATAGGTACTTTGATTTCTGGAGCTACAAGGGTTATCCTAATAAGAGGTACAGTTTCACCAAGTGCAACAGGTATAATAAGTAATACGGCTACTGTAACATCTATTACACCGGACCCTGATCCTGATAATAATAGTTCTACTGTAGATGTAGACGTAGAAACTAATGGGGTGGCAGATATCTCAGTAGAAAAAACATTAAATCTTAACCCTGTACTTCCATGTGAGTTTTTAGTATATAATATAAAAGTATCAAATGCTGGACCATCTGACGCTGAGAATGTTGTAATAATAGATGATATACCTCGATGTATTATCTGTCCTGAATTCTCAATAGATGGAGAGCTAACATGGAATCCTTGGTCTGGAAGTTACTCCATAGGAACCTTAGCTACAGGAGAAACAATAACTATTCAAATAAGGGGTCAAGTATCTTCATGTGCAAAAGGAAAAATCTGTAATATAACAGAAGTAACTTCAACAACACCAGATCCAGATCCATCTAACAATATATCGACTGCGATAACTAATGTAGTTAATTGCTGTGAGCCATGCCGTAAATCTGATAGTTGCAATACTAAGAAATGTAAATGTCACAAATATAAATATTAGTAATTTAAAGTGTTAATTAACTTTATATAATAAAAAAGCAATTTAAAGAGTCTATCTTAACCTATATTAAGATAGACTCTTCTTCATTAAAATGTATAAAACCACTTATAAACGGACTCATTTCTTCAGAGACAAAGGAAAATGATATTTATTTTTTTACCGCTTCTTTATCTTCCATTCCATCCTTATAATAAATATTTTTATTTACTTTTCCTAAAGATTTTCCAACAGTTATCGAAGTTACCATAGATCCATTCACGTTTATCATAGTTCTACCCATATCTAATATAGGATCTATCGCTAGTATTCCTGCTGCCAGCGGAAAATATGGACCAAGACCAACTCCAGATAATACAACAGATACCGCCATTGTAGCTGTGCCTGGAAGCCCTGCTATACCTATCGAACCTATTGTTATAACTATAAATAACATTGCATAGAACGTAGCATTCATTTCTATTCCAGCCATATTTGCTACTGTCACTGCCATAAGTGCAGGATATATACCAGCACAACCATTCATACCCATATTAGCTCCTAAACTTGCTGCAAAACTTGATACGCTTTCTTCTACACCTTGTTTTTCAACTAAGTTGTTTATTGTTACAGGGAGTGTTCCTAAACTTGAACGAGATGTAAAAGCTAATACTAATGGCTCTATTGCATTTTTAGCATATTTTATAGGGTTTATACCATTAAGTGATATTATTATTAAGTGAACTATAAAAAGTATAAATGTAGATATATAAAGTGCAAAAACAAACTCTAATACTGATAACATTGATCCTATCCCACCTGATGTTATAGTATTTGCAAGCATCGCTACAACCGCATATGGCATCAATGTTATAACTGTCATAGCAACACTTACTATGATCTTATAAAATGCCTCTACTAGGTCCACAAATGGTTTTATAATATATTCATATTGTTTATTTAATCCCTTAACTGCAAGACCTAAGAATGCAGCAAATATAATTATAGCAACTATATTTGCATCTGCCATAGCTTGAACTGGGTTTGTTGGTAATAATCCAATTAATGTATCAACTACTGATGTTATCTCTTTCATTTGTGCAGTATTGTCTACAATACCTTTAACCCCTTCACCTAAGTGCATAAATTTTCCTACAACAATTCCTATAGTTGCTGCTATCGCTGTAGTTCCTAATAACATTCCTATAGTTCTGAATGTCATAGATTTTAAATTTTCTCCATCCTCCATGTTGATTATTACTCTAAGTATTGACACAAATACAATTGGAACGACTAGCATTTTTAATAGAGCCATAAACCCACTACCAAATAGACCATACCATTTAGTAACCTCCTGCAACCATACTACTTTAGTCGGGTCATCTGGCATACCAGCAACCATTTGTATTATTATACCTAATGCGAGCCCCATAATTGTTGCAATAATGGTCCTCATAGAGAAGCTAACTTTCTTATTCCCTAATTTTTTAACAAAAACAAACATTCCTAATAATACAGCTATGAAAAGTATTGTTTTTAAATCTGTAATCATTATAAATTTTGAAAAAAACGAACTTTTTGCCATTGTATATCTCCTTTTTATTATAATTTATTAATTACTTTATTTCGGCATATTGATCCTACCGAAATATACTAACATTGATAATGATTAATCAACTATCAAATTGATAATTCCATTGTATATTATACAGCTATCATTTTGATAATGCAAGTTTTTTAGAGAATTAACTCAATAAAATAAAATTCTCTAATTTTTAATTATATATTTTATCGGTTATTTAGTCGTTCTTAATAAACAAGATTATTATATAGGTAGGCAAATAAAAGAGCTGGATAAAACAGTTCTAATTTCAACCATCTTATCCAGCATATAATTTCACTTTAAATTCTCTCAAATGTCATAATAATTATAACATCGCATTTTTTTAGTCAATTATCACCAATCACAAATCACCAATCGCAAGTTACATCAATATATTACCAATAAAAAGCCCAAAGTAATTTCCAACTATATAACCAAGAGTCCCTACAATAAGTATAGGCCCTACTAGTTTAGTCCACCCTCTAGAAATAGCCATTGCTGCAGCTGTTGTCGGCCCACCTATATTTGCATTTGATGCAAGTATAGCTTCCTCAAGAGTAAAATTAAATATTTTAGCACCTGTAAAAGTAATTATCATATTTATAACTACCATGACTACACAATATAAAAGTAACAGTGGGGATTTTTGAATTATTAATCCTATAGAAGCTGGTACCCCTATAACTACAAAGAACAGATAAATTAAAAATGTTCCTATCTCTTGTGCTCCCTTTATCTCTGCAAAGAACTTAGGTATAAATGTAGCAAGCAACATCGTTATAGTTGTTATAATGAGATACTGGTTTCCAAAAAGAGTATTTAGCATCGAAAATAAAGGATTTGAAGTAGGTATAATCGATGCGAGTAGACCTGCCAACTGTACAGAAACTGCCACAATTATAAATGCACTCGCAATTGCAAAAGCTATATCTTTAAGCGAAATATCCTTACCACTCCAATAGCTTGATGCCGCTGTCTCTCCTGACTTAACCTCCATACTCTCAAACTCATCTACATGAGGATGTTCAAAGTGCTTTCTAAAGAATGCTATAGATGGTACAGATATCAATACAAAGAAATATAATGCCATTAATAAATTATCAGCTACTACAGCAGCAGACACCAAATCACCTGGAACCTCAAATGCACCTGACATTGCTGCAAAGTTAACTCCACCACCTATGTAAGATGCAGACATCATTGCTGCAACCATATATAAATTAGGAATTAATTTTTGAAGTGCTAAGAATCCTAGAACTGAACCAGTCATAGTTCCTACAGAACTTATTAAAAATATAATAAGCAGTCTTCCACTTTCTTTCCATATTTTTTTTATATTACATTGATATAAAAGTAAAGCAATTGCTAATGGTACTACATAACTCCAAACTTGATCGTAAACTGGCGATTCAGTTGGAATCACTTTTAAATTAGATAGTACCATTGCTCCAACTAAAGCTATTATTGCACCAGAGATTTTAGATGCCCAATCGTACTTTTGCTCTAAGTATATACTAAAAGCAGCCCAACCGGTTATTATAGCCCACAAGACCCATATATTATCGGAACTTATCAAACTCTTCATCTTATCCCTCCCCATTATTTTTTAAATATTCTTACAATATCTCTTCTTTATTATTATATGATTAAACTGTTGCACAACTACTATATACAAGAATAATTATAGGTCTACTTTGTTACTACTATCAATTTATATTAAACATAAATACATTTCCAACAGTATCCAAAGTAGACCTATAATTTTAAAAGATTATCGAAATTATTCAAATAAACCTTTGCACAATTTTCCTTTTTGTGCTCCTCTTCCATACTTTTTAGCAGCATATGCAAATGCGTGTAAATTTTCCCTAGGAGTACTCAAAGGAACTTGACATCCTGTAAATAGCATATATCCCATAGGGTTGTCGCTTCCTTTTCTTAAACATACCTTTACTGCTTCTATTACATCATCTATTGTACCATCTCTCATAACTTCAACAGGAGGTACATTTCCAGATAGTACTAATTTATCTCCAACTAAAAGTTTTGCCTCTTCTAAATCCTCACAGTTATCTATACTTAAAGATTTAATTCCTATATCCACTAAGTGTGTCCAAATTCCTTTAGTCTTTCCACAGATGTGTATTGATGGCGTAAATCCAGTAATCTCTTTAATTCCATCAATTAAATCCTTTAAATGTGGTTTTGAAAAATCTTCAAATTGCTTTACATTAATAAGGCTAAGTGATCCAACAGGATCTGCTACATTTACAGGTACTGGCCCTAGTTCTTTGCAAACTGCTTCAACCCATACAAGTGAACATTTCACACTGAAGTCAAGCAGTCTATGTAAATTATCATTATCTTTAACCACGTCTCTAAGAACGTTTTCTGGTTTTCTAATAGATGCAGCAGTTGTAAATGGACCTGCTACACCTGTAGCTATTCTTCTATCTGGATAGTGCTTTTTAAGAAATCTTATTTTATCGATTAAATCTGGTAATCTTCCGTCTTTGTAAGGATCGATTATATTCATAGTGTCAAACATGCTGTAATCTTTTAGAACGAAATCAGATACATAATCCATGCCATTTTCTGGATAAATTACAGTTGATCCTAATGCTTCTCCTATAGACTTAAGACCTAAGCCTACTTCTGATCCACTTGAACCAAACTCAGCATTTATCTTATCCATAATATCACATTGCACATCCATATACTTTCTGTATTCTCCAATTGTATAACCGTATAATGGAGCTGCTGTGTCAGGGTCTATAAGCATATACGGTATTCTATCTACCTCTTCACCTTTAAAATAAGCTGTACTTCTTTCCATGTCAGTCATAGTATCTTTGTACTTTTCCATATCTACTAACAACTCTTCATAGTTCATATATATACCTCATTACCACAAATTTTCCAATATTACATTTTCAATAACATCAAGTGCAGTATAATATGACCTACTGCATATACTAAGCTCCAGCAGTATTTAATTCTTCCGTTATATTGCCCTTTATAATTATACTTTGTAAAATCTCTTCAGTGCCTTTCATTCCCTCAGATATGCTTATATCAAACCCTCTAACTAAAGCAATACTAGAGAGTTCTCCATGTTTTAAAGCGTATGGATTATCTGACAGTGACAACATACCATCATCCATCAATGAATCCCCTATCGAGTAAAACGTCTCTATTCCAACCACTTCAGCCAAATATTTAACAGCATTTTCTTTAGTCAATCCTCTTGGAAGAAAGTATATCTTTCTGCCACTCATAAATACCTTCCAACCTATAGTATCAAGTGTATCTGTAAATTCCTTTAACATGTTTATTTTGAAAACTTCTAAATCCACAACTAAATAGAAAAACAATTCTTCAGCCTTTCTAAATTTCAAAATACCCGGACTATCTTTGTACTTTTTAAAACTCTCTACTACTTCGTCAATCGATTTCGACTTTGACAGAATTTCTTTCAGCATAACTTGCCAACTTTCTAAGATTTCACCATTTCTTAGGATAACTCCACCGTTGGAAGTAATAACCCACGGAAAATTTATACCAAACTTTGAAAATTCTATTCTGCTAAATTGATTTAGCGTCCTAGTTGTAGCAGGAATAAAAAATCCCCTTTTTTGTATCTGCTTAATCATATCTATAGTATGCTTTGAAACATATGATATTTCTCTACCTTCATATACTTCTATATTTGAATAATCAACATCTGTATTTAAAAATTTATTTGAATATATTATACTTCTATCTAGATCAGAAAAAACTAACATGCATAGCTCCTTTATATTTTTTAGTGAGAATATCTTTGAATTTTATTATATTTTAATCTCACTTTCGTTGAGATTAATTATTTATATTTTTATTCTACTGGGAATTAATGTAATATAGTATAGTATTAATCTAAACATCCTTCATGTTCTTTATTATCCCACAACATCTGTAGGCTTTTAAATCTGCCTCTACAACCTCCACATTTTTTTCTTCGGCTAGAATTATAATATGGTCCAGAGTCTCATCATTTATATCTTTTACAAGTACTTTATACGGAATCCTTCTAAGTAAAACTCTGGTAGTCTCTCCAACCCCAGGTTTTATAAAGTTGACATCCTCTATTTTATACTCGCTCTTTATCATTGCAACATCTTTATCGCCATCTTTAGTAAGTTTGTCTTCCGTCCATTTACTCATGTCTTCATCTATAGTTTTGTATTGATCTTTAAAACAATTTTCAATAGTCTCAATATAATTTATAGATTCGTCTCTATCTACTAAGTGGTCGTAAAACTTAGCCCCATGGAAGTCGTTTTCTCCAATCAAGTCGCTTCTAAGAACAGTTCTGCTAACTAGACCAGATACAGTAGAGTTAAGACATGCACTTGGAATTAAAAAATCCTCTCTTATTCCATATAGACTTGAGTATCCAGCAGGATCAGCTAAAACTGCAAGTGTGGAATCAAATTTCGTCCCAAATTTATCTTCTAAAACCCTGCACGCCTTTTCTATTTCACGCGAAATAGTTCCCTTACCTGTCCAACCATCTATAAACTGTATTGCTGAACCTTTATGATTCTCTATTATATAAGACATAGCATTCAAATCTATTCCTCTGTCTCTAATTATCGATATAGTGTAATGGCTGAGATTTAGATTGTATCTATCTTTTAAATATCTCTTAGTAAGTATTCCTATAGGGGTACCCGCTCTCGCCAACGAAACAAGTACTACATCTTTTCCATTCTTATTTATTATTTTTTCACACATCATACCTATCGCATAGGACAATTTTCCTTTGGTCTCTTCTAGTTTTTCGCGGTACAGTTTCAAATACTCTTCACTTACTTCATATTCTATAGGTATCATCTCTGAATAATGAGTTCCACTCTGTATCTTTAATTCACGTTCTTTATTTCCCTGTTCTTCAATATTATTCGAAATATCCTTTAATAAAAAAACTACATCATCTTGTGAATACGTTCCAAACTTCTTCAATTTATCATCTCCTCTGCAAGTAAAATTTGTCTAAAGTTTTATATGCCAAATACGCGCGTTTAATACAGCTTATTCAAACTTACTACAGTTAGCTTTTCTATACTTATATTTTTAAATAACTCAATAAAATCATAAAAATCTTCTTTTTCTTTTGCCAATTCTACAAATAAAAAGCACTCATTAAAATCATTTTTGTCTATATTGTAAATATAATTATCTATATTTGAATTGTAAAAACTATTTATAAGATTTTTAGTTTTGATCGGATAGTTTTGATCATCTACTGCTATTATCGGGCTTCTCGTAGTTGAATGGTAGTACAAGTCGATATTTTTTTCATTCTCCTTTGCAAACAACATAGGTATGTACATTAGCTCCTCTGTTCCTAAAAACAGAACTTTTTTTCCCTCGTATATATCAATATCAAAACCAAGTTTTATATTTTCTCTTTTAACTATCTCCTTTAACCTAAATTGATCCTTTTTATCCATACCAAATCTGCCAGTGTACTTAATATACTCTTTTTGTTCGATATAGTCATCCATATCCAAACTTACATAGTCAACAGTTAATTTATCGCTAGGTATTTTAGTATCTGATATACAACGATTTTCATCAGTTACAGTAGTTGCTCTCTCAAGTTCTGTTATATCTTCTGGTCTATCTACTTCTTCATCATCCATATCGAATTTGAACTTGCCTTTAAATAAATAAACAAACTCAATTTTACATTCTAACTCTTTTTCTAATTTATTTACTTTTTCAAGATTTTCTCCTTCTACCCAATTTAAAATTGAGCATATCGTATATCTCTTTTTAGGGTATATGGATTGTATTTTTTTAATAATATTTAAGCAAGTATTTGCTGTAGTTATTTCATCATCTACCAATATTATTTCATTGCCAGATTTAAACTGCACTAAATTATCATAGTATAAATTTTGATCCGTAGCATGTGAGTGCTCTTCTAAGAAATCTAACTTCTTAAAATTCTTTACTTCTTCTCTTGTAGTATGTACAAACTCGTAATCGCCCTTTATATGATCAAAAAAGCTATGTCCAAGACCAGTTCCAGTTTCTGCAAATGCAATTACTGTACCACAACTAGGTTCTACAGTTTTATTGTACATATCTACAATCATCTTACCTAACTCATCCATTTTACTGGGTTTGCAGGCTAGATGTTTTCCTAAATTTTTAGACACAAATAAAAATCTTCTCTTTTTATTATTCCTGATTGCAATATCTAAAAAGTCATTTATGTCTAGATCCATAGGATTTTCAGTTATATCCATTGTACAGTTAAAATTTAAGTAATTCCTCATATGTTACTCCTTCATTTAATACTCCGTAGATTTTTGATAACATTATTGTCCTTTTTGCCCAAATTAAATGAGGATTGGTCTCATTCATCCTCTTTCCAGATGCACTTTTACTTACGCCATATTTTCCGCCAAAGCTTTCAATAATATTAACCGCATCATTATGATCTTCAAAGCTAACTGAACACAGGGCTTGTACAATTCGTATCTGCTTCGGATGTATAACAGTTTTTCCTACTAAACCATGAAACTTGTCTAGCTCTATTTCCTTTATATATTTTTCTTTAATCTCTACATAATTCATGTCAAAAAACTCTGACACTCCACCGGATATAGGTATATCTATTTCTGGTCTGTTAAGATAAGTAACCATATCACTGATAAATACCGAACATATATTGTTTTCATATATAGAAAATTTTTCGCTTCTCCTAACTCCAAACAGCCCAAGTATATCGGTAAGTCCAATTCTAAGACTAAGTATTCTCTCCCTGTGTTTTAGAACTGTATCGTACAGCTCTAAAAAGCTTATGTCTTTTAATTCCCTGTATATAAATTCACTTGTCTCGATAATAGGCATAATATATATATCTTTTATATTATTTGAATCCATAAGCTCAATAAAAGACTCTATAATCTTTGAGTTTGCCTTTGGAATAAGTAATCCTGTAATTATAGATTGATTTGTATAAACTATATCTTTGATCTTCTGGAATTGATCCAGATTCTTTATTCTTAGAAAGATTATCGGCAGTTTAAAATTATTATCAAGGTTACTTTGACTTACTTCATTTAATATTGACTCCACATTTTCTATAGCCTCTTTTTCTCCACTTGCACCAACTGCATCTTCTAAGCATATAGCCAAGGGCCTTGCACCTTTTAACTCGCTTGAAATATTTTTCTGCATCATATCATACTGAGTAGCTGGCATATATAAAAACGCTCCAAGAGCGTATTTTAATGTATTTCTATCAGTTTTTTTATCGAATTCAATGGGCTTTTTATAAAATACTCTGTTCAGAGTATCTTCACTTAGATAATCAAAATATCTCAAAATATCCACCTCTAATACTTATTAAGGGCTGACTTTATACAAATCAGCCCTTAACTATTATTTATTGTAAATAATACTAGTATTTAGTTCTTCTAATCTCTTCGTATTATCTTTTATTGCAACTCTGCTGTTTTCTTCTATTCTCATAGTCTCTTCAATTCCTGATTTTATCGTATTGTGCATTTTTTCAAGAGTTTCTATCTGAATAGAACTTGAACCTGCCATTCTAGCAATTTGAGCACTTTGTTGACTTACATTTTGTGCATTTTTTAGTAAAAGCTCATTAGTTTTATCATCTAATGCTTTAAGTGATTGTGCTTGAAGCTCTTGCTTTTTTAGAAGTATCGCTTGTGATAAGCATTGCTTGAATACTGGCAGTGTAACTACAAAGGCACTATTTATTTTTCTAATTAAATTGTAGTTATTGTGTTGCATTCCCTTTAACATAGGAATTGTTTGAATAGATATATTTTCAGCTATTCTCAAGTCGTACACTCTTTGGTTTAACATATCGTATATCTTAAGTAGATCTTGATAGTTAACTAAATCCATTTGATCCCCACTAGTCTCTGACAACTGCTTATAATGCGGAAGGATCTCCTTGTCCATCTCTTCTACTGCCATTTCACCAGCTACTATATATTTTTGAAGCTCGTTGTAGAAATCAAAGTTTTCATTTAACATAGCTCCCAACTGCTTGTTTGACATTCCTATTTCTCTTTCATACTTTTCAAGCTCTATTTGTATTTTCTCTACTTCTCCACCTAGAGTTTCATACTTTTGGAACATCATCTCTAAAGCATTGTTTGCTTTTTTAAAGATTTTTTGTATAAAATTTGGTTCTTTAGTATCTTGAAAATCATCTATATCAAACTTGTCCATTATTTTTGCTAAGTGTTGTAGCATTTTAGAGTTTTCTTCGTTTTTATTAACTCTGATAGTATTTAATAGATTATCTGAAACCTTAGCAACTCCTTGTGAAGCGTCACAACCAAACTTAAGTATTGAATCTGGATTTTCTACTTCTATAAGGGATGTCAATGCTTCGACTTCTTTGGATTTTCTAAGTTCATTCTTTTTTATGTTAGTGTACTCCACAATATCAAAGTTATCTTCTACTACTACTGCATTTCCTTCAACCACTTCTGTTTGGTTGTTGTTATCTTTTGATAGACTGTTCATGTTAATAGCCATTAATATTTTCTCCTTTTCCCAAATAACTTTTTAAATAAAGGAACATCCTCATTTAGATCATTTAATCTCATATCGTATTCCATTCTGTCTAATCTATGTCGATCTACTAAACTGCTATTTATTATATTCTCTACTGTATTTTCTCCTCCAGGGGACATAATAATTATGTCAAATCCTATCTTACTTAGTAAAATCATTAAGAAGCAAATTTCTTTATTCAGTAAAAAGCTCTTCCCAATATATAAAACTAACTTAGGATTTATACCTGAATAATCGAAGTTGTTAATCATCCTAACAAACTGCTTATCCATATGGAGCACTGTGTATAGTCCTCTTATCTTATCCTCGACGTTTAGCCCTTCTATAAACATATTACCTTCAAATAACTCTTCTACTTTTTCTAAAATCATTATTTGCTGCTGTATGCTAAGAGTTGATATAGTGTAATCTTGGTTATTTATAATAGGCTTTTTATCTAGTTTTACATCTGTAGACAGTAAAAACGAAAGGCTGAAAGCATTTTTTATAAATTCTCTAGCGAATACATTTGTATAACCATTGTACTCTATAAAATACGTATAAGTAGAATTTCTAAGCTTGTCTATAAACTCTACATACTCCATCTTATCACTGTAAATTCCATCAATCTTAGAAAAAAATACTGGCATATCTACAATATTCGAATCAAATTTAAAACCAGGTCTAAGCTTAGACGGCTCATTCCAGTAAATAGATATTTCGTCTACAGTAGTACTTAAAAGTAGGTTTTTAATCATCCTATCTTGTAGCTGCCACGCTTTATAAAACCTGACTCATTTAAAAGTTCTTCGCTTATTCTCTTAGAAGCTTCTGCTCCAACTGTATATGCCTTTTTAATTGATCCTTTTTCTACTTTTTCGCCCATTTCATCTCTATCTTCAAATGAAATTACTTCGTCAACGATATTTCCTTCTTCAATTTCTATATTGTGTTTCTCTGGTTTCAAAATACTTGTATTAGCTTTAGAGTTTGGATTTAAGTAAAGTATATCAAACCCGGAAAGATGTAGAGTCAACATAAAAAGAAATTCGTGCTTCTTTGCATCCCCATAAAAAACAACTTTCGGAGGTTCGTTTTTATCTATGTTTAGTTCTCCTACATACTCTTTTATCCAAGACATTATTTTTATAATAAAGTTTTGTTTTACTCTATCATTAGCAAATTCACTTTTTTCTTCATCTAATACTAAGTCCATTGCCCTTTTTATCTTTAGATTAATTTCTTCGTTTTTTACAATCTCTAAATCTAATTCTTCCAAACTATTTCTGTAATTTTTTAGTCCATCTTTGAAATAGTTTATAAGATCAAAATCGCTTGGATTTGGAATTGTATCTGTAAATAGAGCTATATCTTTTCTATTTTCTATATTGTAGTTAGTTTTGTATATCTCTAAGTTGTACAGATTTTCCTCACCAACTCCAAAGTATAAAATAAAGTAACTTAAGTAAGCTTTTGAAGGAGTGTAATTACCTCTGTCCGATTGACTGGAAAATATCTTTCCAAACACCGATGAATCATTCAATTTTTACCCTCCTATCCCTCAAAAATTATGAAAAATGCCCCAAAGATTACTTAATTTAACTCATAAAAGCTCTCTTTGAGGCAATCTGTAATATAATATTACTATTAAATTTACATTTTAGCTATAATATATTATCAATTATTTAATTATTTTTTAGCTAATTTATAATTTTCTATCTATTTCCAATTTATTTCATATCTTTTTTATATATTCTTATTTAATTGCTATTCACAAATTAAGCTTCTTCTTTTACATTTACTATTCTTACACAGAATTTAACTAATTCGTTAACAACTATTACTAGTGATGATATTCCTATAACCTTTAGCCAAGTTACTACGTCCATTGCAACTGAGTTAAAGAAGTCTTGGAATACTTGTGTAAAGAATACTTGTGCTATCCCTGTAATTATAATTATCTGTATAGCTAATTTATTCTTAGTAAAGTTTGGTATTATACTGTCTGATCCAAATTCTCTACAGTTAAACGCATTAAATAGTGCACAGAATGCAAATAATGCAAACATTACAGTTCCTTTATGAGCTTCATCAACACCTAAGAAGTTAAATGTAGATTGGGCTACAATAAGTACTGTTATAAGCAAAGCATTTGATAAAATAGAATACATCATCTTTTTAGATATTATATTAGCATTTCTATTAACTGGCTTTCTGTTAAGTACATGATCTCTAACTGGCTCTAGACCAAGAGCAAGCGCTGGAGGTCCATCCATGATTATATTAACCCAAAGTAATTGTATTGTTGTAAATGGCATTTCTTGTCCCATCACTTGAGATACTATCGCCACTAAGAATGCAATTATATTAACTGTAAGCTGGAACTGCACAAATCTCTGGAAGTTATCGTAAATTCCTCTACCCCATTTAATACCTTGAACAATAGTACTAAAACTATCATCTGTAAGTATAATATCTGCAGCATTTTTAGAAACCTCAGTACCACTTATACCCATTGCTATCCCAACATCTGCCTTAGAAAGTGCAGGTGCATCATTTATTCCGTCTCCAGTTACCGCTACTACTTCACCTGATTTTTGGAGAGCTGTTACTATTCTCATCTTACTCTCTGGTTTACTTCTTGCAACTATAGCGATATCTTTAATTTCTTCTCTTAATTCTTCGTCTGATAAAGTATCTATATAAGAAGCTTCAACTGCTCTCATATTATCTTTTAAAAGACCTAATTCTTCACCTATAGCTTTAGCTGTTATTATATTGTCTCCTGTAAGCATTTTTACAGATACACCAGCATGTCCTGCTAATTCAACAGATTCAACTACATCTTTTCTTAGTGGATCTCTTATACCGACAAATCCACCAAATACTAAGTTTTCTTCTAAGATTTCTACATTAACGAATTTGTCTTCTGTAGTAATCGCAGCTTCTTCATCTGCCAATAAAACTTCTCTATATGCAAAACCTAAACTTCTCATTGATTTTACTTGAAGCTTTTTGATTTCTTCTAGAACTTCATTTTTAATTGCATCTGTAATAGGTACTATATTTTTTCCTCTTTGAACATGTGAACATAGATCAAGTACTATTTCAGGAGCACCTTTCGATAGCAATACATAATTACCATTATCTTTATAAAGAGATGTCATTCTCTTTGTTTCAGAAGAGAATGGGCTTTGTGCAGCCACTTCTGAATAACTTCTGATACCTCTATAATCTTTATCATCATTGTAAAGTAAAAGAGCACACTCAGTTGCACTTCCTAGATATTTAACTTCACCATCTACTTTTTCTATATCTGCTGTTGAATTTATTATACAGTTTTCTATAAAGTAACTGTTTGATTTCGTAATATTGCCATCAATATACTCCCCATCTACATTTACAACTTCTACAGTCATTCTATTTTCAGTAAGTGTACCAGTTTTGTCAGAACAAATTACTGATACTGAACCTATTGTCTCACAAGCCTCTTTTTTAGTTATAAGGGCATTGATCTTAGCCATCTTCTGCATTGTAATTGCAAGCGTCATATTTATCATAGTTGGAAGTCCCTCTGGAACAGCTGCAACTATTAATGCAACACACACTGTAAACGCAGTTTTAGCAGGCCCTATAGATTCTAGGAAAGGCATAAAACCTGATGTGTCAACATTTAGTATCCCCTTGCTAACTGATTGGAATATCATAAATATAAACAATAAAGATGCTACAGCACTAGATATCTTAGCGATCATTCCGCCTAAGTTACCAAGTTTTATTTGTAGAGGCGTTTCTTCATCTGGATCTGAAAGATGTTGAGCTATTTCACCCATTTCACTTTCGTCACCTATATCAGTTACTACCATTATACCTCTACCGTATGCTATAAGAGTTCCACCAAATACCATGTTAATCTGTTTTGCAGGAATAGGGTCTTGAATTATAATATTTCCTTTAGATTCTATTTCCTCCATTTCAACTACTACTTCACATCTCTTAGAAACATCGTCAGATTCACCTGTAAGCATATCTTCTCTTGCTTTTATGTTTACACACTCGATAAGTCTTCCATCTGCAGGAATCATATCACCAGTTTCGACATAAACTATATCACCAGGTACTAATTCACTCTTAGAAACTTGATGTATCTTTCCATTTCTCATAGCCTTAACTTCAATATTTTCAGTCATTTTAGAAAGCGCATCTGCAGCTTTTTTTGAACGGCCTTCCGTTATCATGCCTATTGCGATACCTATAGATATTGCTCCTATTATACCAATAGCATCGTGAGTCTCACCAATTATTGCACTTACTACTGCAGCCACTATAAGTATTAAGATCATAGGTTCAGTTAAGGCATCTTTTAAATTATCCCAAAAACTCTCTTCAGCTTTTGGAGTAAATTCATTTAAGCCATATTTTTCTCTTCTAATCTCAACTTCTTCATCTGATAGACCTTTTTCCCAATCAACTGATAGTTCTTCCAGAACTTCAAGACCGGTGTGATTAAAATACTTCATTTTTTCTTTATTATTTTCCATACTCTTAGATTCCATAACCTCTCTCAATCTTTTCTAAATTTTTTAAAACTTCCGTAAGACTTGAATCTTTAGTTCCCTCACCTATTGCTTCAAATTGCCAACTACCATCTTTTCTAAAAATACATCCAACTATTAATGTAGTCTTATCAGCGTAATTATCAGATAAATTGTACTTAATTATTTCTTTACGAGTAGTTTGATCTACTACTCTTATAAAAGCATTTTTTATCATACCAAAGTGCTGATTTCTACGAATAGAATCATATATATTTACCACAAATAGCAGTTTATGTATTCTACTTGGTATATTATCAAGTTCGACTAATATCTGCTCATCATCTCCATCTCCATCTCCAGTTAGATTATCTCCAGTGTGGATAACAGATCTGCATTTACTCTTTAAGTTTCCAAAATAAATTAAATCCTTTACATTGTCTAGCTTTCCGTTATTATCTAACATAAAAACAGAAGCATCACAGTCGATATTAGCTTTACTTGAACCCAATAGAGCTTTTAAAAAACCGCCCCCGCCTTCAGAAACTGGGTCCCAGCCAAGACCAACAGTAATGTTACCCAGACCTGGATTAGATTTTTTTAAATCTATTTTATCACCTTTATTTAAATTAATTGACATACTAAACCTCCATTTTTTGCTTTATGATATTCTAAACGCTTAATCCGTAGTTTCTACAAAGTGCCTCAAGCCCGCCTTCAAAACCTGCGCCAACAGCACTAAATTTCCACTCGCCATTGTATCTGTATATTTCACAAACAGTTATAGCAGTCTCTATACTAAACTCTTCTCCAAGGTCATATCTAAGTATTTCTTCTTCATCTTCATTGTTTATTACTCTTACATATGAATTTGAAACTTGTCCAAAGTTCTGTCTTCTCTGATCAGCATCGTATATTGTTACGGTTACTGCAACCTTTTCAATATGTTCTGGTATTTTAGGTAAATCCATAACGATTTCCTCGTCATCTCCATCGCCTTCACCAGTTCTATTGTCTCCTAAATGCTCAACTGAATCTGAGCTGTGCTTTAGATTGTTATAGAATATAAAGTCTTCATCTCTCTCTACTCTGTTGGATTTACCAACCATAAATACACTAACATCTAAGTCATAGTCATGTCCACTGTCAAATGAATTAGTATCCCATCCAAGTCCAAGTTTTATTTTTTTAAGACCTGGATTTCCTTTAGTAAGATCTATTTTTTGTCCTTTTTTAAGTACGATTGCCATAAAATCCCCCCGTCAAAATTCAAATTAAAAACTCTTTTTATATATGCTAAACAACTATATATTTATACCAAAGTTTCCACAAAGTGCTGCAAGTCCACCTTCAAACCCAGCTCCTAAAGCATTAAATTTCCATTCGCCATTGTGTCTGTAAAGTTCTGCTACAACTACTGCAGTCTCAATACTGAAATCTTCTCCAAGTTCGTATTTGATAAGTTCTTCATTTGAATCTTTATTTACTATTCTGATATATGAATTACTTACTTGTCCAAAATTTTGTCTTCTTTCTAAAGCATCGTGAATAGTTACAGTAAATGATATTTTATCTATATTATTTGGTACCTTTGATAAATTAACTAATACTTCTTCATCATCTCCATCACCTTCACCTGTTCTATTGTCGCCCAAATGCTCAACTGAACCTGAACTGTGCTTTAAGTTATTGTAGAACACGAAATCACCATCATTCGTAACACTACCATTAGATCCAGTCAAAAAAACAGCTGAATCCAAATCAAAATCAGAGCCACCATCATATTTATTAGTATCCCAACCCAATCCAACTAAAATGTCTTTAAGACCTGGATTTGTTTTTGTCAAATCTACTTTTTGTCCTTTTGCCAATGTTATACCCATAGTTTTAATCTCCTTACTTATCTTATTTATTAAAGTTTCCTTCATTATTAATAGTATTATATCATTTTTACTACTGATTTGTCCTCAAAATCGCAGCTATTCTAATAAGATTCTAATGATTTAACCTAAAATATAAAAAACCAAAAAAGAAATTTATTGATTATATTCCATTAAATGTCCTAATAGTTTTGTATAACAAAGATATACTATTAATGAGGTGATTTTATGAAGAAAAAATTTTTAGTTACATTAGTTTTATCATTTATTTTTACAATTTCATCGTTAACTAACTCAATTGCATTAGCACCTAATCAAAATGCTTTTAAAGTTAAACCTTTGCCATACGCTTACGATGCATTAGAGCCGTATATTGACAAAGAAACAATGATTTTGCACCACAATAAGCACTATCAAGCATACGTCGATAATCTAAATAAAGCTCTAGAAAAATATCCAGAGTTATACAAATACTCTCTTGTTGAGCTTCTGCAAAACATCGACACACTGCCTAAAGATATTCAAAAAACTGTTTTAAACAACGCTGGTGGAGCATATAATCATGGTTTTTTCTTTGACATTATGTCACCAGATAAAACCGAACCTTCAGAAGAACTAAGAGTTTCTATAGAAAGAGATTTTGGATCTTTTGAAAATTTTAAAGAGCAATTTAAACAAGCCTCATCTAGTGTATTTGGATCTGGCTGGGCTTGGTTAGTGAAAGATTCTAGCGGAAAGCTATCAATAGTCACTACACCGAATCAAAACAGCCCTGTGTCAGATAATTTGACCCCTGTGATTGGGTTAGATGTTTGGGAACATGCTTACTATTTGAAGTACAAGAATGTTAGAGCTGATTATATAGATAACTGGTTCAATGTTATTAATTGGAAACAAGCTCTTGAGAATTTCAATGGTGGAATGAAGGAAAATAAAGTTAATGGATAGTAGAAATTAAAAATCCAAAAGACGTCCAGCACCACAGATTGGTAAAAAATCTGTAAGTGTGCTGGACGTTTTATGTATTTTCACTTTATACTATCCATTAACTTTGGTTCAGTATGTCTTATTTATTTTTAATTCATCTTAATCAATTCGCATTTTTTCCCACCATTTTAAATAATATGTTCATTGGCAACTTCACTCGTACTAGCATCTTGTGCCATAAGTCTCATTACCTTAACAGTTGAACTCATATCATTTATTAGTATAGCTCCAACTAACTTGTCATCTTTGATAAATAACTTTTTGTAAATCTTATTCTTAGGATCTTTTAAACATAATTCTCCATCGTAGTCTTGTATATTTCCTAGAGTAAATACTTTTGCTTCCATAGCATCTAGTGATACTGGGTAGCATTCATTTTCAAACTCGATTTCGTCACCGCACGCATTAGCTCCTGCAATTCTACCCATTTCTATTGCTGTTGGCCAGATTGCTAATACTGAGTTTTCTATTTGCGCTACGTCTCCACATGCGAATATATTATCTACAGAAGTCTTCATGTTTTTGTTTACTACTATTCCTCTTTCTACTTCTAATGATGTGTTTTTCGCTATTCCTATGTTTGATCTTACTCCTATTGAGAACACAACTATATCACAGTCAATTTTGTTTCCATCTTTGAATACTACATTTGTTTTTCCGTTAGCTTTTTCTATTGATTCGACTGCAACTCCAGTCATAACTGTTACTTTAGCATCATCTTCTATGCATCTGCTAAGTATTGCACTTCCTTCAGTGTCAAGTTGTCTGCACAGAATATTGTCCATAGCTTCAGCTACTACTACTTCTAATCCTTTTAGTCTGAACTCCCAAGCTGCTTCTAGTCCAAGAAGTCCTCCACCTATTACTACAACTTTTTTAGCTTTGTCTGTTGCAACTTTTATAGTTTCTAGGTGTTTTTTATTTCTAAGTGTATATACATTGTCAAAGTCATGACCAGCTATTGGAGGTATAAAGTTGCTACTTCCTGTGGCTATTATAAGTTTATCGTATTTTAATGTTTCATTTCCTATAGATAAAGTAGAATCTTTATCGTTTACCTTGTCTACTCTTGTTTCTAATCTAACTATTATATTGTTGTCTTCATACCATTTTTTATCTGCTATGTAGAAATCTTTTCCTAGTACTTCGTTTAAACCATCAGAAAGTGCTGGTCTGTAGTATGTTAATTCGCTCTCATCACTTATCATAGTTATATCACAAGTGTTGTTTCTCTTTCTTATTGCATCTGCTGCATAGAATCCAGCTCCACCATTTCCAACAACTACATAGTGTTCATTAGTATCTTTATGGTAAAGGATTTCCTCTTCGTAAACTTCTATAAATTGATCTTCTTTAGCTCCACACGCTGGGCAAACTTGCGGTGGCTCATCACCGTCAAATATTTCATTACATATAACACATTTAAATCTCTTCTTACCTTTTTTCTTAGAGAATGTATGCTTTAATTTTTCTACAAATTTGTCAGCGTATTGATTTATATACCCAATCTCTTCGTGTGATGGCTTGAAGTTAACAGCTAGTGGCTCTATAGTAACCATTCGCAACTGTTTTAATCTCTCCATAAGGTTTTCAGTACCTTCACCACTCCAACCATATGATCCAAATACAGATGCAACTTTTCCACCGTGAATTACTGGGTTAAGAGACATTAATATGTTCCATATAGGTGGTAACGCATCTCCTAATATTGTAGGTGTACCAAGTATAATTCCTTGAGAATTTATGACCTTAGGCATAACTTCCTCTAACTTGCTATCTACTAAATCAAAAGTGTTTACTTTATAATCTGTATTTTTTTCTATATAATCTTTCACAGTATCTGCTACAGTTTTCGTGTATCCATAAGCTGAAACATAGCATATTGTGACTTCTTTTTCTAAAACTAATTGCTCTTCAGAACTCCACTTGTAGTATAAATCTACTATTCTTCTTGGGTTTTCAGTAAGAACTGGTCCGTGACCTGGACAGATAACATCGATATCCAAATCTCTTATTTTATCGACTGCAGTTACAACAAATGGTTTAAATGGACCCATTATATTGTCGTAGTAGTATCTTAAAGCGTCAAGGTAGTTATTTTCTTCTTCTTCATTTAATGTATTTACTATTTTTTCATTGCTGTAATGGCTACCAAATGAATCACAAGTAACTAATGTCTTGTCTTCTTTGATATATGTATAAATAGTGTCTGGCCAGTGTAACATCGGTACTGAATAGAACTCAAGAGTTTTATCTCCCAAAGAAAGTGTATCTCCATCTTCAACAGTTATGTATTCAAAATCTCTGTTAACGATTTCCTTAAGGAAAGTAACAGCTCTTTCAGATGCAACTATCTTAGCATTTGGCGCTAAGTCTAGCATTCTTTCAACGCTACCGGCATGGTCAGGTTCTGTGTGACTTACTACTATGTAGTCAACTGTGTTCAAGTCAATTTCTAAATCTTTTAGTCTTTCAATGTATTGGTCAAATGTCTTGTCTTTAACAGTTTCAAATAATACTGTCTTTTTACTACCTTTTAGAACATAAGAATTATATGTAGTTCCGTATGGAGTATACATTATAATATCAAACACTCTAAGATCTGGATCTAGTGCTCCAACCCAATGTAAGTTCTTTTTAATTTCTAACGATTTTAGTGACATAATTATCCCCTCCCAGTTATATTGTTATATTTATACCAAGTAAATTAATTCTTAAACAAGAAATTTAAAATAAGTTCAAAAATATTCGAAGCATTCGAAAAATTTGTTATGTGAAATAATAAACTCAAATAGATGTATATTGAATACTCAATTATAGATACTTTATGGAAATTTTTATAAATAGTAAAATACAGTTAAAAAAGGCTATATCAAAAGTACAATAATTTACTTATGAATACAGCCTTTAAAATTTTAATCTATTATTAATCTTTTTCTACTTCTAATACTTCAGAGCTTTTAGCGTCAACTTTTACCTTCTGTTCTGTTTTGTTTTCTATTATTTTTACTTCATAGTATGTTATACTATTTTTATTTTTCAAAGACCACTCTTTTACTATCCCATTTTGTTTTTTAGTAGCGATATCCATAGCCTTGCTTGGTATTATTGCTTCGTCAAAATTTATTTTTCGATCTCTTGCAACTCCATTTTTCTCATGTTCATCAAGCATCTCAGTTTCATCTTTTACGATTTTAGAAGTCTGTGCGTCTATACTGAACTCATACTTGTTTTCATCATCAACGGCTTCTATATCGTAAAGATAGTTATTGTGATTTTTGTCAAGCTCTAGTTCTACAATGTCAGTATTTTTGTGTTTTTCTCTGAACTTTTCTATAGCCTCCGTATAAGATAATTCTAGTTTTTTATCTTTTAAATTATCTTCTTTCGACACTTTATCTGCCTCTTGATTATTTTCATATACTTCATCTTTAACATCACTCGTTATACTTTGTTTATCAGATTTTGCCCTTTCTTTATTTGTATTCATACCACAAGCTGTTAAAGAAGATACTAATAACAGCATTATTAATAATGTACTTATTTTTTCATAATAATAACCTCCTTATTTTAATTCTATTATTTACTAATAAGCAGAATATTATTACCCTATTATTCAACACTGAATTTTACTTTTTTCTTTGATTTAATAAACTTAATGCTCTGGAATAAAATAAAGTACACTGCAAATATCGCCAAGTACCTGTATAAATCAAAATCTAACAAATCATTTTTCATAGTTATAAATCCTAAATGTGGATTGGCTTTTAGAAAATGTATTCCTATTACAGATATAGAGTTATTGATAAAATGTAAAAACATTGGCACAAATATAGAACCAGATTTATGCAGTGTATATGCAAAAATTATTCCCAGTATTGTAGTAGGTATTATTCTTATAAAGTTCATATGCATTATACCAAACAGCAATGAACTTACTAATATAGCAAAAATAATTGCTTTCTTGCTATCTTTTTTATTAGTTTGAATATTTTTTAGAGAAGAGAATATAAACCCTCTAAATAACAGCTCTTCACAAATCGCTGGAGTTCCTGCAATAATCAATATATTTAGAGGCAGATTTCCCTTTATATAAAGTGCATCATTTAAAGCTTCAACAACCTTCATATTTTCTGGAAGCAATTTAAGAAGCATATTTGTAATCATTATTATTAAAATATAGCCTATTATATAAATAATTAAAGAACCGACTACATGTAATATTTTAGGCGCTCTCAAGCTTAAAACTTCTATAGGATTTGACTTTATATAGAAAATAAATGAAAATACAATGATTATAAATATAGCCTGCGTCATTACAATACCATACATTCCGTATTTCATTTGTACATAACTTCCTACAAATATAAGTAAAACAAGAGCAAGTATATATGCGGCAAATCCATCACTAGGTTTAGGTAAGGTACCTTTTTTGATATTTGATCTCTTCTCTAAGAAAGAAAACCCTCTTCCATTACCAAATAGAATTTCCTCTGAATTAAATAGTTTTGATAGTACTAACAAAGCCATTATAACAAAGATTATATTTGATAGAAGTACTACACCTATAAGAGCGAAGCTGCTGTTAAATGAAAGTACACTCTTTATAAGCAATGATATATTTACAACTGGTATCATCGCATTTAATCCATTTAACTCCATATTCGGCACCATAGATACATACGAAGGCAACATTACTACAAGCATTAAAGGAGTAATATAATTTTGTGCTTCTTTGAAGCTTTTAGCTAGAGAGCACACACACATACTAACTGCAGATATTACCATTGCAAATATACATATACAAACTAATGTAATTATTATAGGTAACGTTAAACTGCTAAAATTAGAGACAGAGAATCCCGTTTCTGCTAAATCACCAGAGCTGTTAATTATTAAAGCTATGGACATGACCATCGATAGTATATTGAATACAGCCGAAAGTATAGCTATTAAAGACACCGATAGATATTTACCTATAATTAACTCTAAATTAGATATAGGCAAAGTAAATAACGTCTCAAGAGTACCTCTCTCTTTTTCTCCTGCCATTACATCAATTGCTGGATATATTGCTCCCATAAGTATCCCTATAACCAGTATAAATGGAAGAATTCTACCTAAAAGATTACCAGCTACTTCTTCGCTCTTCGCTACATCTACTTCTTTATAAGTTATTGGATTAAGTACTTTATCAGGCTCATACCACTTTCTTTTATATTTTTATCTACTAATTCACCTTTATACTCATTAAAAGCATCTTCAATCCTACTAGAGACAACTGAAGCTTTATTTGCAGATGAATCTATGTATACACTGTAGTCCATTTTATCTTCACTTATTTGGATATCTACATACGCATCTATCTTTCCATCAGATATTGCCTTTTTAAAATCTTTTACTTTAATTACATTAACTTTTGAGGGCTTTTCATCCTTGATATTTCTCTGTTCAGACCTTGGATCTTTTATAGTATTTACCAATTCTTTGTCTGGCTCTGAACTAAAGGCTATATTTATCTCTTGTTCATTTAGATCATTCATAGACATCATCATTATTTGCGATGTTCCAACCATCATAAGAGGATATAAAATTATAGGAAGTACTATCATCATAAATAACGTCTTTTTATCTCTTAATATATCTATCATTTCTTTTTTAAAAACTTGTTTTACTATATTAAACCTCACCGAATTCACCTCTTTCCTTGACAAGCTCTATAAATACATCTCTTAAATTACTCTTATCTGTCTTTTGCTTTAACTCTTCAGATGTACCTTGAGCTATTACTCTTCCTTGGTGAATCATTATGATTTTATCACAAAGTGTCTCTGCCTCTTCCATATAATGTGTCGAGTATAAAACCGTTTTTCCATTTGCTTTTTCATACTTCATAAATTCTATAATCGACGAACTACTAAGTACATCTAAACCAAGAGTAGGTTCATCAAATATATACACTTTAGGCGAATGAATAATACAACGAGCTATAGATGTTCGCTGTGTTTGACCAGTGGACAAATTTTCTATTCTATTATCAATAAATCCTTCCAAATCCATAACTTTTATTATAGATTCTATTTTATTGTCTATATCTCTTTTATCCATCTCATATAGATTTCCGAATATATTCATAAGCTCTCTTGGAGAAAGTCTACCATATAGTTTTGTATTCCCTGATAGATATCCTATTTCTTTTTTGGCCGAGTTTTTATCGATTGAATAATCGTGTCCACCTACTATTATCTCTCCGGAAGTAGGTGTAAGTATTCCTCCAAGCATTCTTAAAAGTGTCGTCTTGCCAGCACCATTTGGGCCTAGTATTCCTAATATTTCACCCCTATTGGCTTTAAAGCTAACATTATTTACAGCTAAAAAGTCTTCTTTCTTGGTTTTAAATCTCTTCTTTTTATTCTTCTTATCTTTTACTTCTTTTGTAAAAATCTTACTAAGAGAATTTACCTCAATCATATTTAACACTTCCCTCTTTCTCTATATTGACTACTATATTAAGTATTCTTATATTAACTATAATATCAATTATTCCATTAATTTTCCAATTAATAAAGTAACTAAAAAAAGTGACATAAGTCACTTTTTAAATTTAATTAATTTTTGCTATCCATTTTTTTGTTTGACTGTAAATATCATCTGCCTTAAGTATTGAAGATATTACTGAATACCCATCGGCATTTAACGGTATTAGTTGATCTACATTTTCTAAACTTATTCCTCCTATTAAAACAAAAGGAATAACTACATTTGTCCTTATCTCTTGGACAGTCTCAAATGAAGAATATTCTGCATCATCTTTTGTATTAGTTGTAAACATAGCTCCTATACCTATATAGTCCGCTCCATCGGCTAAAGCTTTCTCAGCTTCATTTACAGTTTTAGCTGATACTCCTAAAATTTTGTCATCACCAATTAACTTTCTCACATTTATTGCATCTATATCGCTCTGTCCAACATGAACTCCATCTGCATCACATAAAAGTGCAATATCTACTCTATCATTTATAATCAGCTTTACACCATATTTTCTAGTGAGTTCTCTAAGTTTTAACGCTCTATCTAGAAACTCTCTTCCTGATACATTTTTTTCCCTGTGTTGTAAAATAGTGACACCACCTTTAAGTGCTTCTTCAACACATCTGTAGAAATCCCTTTCTTTTACCATCTCGTAATCTGTTATTAGATAAAGCTTAAGTTCTTTTTTTAATTTTTCTCTATCTACCACTAAATTCCACCTCCATAAAAACTCTCGATTTATATTTTTTCAATTTTTGCAAATGCCTCAAATTTTTCTATACTTAAACTACTCAAATTATCCATTAAATTAACCCTAAAAGTACCAATACAAGGATTGTTAATTCCAGCTAACTCTCCGCTAAGTGACATTGACAAAATCCCCATAGCTGCAGCATTTAATGTATTTTCAGTCGCACCTAAAAATGATCCCACTAAACTTGTACACATACACCCTGTACCTGTAACTCTCTGTAAATTTTCGTCTCCATTAAAAATTTTATATGTATTTTTGCCATCACTTATTGCGTCTATTTTACCTGTTGCCGCTGCAATACACTTGTATCTCTTAGCTAAGAGCATTGCTACTTCTGTAGGATCATCTTCATCAAAACAATCTACACCTCTACCGTTGAACTCATATCCAGCTAAAAACTTCATTTCTGAAATATTTCCTTTTATTACAGTGAAGTCAACTTCCTTTAACAGAACTTCGATTAGCTCCCTTCTTTTTTGTGATGCAAATGCTGCAACTGGATCTAAAACTACTGGAATATTGAATTTATTGGCAGCTTTACCAGCTTTAATATATAACTCTCCAGACTCCATATCCCCTATGTTAATTACTAGTGAACTTGCTGAGCTCACCATATCATCTACTTCATCGATCGATGCACTCATAATAGGGCTCGCTCCTATAGCCAAGGTCACATTTGCACAGTCATTAATAGTCACCCTATTTGTGTACTGAACTACAAGAGGCTTAGATTGTCGAACCCTATCCGCTAAACTAAATAAATCTTTCATACAAACTCCTCCGTTCTATTTAAATTTTGCTCTAAACTTTTATATATATTTAAAATCTATTCAAACTTATAGAAATGATGTACAGGCCCTACACCATTACCAATATCGAAACTATGCTCAATAGCTTCAGATATGTAAATTTTGCTCAGTCTTACGGCTTCTTTGATATCGTGTCCTAAAGCTAAGTATGAAGCTATTGCTGATGACAGAGTGCACCCTGTTCCATGAGTATTTTTTCTGTTGTACCTCTTTCCTTCATAAACTTCCAGCAAGTCTTTTCCCATAAGTACATCCGTAGCATCACCTTCTAAATGTCCACCTTTTATAAGAACATTTTTTGCTCCCATTTCAAGTATATTTTCACCAGCTTTTTTCATATCTTCGATATTTTTTATTTTTATTCCAGTTATCTCTTCAGCTTCAGGTATATTTGGAGTCAGTATATAAGAAAGAGGTATTAGATTCTTTATTAAATTTTCCATTGCATCTTGCTTTAAAAGAGCGCAGTTGCTTTTAGAAATCATAACTGGGTCCAACACAACATACTCTGGTTTATATTTCTTCAACCCTTCAGTAACTTGTAAAATTATTTCAGAGCTATACACCATTCCTACCTTCACTGACTTTGGAAATATATCTGTAAATACAGCATCCATTTGCTTTTCTATTATATTTGTACTAAGTGCCTCAATACCGTAAACTCCTTCTGTATTTTGCGCTGTTATAGCTACTATTACACTCATTCCGTAAGTTCCTAATGCACTAAATGCTTTTAAATCCGCTTGTATTCCAGCTCCTCCTGATGAATCTGAAGTAGCTATTGTTAGTGTTGGTACTCTGTACTTTTGCATATCTATTCCTCCTAAATTTTAGACTAATTTTGTGCATTAAAAAAAGCTATGCCTGATATGGCATAGCTTTTAAATTATAAATATATATATATCAAAATCTAAGTGTAGCTTGCCTACGCTGGAATTACCCAGATCAGGTCTAAAGGGTCGGAACATCCTCTCAGCAAATTGCACCCCTAGCTTTTTCTATTTAATTATATCTACATATAATTATAGTACACTGTTTTTTTATGTCAAGTTATGAGATACAATTATATGTTGCGTTTATATATTACTTATATCACAAATTGTATATTCTGAGGCTCCTTCTAAATATTTTTCTAGTAACTCAGGATCTTCAATTAGCATTAGCTTCTTCTTTCTATCCAATTGCTTTATTGAATATTCAAGCTTCATTGCTTTGCTTTTACTAGAACTTAGAAATAAAGCCTTTAACTCGGAAAACCCTCTCGCTCTAGTGTATTTGGAATTTATACCTTTCTTATGTTCCTCTACTCTTCTTTTTATATCAGTCGTGTAACCTGTATAGAGGCTTCCATCTCTACAACTAACGATATAAGTATAAAACAAATGATCACCACCTAATAACGACTTCTTTAAATATCATTTTATATCATTATCCTAAATTTTTCTATACGATATGGATTTAAATTATTAGGTATACTATCTAAAATTCAGTATTATTTTACTTCCTGACTATTAGTTTTTGGTTTTTTTAATTTGTAACAAATAATCAATCCAATAAACCATACTGGAGTTACAAATAAAGCAAATCTTGTATCATCAGCCAGACCTAACACTACTAATACGAACGCTAAGAATGCTAGTATTATATAGTTAGACACTGGGTAAAGAGGCATTTTAAATTTATTTTTTGCTGCTAACTCAGGTCTAGTTTTTCTATATTTAAGGTGACAAATTACAGTTATTCCCCAAATATATATGAAACAAACTGTTGAAACACTTGTTATAAGTGTAAATACTGTTGCTGCATTTGGTATTGCATAGTTAAGTATAACTGAGACCGTAACTACTCCTGCTGAAAAATATAACGCATTTGCTGGAACTTTGTTTTTTGTTAATTTATTAAAAGATTTTGGTGCATCTCCTTCTTTTGCTAATGAGAATATCATACGGCTAGTACTGAATACCCCACTATTACAAGCTGAAGCTGCTGAAGTTAATACAACGAAGTTACAACACTCGCTGCTCCTGTTATACCTATAACTGCGAATACCTTAACAAATGGGCTGGCAGTTGGATCAACTTGATTCCATGGATAGATACTCATGATTACAGCTAGAGCCCCTATATAGAATATAAGTATACGTATTGGAATATTGTTTATTGCGCTTGGTATTACGTTTTCTGGATCTGCTGTTTCACCAGCTGTAAGACCAACAAGCTCTATCCCAACGAAAGCAAACACTACCATTTGGAACGATAGTACAAATCCATTTATGCCATTTGCAAAGAAACCGTGATTCCACAAGTTCGAGAAACTTGCCTTGGTTCCACCTGCCTCTACACCTTTAAATATCAAGACTATTCCGACAATTATTAATGCTAATATAGCAATAATCTTAATTAGAGCAAACCAAAACTCCATCTCTCCAAAGAGTTTAACTGTGGCTAAGTTCATTGCTACAAGTATTACTAAACAAATTAAACCTGGCACCCACTGTGGTACGGTTGGAAACCAAAACTGAATATACATACCTACAGCAGTTAAATCTGCCATTGCTATACATACCCAACAGAACCAATACGTCCATCCAGTAACAAAAGCAAAAGCGTCTCCTAGATAATCACCAACGAAATCCACAAACGAGTGGTAATTTAAGTTTGAAAGTAATAGCTCTCCTAAAGCTCTCATTATTAAGAAACAAATTGCACCAGTTATCAGATATGCCAAAAGTATCGATGGCCCTGCCAAGTGTATCGACTTACCTGATCCTAAGAATAGACCTGTTCCTATAGCACCTCCAATTGCAATTAACTGCACGTGACGGTTCTTTAAACCTCTTTCCAGTTGCTGTTCAGACTCCATAGTAAATTCCCCTCCCAATTTAAATCATTTCAAGTCCAAAATAAAGTTTTTTATAGTTAAGAAAAAGCCATGGAAACGTTTTTATTTTTTTATAATTGCAAAGCTTTTTGATACTATAGTAACGTTTTCTTTATTTTCTAATATAATAATCTTCTTTGAGATCATGGTCAAGTAAAGTATATGTTAATAAATGTTAAGCAAATTTAACATATAATAAGAGCTATTGCGAAGACTAGTCTCAATTTTCACAATAGCTCAAATATTTATTTAAAGTAAATTTTACATTATTTTATTTTTTCCAATATTTTGCCTATTCACTACATTGGCAGGTATACCTACAACTGTAGCTCCATCTGGAACATCTCTAAGTACAACTGCATTAGCACCTACCTTAGCATTAGATCCTATATTTATAGGTCCTAATACCTTCGCTCCTGCTCCTATAAGCACATTATCTCCAACAGTTGGATGTCTCTTTCCTTTGTCTTTCCCTGTGCCTCCTAATGTGCTTCCATGGAATATTGTAACTCTATTGCCTACTATCGCTGTTTCACCTATTACAACTCCCATTCCATGATCTATAAATATAGCCTCTCCAATTACAGCTCCAGGATGTATCTCAATCCCAGTAAAAAATCTAGATAATTGAGACATAAGCCTCGCTAAAAAAAATCTCTTTTTCTTATATAAAAAATGAGCTCCCCTATGCATAATCATGGCGTGAACAGAAGGATAAAGTAAAAACACTTCAATTTTTGACTTAGACGCGGGATCATTTTCCATAATATATTCCAAATCTTTGTTTATTCTCCTAAACAAATAACCCAACTCCCTTTTTAATATAAATTACATATATTAATCAAATATACCCATGGACATATACTTATCTACACCATCCGGAGCTATAGTGACAATCTTTTTACCCGGATATTTTTTAGAAATCTCAATAGCACCAAATACATTTGCTCCAGATGAAACTCCAGCTAATAGACCTTCTTTTTCAGCTAATACTCTTACGGTCTCAAAAGCATCATCGTCATGAACAGTTATTACCTCATCTACTAAAGTTTCATCGTAGTTTTTAGGTACAAAATTTGCTCCTATACCCTGTATCTTGTGAGGACCTGATTTTCCCTCTGATATTGCAGGTGATTTAGTTGGTTCTATCGCTATAACCTTAACATCAGGTTTTTTCTCTTTTAAGTATTTTGCTACTCCAGTTAGAGTTCCCGATGTCCCAACTCCACAAATAAATATATCTATATCCTCTATATCATTGTATATTTCTACCGCTGTTGTTCTATAGTGTATATTTGGATTGTCTTCGTTTTCAAATTGCTTCAATGACTTGTAATTCGAATCACTATCTAAAAGCTCTTGAGCTTTATTTAAAGCCCCTGACATTCCCTCTTTACCATCTGTAAGTATGAGCTTTGCTCCGTACGCCTTCATAAGATTTCTTCTTTCTATACTCATAGTCTCAGGCATAACTATTATAACTTCATATCCTTTTACTCTGCCGACCATAGAAAGAGCTATTCCTGTATTTCCGCTAGTAGCTTCTACAAGTACATCCCCTTTTTTAAGTTCTCCCCTTTTCTCAAGACCTTCTATCATTCCAAATACTGCTCTATCTTTAACACTCCCAGCTGGGTTTGATTTTTCTAATTTTACATATATTTCAGTGTCTTTATCTTTTATCCCCATATTGTTAATTTTAAACAATGGTGTATTTCCAATTAAATCTAAAATATTTTCATATATCATAATACTTCCTCCTAAAAATTAATCTTACTATCAAATTGATAATAATAAATACATTATAGTATTATCAATTTGATAATACAACCCTTTTTTAAAATATTTAATTTTTTTGACAAATCAGTCACATTTCTTTAAGTAATATCGATATTAAACGCTATTGCTAAATACTTAGTATATGTAAACAAATAAAAAATTAATATAAACTTAACGATTAATTATACTAAACCTAGAATCAACTATTAAAAACTTTGGGCGTCTATTAATTCTTAAAAGCATTGCAGTTACTAACTTATAATTCAAATCTAAATTTTTATTATTTTTTACATAAAAACTATTGATTTTTTACATAAAAAACTGTATAATATTCGGTTTTCGAAATCTGCATATACAAACCTATTTTTATCGCATATAATAGATATAAATTAATGAAGGGAAGGTTTTTTATGATTAGCCGGACGAACATGGAGAGAATACTATTAATTTTTATAGGTTCATCCATACTTGCATTTGGAGTTTACAATTTTTATTATTTAAACAATATTACAGAAGGTGGAGTGTTAGGACTTTTACTACTGCTGAAAAATTTATTTAATATAGAGCCATCAGTTGCCAATGTGGTTATAGATATTGCACTGTTATTGGTCGGATATAAATTCTTTGGTAAAAAATTCTTTATTTACTCAATTCTCGCATCGGTAAGTTTTTCAGTTCTTTACTACTGGTTTGAAATTATCGGTCCAATAGTACCCAGATTTGATAGTATGTTATTATCTACAATCTTTGCTGGTACCACAGTAGGTATCGGGGTCGGGCTTATAGTTAAAGCAGGTTGTGCAGCTGGAGGAGATGATGCAATTGCATTAGTGATTTCTAAGACTACATCTTTAGGACTCGGAAAGATTTATCTTATTGCAGATGTTTCGATACTGTTATTATCGCTTTTATACTTATCTGCATTTAATGTATTCTACTCAATAATTGCAGTTACTATAAGCAGTAAGATTATAGATTTTATCTACTATCACGGAAAAAATTTAGAAATAGAATTAAAAACGAGTTAGTAAATTTAAATAAATAAGACGTTAAGCCAGAATACTTACATATCCTGGCTTAACGTTTTAAAATAAAATAGATGTTTAAGTTGTAAGTCAAAACTTTATATCTAGATGTCTATCTAAATCTATCTTCTGCAACTACATCTACATCTTTTTCTGCGTCTTTTGCATTTATTCGAACAATTGCTTGTGTTTGAGCAACTATTTGAGTTTGAATTATGGTTGTTAGAACTGTCACAACTTGAATTATTATGACTAAAATTTGAATTGTGATTGCAATGACAGCTTCCCCAATTGTTGCAGTTAGAGTTGTTATTATTTACCCAACCACACCATTTATTCCAACTGCTCCAATTATTCCATGAACAGGAATTGCAATTACAAGAAACATTTCTTCTGCCTTCACAAGAGTTGTTTCTCCTATCTTTACAGCAATTGCAATTATTTTTTCTATCTTCGCAACAATTATTTCTTCTGTCTTCACAAGAGTTATTTCTTCTATTTCCACACGAATTACAACTCATACAATACATGCCCTCCTTCTATAATGGACTTTTATTATCTACAGCATTTACAGCATTTACATGAAGGTCTACAATTATTTTGATCTTCTCGTTGACATCTTTCAAATTTCTCGCGGAGACATCTTTCCTTCTCTAAAGATTGAATCCCTATTCTAGTAGACTCTGCATGGCTGTCCCAAGCTTCATTAGCTTGATTCCACATCATTTTAGCTTGACATTCTAGAGCTCTAGCTTCTCTTTCTAATTCATTTGCTTCATTTTCTCTTATATTCGCTGCTTTAAAAGCCTTTTCAGCAGATAATCTACACGCTTCTGCTCTTCTTATAAATTCATCACAATTTTCTCTATCTGAATGATGACACTTTTCCCAATTTGAGTGATGACACTTTTCTCTATCTGAGTGATGACACCTTTCTCTATTTGATTGATTACAGGAATTTGACCAAGAGTTAGTTCCCATATATATCTCTCCTTTAAATTTAATATGTGAGACAATCCTCTCACAGTATATAATATGAAAACAATTATTTTCAGTTACAAAATTTGTTGTAATTTTTGTGTTTTTATCAAATTTAGTCGAATAAATGTATTAAGTTCTAATATAAAAGCCCTTCTCTGATATTTATCAAAGAAAGGCTTTTTAAATCATATATTAATTTATATATTAACTATATAGGAAGCGATATTATAAATTCGGTACCGACATCTACCTCGCTTTTAAGGCTTATTTTCCCATTATGCATATTTACCATTGATTTTACTAATGCAAGTCCTATCCCGCTCCCCCTAGGTCTACCTATTCCTACTCTGTTAACTTTTTCGTATCTATCAAAAACCTTTTCTATTTTGTCTTTAGGTATTCCTATTCCATTATCAATTAGTTTGATATTAAAATAATCTTCCTTAGTAGATAAATTTATCTTAATTATACCATTTTCCTTATTGTATTTAATTGAATTGCTCAATAAATTAAGTAGTATTCTCTCTATCTTGTCCTTGTCGAAACTTAAAAACAACTCAGCCGTCTCCGACTCGAAAATAAGCTCAATCTGTTTTTCGGATGCGAATTCCACTATAGAAAGACATGTCGTTTCAATAAAGCTTACTATATTAGCAGTCTCCGGATTGAAGTCGTTGTACCCTGTTTCAAGCTTGGTAAAATCAATTATATTCTCTACAAGCTTTAGCACTCTAGTAGTATTCAACTTCATGATATTAATGTTTCTTCTTATCGCTTGATCGCTTTCAAGTAAATCGGATCCATTTTTCTCAATAACTTGTAACGATGAATATATCAAGTTTATAGGAGTTATAAGCTCATGCACTATATTTGTGAAATCACCCATTTATTTAAATAAACGTCTTCTTCTATATCTTCTCTTAAAATCTCATTTTCATCTATAAAAGTTAAAAATAGATCCATCGTTTCATTGTACCTAACTGAGCCCTTTTCCATATTCCTAATACATTGTAAAAAGTTAGCTATATCGTCTGAAATAAAATTATAATAATCTTCTCTATCTATAAAACCATTGTTTAGATTATTGTATTTAAAATAATCTCTTTAAAATAAAATACTACTTCACTATCGCTCAGTATCTGTGACTCTACACAAAACCATGTTTTTAACTTAGGTATGTATTTATAGGCTCTGTCGCATTTACATAGGATGTCTTTATTTATATTATTTTGTTCAGTTAAATTAAATAATTCAGTAAAATCAATACTTCCTCTGCCAATTTTACTATCTATTATATTTAGCATACTCTCATTTACGTATTTTACTTCAAATACTTCTTTATTATCAATTACATACTTATTACAAAATATGGCTGGTATAGGCATGTTTTTTAAATATTCTAAGAATCCTACATAAGTTTCCATTTTAAATCGATTCTCCTTATTACAGAATAAAGTGCAAAAATTATGTATTTTACGACATATTTTATTTAATTATAACATATATTTAACATATTTTACATTTTTTTAACTCTTTATCATCTTTTATAGCTATTTTGCATCTTATATAATCATATTTTTGTATATAGTATACATCATTAGATAAATTGTCCAATACAATACTATCTGTATTAGTATTGTTTATTAATATAGTCTTCAGTTTTGATAATCTTCTCTAATTTTCTTTGTTAATATAGAATTTCTTCTGTAGTAAAGTCTTATATTTAATTCATAGCCAATAGTAATTACCCAACTACTAAAATAAATCCATGTAATAAGAACTATAATTTCGGCTATGCTTCCATATATAGCTTCGTAATTTGCCCAGTGATTTGTATAATAAGAATATAGGTATGATACTAAAAACCACGAAAATGTCGCGAATACTGATCCAGGAACTACATCTCTAAAATTTATTTTTTTATTAGGAGTATACTTGTAAAGTATTATGAACACAACTATTATCATTATTATTGTTATACTGTATCTAAGAACATTCCACAAGGTTAAAAATACGTGATCAAGTCCCACAAATGTAAATAAGAAAAGGCCTATTTTCTCTCCATAAATTAAAAATATTATAGACATAAAAATTAACAAAAGTAAAATAAATGTAAAGAAAAAAGATATGAACATTATTTTAAAGAACGACCTTGTTTCCTTTACACGATATGACTTGTTCATCCCTTTAATCAATGCTTTTACTGCTCTTGAAGTAGCCCACATTGTCAAAATAAAACTCATACAAAGAAATTTTAAATTCCTATTGTCAATTGCGGAAACTATTATCGATGATAACACATCAAATACACTGGTAGGCATAATACTTGCAAACAACCCTGAGTATTTATTTATATGAAATTCAGGAATATAAGCAACTCCACTTATAAAACAAAGTAAAAATGGAAATATAGAAAGTAAAATAAAAAACGATAGCTCTGCAGTTCTTGAACTGAGTTCACTGTAGTTTAATCTATTTACAATTTCCCTTAATTTATTATATATAGATAACATAAATCTCTCCCTTTAAAATTTCTTTATAAAAAATTACACTTATATTAGATTATATGGTATTTTTATTATTTTTAACATATAACATTACTTTTTATTTTACTTCTTTGTATATATTATATCCTATTAATAATTAAACTTACGATAAAAAATACAGAGGTGAGTTCCTCTGTATTTTTAGTTAAGTTATATACATCACTAACTTTATTTATTTAAATCTCAATATAAATCACTGTCTATATTACCGAATTTTTCTCTCTTTATTTTAACCAAAATAATATTTGATATGCTATCAATAGTATTTTCATTGATCAAATAATCTAACTTACTCGGTATAATCATATTTTTATAGTCCGTTTTTAATTTTTCTAAGGCCACGAATTTATCCATTTAGCAACGCCTACTCTTTAATTTTATATTTTAATTTTTTAAGTGCTGTATAAAGTCTAGTTTTTACTGTATTTACATTCTCATCCAGTATCTCTGCAACTTCTTCAATTTTTAAATCTTCAAAAAATCTCAGTAACAATATAGATTTATACTCGACTGGAAGCTCTTCTAAAGCTTTTCTTAAGTCAATATCTGTATATTTATCGTATACACCATCTTGATCTAAAGGTAGTTCAGTAGATACTAAATTTTTATATCTAGCATTTTTTCTAATATTGTCAATGCTTGTTCTGATAAGTATTTTATAAAACCATGTATTTATATAATTTATATCCTGAAGATTATCAACGGAGTAAAGAGCTTTATATATCGACTCCTGTACTACATCAAGTGCATCGTCTTCATTTTTAGTATAACTATATGCGACTCTATAAAACGAGTTTTTATTTTCAATAATATACTCCTCAGCTTTTATTCTGTTACCACTCTTAAACATCCTGTAAATCTCCTCTCGATTACAGGCTAGGACGATTTTCTAAGATTTAAACTTATACTATTTTTTTATATCAGCATTTTTTTCCAATGAATCTAAATGTTTTAAAAACTTCTCATTAATAATTTTTTCTCTAATCATACTTCTGCTATCTTCAAAACTTAAATTTTTATTTTTCTTGTCATTAATCTTTACAATATGGTATCCATAACTAGTTTCAAATACATTTGAAGTTTTACCTTTTTCTAAACTAAAAACATGTTTTGTAAACTCAGCATTTTTACTGTCTTTATTAAAATATCCAAGCCCACCACCGTTTTTTCCAGTAGATTTATCATCTGAATACTTTTTAGCCAATGCTTCAAAATTTGCGCCATTTTCAAGCTCAGTAAAAACTTTATCTGCTTTTTCTTTAAGTTTCTGTTTTTCAGTATCATTAACTGTTTTTTTCTCTTTATCTAAAGTCGAAATCAATATATGTGATGCGTCGACTTCAGGTACTTTAAATTCATCTTTATTGTTACTATAGTAACTTTGGATTTCTTCTTCACTGATATTCAGCTTATCAACAAAATCTTTTCTGTATTTTTCAATTGTCAAATCTCTAGATATCTCTTTTAGTAAGTACTCTTTATCAACACCTGTTTTATCCAACTCTTGCTTATAGCTTGTGTTTGATTCTATATCTTTGCTTAATTCTTCGTATTTAGAATTAATATCTGCCTTGCTTGGAGAAAATCCTTTATCCTTAGCCTCTTGATATAAAAGTTCATTATCTATCATAAATGATATTAACTTATTTTCCAAATCTTTTTTTCCTTTTTTATCTAATGACTTGTTCATATCATCAAAAGATTCCCCGTTTAAGTATTCATTTGTCAAAGACAGTATTGATTTAGTCTTCTCAAAACCTTCTTTTGTTATCTCAACATCATTTACAGTTGCTATGCTCTTCCCACTACATGCTGTAAGCGAAATAGAAATCAATCCAATAATTCCTAAGTAGAATATTTTTTTCAATATAATGCACCTCGTCAATTCTTATTTATAATTCAAAATATAATTATTACTTCTATTCTAAGTTATTAAGCCAATAATTATGTGGAGTTTGGTTTTGCTCTATTGGTAAAAATTCATAACCTTGAGAAGCTAGATACGTAAGCATTGGATCCAACGCGTCCAAACTCTGTTGCTTTTCGTGTATAAGGACAATGACTCTGTCTGCAGAAGGATCGTGGTTTTTTACACTGTCCACTATCTGAGTAGAGTTAGCTTTCCAGTCCATAGTGTCTAAATCCCAGTCCCAAATTTTATACCCAGCTGCAATCATAGCATCATAAGAAGCTTGTGGTGTATAAGGCTTACTCCCATAAGGTATTCTGATTACTTTTGAATTTGTTCCAGTTATTTCATGTAGTGTTCTTTCATTTTGATCAAATTCTTCTTTAGCAGAAGTCGGAGTTTTATATAGCTTTTTTATATCGTGAGTTACACTGTGAAATCCAGGCGTATTTCCACTGTTAACTATATTTTTTACCTGCTCTGGATGTGCTTTCATGTTACCATCAATCATAAAGAATGTAGCCTTTGCATTATGCTTATCTAGAACTTTAATCAATTGATCGGTAAAATGTGACGGTCCATCATCTATAGTTATATATGCTACCTTTCCTGCGCTCTTGCTTGGCCCTTTATTGATTTCTCCAGATGCATCGCTAACAATACTCATTACAGTACTATTCGCAAGCGCAGAGTCTCTTACAGCCTTTTCTTCTACATTAGCATTGTTTTTAAAAGTTACTATACCGAACGCGGCAGCTGCAACTACAACAATTCCTCCCAATACTATCGATACTTTCTTTCTATTAATTCTTTTTTTCTTGTTTCTACTGTTTCTACTGTATATATCCTTTTTCCTCATTGCAATTCCTCCAAATTTTGCTATTTACGCTTATATACCCCGCATATAAAAAACGACCTAATATATAGACGTTTAGTTTCTACAAAAAGTTTTAAATTTTTTAAAGTAATTATCAAATTTAATATTAATTTGTATAATTATATTATAGCAAAATAAAAGCCCTAGTTAAACTAGGACTTTTATATATAAAATATTTTAATTCTTAAATAAATTTTTTTAATCTAATTTTTCTTATTCATTAAGTATATTGGTAAACCTAATGCAGTAATACCTAAACTTCCGAAAGCTACCAATCTAGGTCCCCATCCAGAGAATAATAATAGGTTTATTAATACAAAAGATCCACTTATTATAGCAATTAACGGTATAACTGGATATAGCGGAACTTTATAACTTCTAGGAGTATCTGGTTGTGTTTTTCTAAGTTTGATAACTCCTATAAATGTAAGTACATAGAATAACCAACTTGCAAATACTGCTAAGTCTGTAAGTAAGTTAAATTGGTTAGTTAAAGCGTATATACCAGCTATTGTAGCCATAAATATAATAGCGTTTGCCGGAACTTTAGCACTGTTTAACTTTGATAATTTATCAGAGAATGGTAGAGTTTTATCCTCAGCTAATGTATATACAACTCTTGGTCCTGTTAATAGGTATCCATTTAATGTTCCAAATACAGATATTAGTATACCAACAGATATTATAGTACCACCTACATCACCAAATATTTTTGTAGCAACAGCTGAAGCTGGTGATGTCTCTAATGCTAACTGACTAGCAGGTAAAACCCATAAGTAAGCTAAGTTGATAACAAAGTATACTGCAGTTGTTATTGTAAGACCGCCTATTATTGCTCTTGGTAAATCTTTACCTGGATTCTTCATCTCTCCAGCTATAGCCCCAACATTCATCCAACCTTCATAAGCGAATAGTATAGCTATAAGAACTTGTCCAATTACACTTCCTAAACTAACACCTGAACCTACAAGTGGTCTAAATACGTCAGCTTCTCCACTACCTTTTACGAATCCAAATACCATTATAACTAATAGCGGAATTAACTTACATACAGTTGATACTGTTTGTATCCCACCTGCAGTTTTAGATCCCATCGTATTTAAGAAAGCAACTATAATTATTAAACCAATTGCTACTGGTAATTGAAATTGTGTAGCTCCAATCATTTCAGTAAGTTGCTGCGCAAATATAACAGCAAGTGCAGCAGCCATACCAGGGAAAAACAATACTATTTGCATCCACCCTGCTAAAAATCCTAATTTGTCTCCATAAATTTCTTTTATATATACCATCATTCCACCAGTTTTAGGTATCATTGCTGCAACTTCTGCCGCTGTTAAACCAGCTGCAATTGTCATAAGTCCTGCAAATAGCCATGCTAACATTCCAAGTCCAGGCTCGCCACCAGTCAGTGCGTAAACTGCTTGAGGCTTAAAAAACACTCCAGAACCAATTACTGAACCGATAACTGTCGACATTGCTGCTGACAGTCCAAGCGTCTTTTTAAGTTCATTACTCATAATAATTCCTCCTATTTTTCAATCTTATAATTTTTTAATACAAACTTATAATACAAATATTTTATATACTTTAATAAGTATAATATAAATTTCTAAAAATTCAAATATTATTTAAAAATTTTACATACATTTAAAACTATTCTTTAAAATCGGTCATTTTAACCAATAAACTTTCTTTCTAAACTAAAAATTATTTATAGTAAATAATATTAAGAAGCATTTTTTTAAAAAAACATTTCTTAATAAGATTTTAACCATTTTTTTAATAAACTTCAGTTAAAATTAAATATATTTTTAATTTCATATTTCTATAAATTTAGTAAAATTAAATCGTTTTCACATCAATAAATAGATTTTTTTACAATATATAAAGAAAAGTTTGTATAAAAAACTAATTAATTGTAAAAGCTTTAATTAAAGTTAAATAAAATTTCCTTAAATATAGTATAATATATTTAATTAAATGTAAAGGGATGATTTTATGTATAGATATGATGACTATGTAAATTTAACAGATGATCCTGAATTACCATCTGAAATAAGAAACAAATGTTTAAGAATTGTAAGTATTTCAGATAATTTAGAAGATATAATGGTAGTATATGAATTAAAGTTATACGCTATACAAGAAAAACATATAGCAGGATCTTGTGCATGTAGATAGTATTTATTTCGTGGATTTTTATTTATATACTTTACCTATATTGAAACTAATTTAATCAATATAGGTTTTTATTGTGTAGATAAATTTCAATGTATATTTACTGTAATAAATAATTTAATTAAGTTTAGTTACACCTTGTTCTTTATTTGTTGACTATATAGAATTTATAATGATATTATCTATATAAGGACTAAAATATTTAATAATATATTTATGCTAAATATAGTATTAGGAGGTTTAATATAATGGATTACAAAGCACTCATATCAAATCGTAAATCAATAAGAGAATTTAAAGACACTCAGATAAAACAAGAGCAACTTGTTGAATTAGAAAAGTTTTCAGATTCTTGTAAAAAGCTTGTTCCAAACATCGAAATAGAAATGAAACTATTTGACAACTCTAGGGATAAAGTATCCGAAAAGCTACAAAAAATAGCTGGTTATAAAGGAAATATGATAGAAGCTCCAAACTACATATTTATTCTATCAGAAGTTGCTGATAACCACATTGAAAATGCTGGTTATATTGGAGAAAGCATAGTTTTAAAAGCAACAGAACTTGAAATTGACTCTTGTTGGATAACTTTTGAAGACAGCGATAAAATATTAGACAAACTTGAAATCAGTTCTAACAAAAGTATTTCGGCAATAATAGCATTAGGATACGAAGCTACTTCTTATAAGAAAAAAATAGTTAACCCAACTAAAACTGGTGAAAGCTACTCACTATCAAATATGGAGATAGTTGACAACGATACATCTACAAGACTTGGTGTAGAAGAAATAGTTTATATAGATGAATGGGGTAAAAATATTGACGCTGAAACATTAGCTGAAAGAGCTTTACTAGATGCCTTCAACTATGCAAGAATGGCCCCTTCGACTTTAAATAGACAACCATGGAGATTTATAGTAGATGGAGGAAAAGTTATACTAGCTGTAAGAAATGATGAGCATACGAACACTTATGAATCAAAAATAGATGCTGGTATAGTAATGCTATTTTTTGAATCAATTGTAAGAACTACATTATTTGATACAAGTTGGACATTAGAAAAGACTGAAAAAACATACAATATCCCTAACGATTATAAGTATATTGGATACTGTAATATATAGATTTAAATGCCAAAATAACAGAAAACCTGCTTCTATATGGATAATTCTCCATACGAAGCAGGTTTTTTAAATTTCAAACGCTTTAATTTTCCTATTAGTTTAAACAAAATGCTAAAACTTCAAACTATCTATAACCTCATCTATCTTGTCATAGGCATTTGTCAAAGAACTTTGCCTTTCTTCTTCTGTAGTTCCTGTTCCATCAACTAATAATTCCTCAAATTTTTTTATGCCAATAAACTTCATTATACTTTCAATATAATTCAAGCCTTTATTTAATATCGGTTTCATAATCCACGGTATTTTAGCTCCAGATGATTGTACATACACTACACTTCTGTCAAAATCATTTAACAATCCATCTGGTTTTTCATCGTCATCAAAAGTAATAGTTTTTCCATCTTGAACTATACAGTCAATGTAAGCTTTTAATTGTGATGGGAATGATAAACTCCACATCGGGGAGGATATCACATATACTCTTGCTTCCACAAACTGATCACAAAGTTCGTTTATTATATTTATTTCTCTTTTGTCTTGTTCCCCTAAATTTGTAAGTTTATCTTCTTTTATGAGTGTATTTCTTTTTTCATAATATTGATATTCTAATTTTGGGATATGATTTTTATACAGATCAATTTCTTCTAAAATAAAATCTGGATTTCTCTCTAAAAATCTATTTATAAATTTTCTTGCAACAGTTTTACTTGAAGATAAATCTTCGGGTTTTGAATTCACACTTATATAAAGTAGTTTTTTTTTCAAAATAGTTACCTCCTTATTTCTTTCTATTAGTATCTCTATTGAAAATTCTTTTATACAAGTTAGACAAACAAATAGTCATTAAAGTTAAGTTATTAAAATCAAAAAGGCACACGAAAAGTGTATTAAATTAACTTTAAGTGTGCCTTAATGGTTTTATATATTAAGATTACATTGATTTATACAATTTTATTGCTTGTACTAATATTTTTTTCTCCACTTAGCGTTTCTACCTCGAGCAATAACTTCAATCTTATCTTCTCTTCTAAGATTATTAAATACTCTATTTATAGTAGGATCAGGTATATCTGGGCACATATCCTTTATATCTTGCTTGGTGAAGTATCCAAGAGTCGAATTAATATAAGTTTCTATTCTAAGAGTTTTTGTTACTTTATCTTTATCTGTTATGTTCAAGCTATCATTTAGCTTTTGATAAGCTATAAGTATACTTTCTAAAAAATACTCCAACCAAGTGTTTATATCGTACTCACCTCTACCAAGATGTGATCTCAAGGTTTTTATTCTCTCAAAGTATTCTAAAGAACTTTCATCAAATACTTTACCTAAGCTAATATATCTCCCGACCTCGTAACCATTTTGATTTAAAGTAAGAAGCATTAGTACCCTAGCCATTTTTACATTTCCTTTATTAAAAGGATGAAGCAGTATAAACTCTAGTACAATTGTAGCAATTAATATAAGTACATCTACCTCATCTTCTTCCAAAAGTTTGTGATATGAACTGCAAAGGTTTTTAACTTCAGAGCTTAGATCATCTCTAAAAAATCCGCCCCTTTGATTTGAGTACTTGTACAAGTAACCGTGTAATTCCGCAATTAACTGTGAATCTAAACTCATAGTATAGTACGCACTATTAATGGTCTTAACTAGATCTCTATATTCAACTACACTCCACTCATCCTCTGTAGATGGTACCTTTTCACCATTCACAAGTTCTTCTATATCCATTTTTCTTTTTCTTGAATTTTGACCTATATGAGTAGATAAAGCGCAATCAACTAAAGAAGTTTCACTCAAATTATCTAAAAGTTCCTTATTTTGTTTTTTATATACGATCTGCCTACCTTTGAATTCATTTATTTTAGAAAGAGTCTTTACTACTTTCATACTAACCCTTGCACTTAACAATATATCTTTATCTAAAAAATCCATTTAATCACTCCATAACATCTAATTTCTTTAACATAAAGTGATTTAATTTTAGCATAAATACTTAATATTTACAATTTTTAGAAAAAATAAATTTATTTAAACAAAAGCTATTTATTCTTAAAGCGCTTTATTTTGATCTAACGTCAACTGCTTTTGACGTTTTAATTCCTTATGAACTACATATCCAGTAAGAAGTACCGCTATTAAATCTGATAACGGTTGAGCCATCCAAACTCCTTTTAACCCCATAAATCTCGGAAGTATAATTATAAATGGTATTAATAGTATAACCTGTCTAAGTAAGCTGAGTATCATTGACATCTTCGCTTTACCTATTGACTGAATAAATACTCCACCGATAATTGATATCCCTATTATAGGCAACATGAATAGGTATAATCTAAGTCCATTTACAGATATAGCCATAAGCTCAGGGTCTTTGTTAAATATACCTACGATTGCATGTGGGAACAACTGTACTGCTAAAAATCCTAATGTAAGCAAAATAGTTGCAGCTGCAAGTGATCCCATATAGGCTTTCCTAACTCTATCGTATTGTTTTGCACCATAGTTAAATCCAACTATCGGCTGCGCTCCCTGGTTTATTCCAAAAACAGGCATTAAAAAGAACATAGCTATTGATGAAACTGTAGCCATAGCCCCTATAGCTAAATCTCCTCCATAACTTTTAAGAGCGTGGTTTGAAACAACTTGTACCAAACTGGCTGCAAGTTGCATAGCAAATGAAGACATTCCTATTGCAAAAACTGCTTTTACAAGATGTGATTCTAATTTTAAGCTTTTCTTCTCAAACTTTAAGTTAGATTTACCGCTTACATAGTAAGCTATTGTTAAAACTGCCGTTAAAGCTTGTGACGTAACTGTTGCTATAGCTGCTCCTTTAATTCCCATGCCTACAATAAATATCAAAACATAGTCTAAAATTATATTTGTTAAACATCCAACTATCATTATACCAGCAGAAATTGCAGGTGCCCCATCTCCCCTTATAGAGTGATTTAAAGAAAATGCAAGTAAGTTTACTACAGTACCCATTAAAATAATATTTATATATTCCTTTGCATAGAAAATTGTATTTTCACTTGCTCCAAATAAAATTAATATTTGATCTTGAAAAACAAGTCCTATTATAGTTAAAATAATTCCTAATACCACTGAAAGTGTCATAGCATTTCCAATTAATTTACGTGCATCTTCTACCTTTCCTTCACCTAGTTTTAGGGAAATCGTAGTTGTTGTTCCTATTCCTATTAACATACCAAAAGCTAAAATTATAGTCATTATAGGCATAGTTACTCCAAGACCTGTTATAGCCAAAGAGCCTACACCTTCTATATTTCCTATGAATATTCTATCTACAACATTGTATAAACTATTTACCAACATACCTATTATCGCCGGTATAGAATATTTAATCAGAAGTTTGCTTATGCGCTCTGTACCGAGTATTTGTTGACTAACCATCCATTGTCCTCCTTGTATTAAATTTTTGAACATGATTCAAGGGAAGCAAAATGCTCCCCTTTTATTTGAAAAACGTAATTATATATTTCTCTATTAATTATTATATACTATCTAATTTAAAAAACCAATGGTTAATCCTACTAGATTTTCATTTTCAATTGCAAAGCAAAACCCTAGCACTGCCTCTTACTAAGGGCTGTGCTAGGGTAAAAATTTTATTTATTATTTATACTTTTTTATATTTTAATTAATTTTTATTTAAGACATTTTCTCTTAAATATTCATCTATAGATGCAGCAGCTTTTCTACCAGCTCCCATTGCTGATATAACTGTAGCAGCTCCTGTTACTATATCCCCGCCTGCGTAAACTCCATCTATTGTTGTATGACCAGACTCGTCTGCAATAATACACTTTCTCTTATTTACTTCAAGTCCTTTAGTAGTTGATGATATAAGTGGATTTGGGCTAGTACCAAGAGACATTATTACTGTATCTGCCTCTATTTCAAATTCAGACCCTTTTATCTCCATAGGTCTTCTTCTTCCTGAATCATCTGGCTCTCCTAACTCCATCTTAACTAATACCATTCCTCTAACATTTCCAGTTTCATCTACTAGAATTTCTTTAGGGTTAGTAAGAGTATGGAAAACTACTCCCTCGTCTTTTGCATGATGAACTTCTTCAATTCTCGCTGGGAGCTCTTTTTCACTTCTTCTATAAACTATATAAGATTCAGATCCAAGTCTAAGTGCTGTTCTTGCTGCATCCATTGCAACATTTCCTCCACCTACTGTCACTACTCTTTTACCCGATCTTATCGGTGTATCATAATCTGCTTTGTAAGCCTTCATTAAGTTTACTCTTGTTAAGTATTCATTTGCTGAAAATACTCCGTTAGCATTTTCACCTGGAATACCCATAAACGAAGGTAATCCTGCTCCTGATCCTATAAATATAGCATTGTATCCTTCATCTTGTAACTGCTCAATGGTAATAGTCCTACCAACGATTACATTTGTCTCCAATTCAACGCCAAGTTTTTTAATGTTTTCTATTTCAGGTTGTACAACTCCGCTCTTAGGAAGTCTAAACTCAGGTATCCCGTAAGTTAAAACTCCTCCTGGTTCGTGCATTGCTTCAAATATCTTTACAGTATATCCTTTTTTAGCTAAGTCGCCTGCACATGCAAGCCCAGCTGGTCCACTTCCAATAACTGCAACTTTAGCATCCTTTTTAGGCTCTGTTTCAGAAAGGTTTACATTGTTTTCTCTAGACCAATCTGCAACAAATCTTTCTAGTTTACCTATTGATACTGGTTCATTTTTTATTCCAACTATACAAACACCTTCGCATTGTGTTTCCTGTGGGCAAACTCTACCACAGACTGCAGGTAATGAACTATTTTTTGCAATGACTTTAGCAGCACCCTCTATATCTTTTTCTTTAACCTTTTGTATAAATTCTGGTATATCAACGCTAACTGGACAGCCTTCAACACATCTAGGTTTTTTACATCCAAGACATCTTTGTGCTTCTTCAACCGCTTCTTCTATATTATATCCTAAACAAACCTCATCAAAGTTTGTAGCTCTAACCTTAGGATCCTGCTCTCTAACTGGTACTCTAACTTTTGCACTCATTACTTGTCACCCCCACACTCACAATTAGCATGGTGGCTGTTACCACCATCTTCGGCCTCTAAAGCTGCTTTTCCTTCTTGAGTCTTGTACATTCCTTGTCTTCTCATCGCTTCATCAAAGTCAACTAAATGTCCATCAAACTCTGGTCCGTCTACACATGCAAATTTAATTTCGTCACCAATTCTAACTCTACATGCTCCACACATACCAGTACCGTCTACCATTATTGTATTTAAACTAACTGTTGTAGGTATATTTAACTCTTTAGTCAATAAACATACAAACTTCATCATGATCATAGGCCCAATCGCTATTATATGATCGTATTTTTTACCTTGATTTTCGACTAAATCTCTAATTAAATCAGGAATTCTACCATTAAATCCATATGTTCCATCATCAGTTGCAACATAAACATTTTTGGCAACTGTTTTCATTTGATCTTCTAAAATTACTAAATCTTTAGTTCTAGAGCCTATTATAACATCTACATCTAGTCCATTTTCTTTAAACCACTTAACTTGTGGATATACTGGAGCAGAACCAACACCACCTGCCACAAACAGAATATTTTGTTTCTTTAACTCATCTATATCTTCATGAATATACTCACTTGGCTGCCCTAATGGACCTACAAAGTCCATAACATATTCATTTTCTTCATATTGTGCTAATTTTTTAGTTGATGATCCAACGCTTTGGAAAACTATAGTTACTGTTCCTTTTTCACTATCGTAATCAGCTATAGTAAGAGGCACTCTTTCACCTTTCTCATCAGTCTTGATTATGATAAATTGACCTGGCTTAGCAGATTTCGCAACTCTAGGAGCTTCAATATCCATTAAGTAAATGTTATCTGTTAGTTCTCTTTTGCTAACTATCTTGTAACTCATCTCTCAACTCTCCATTCTAAAAAATATATTTTTTAACTCACATCATAATAAATAACTTAAACAAAAAATATAAATTCAGACATAAAGCTGCAAAGACTAATTTAAATTAACTAATGTGTCTGTACTAAAATGATAAAATAAGTTAATTCTAGTTTTATGTCATGATCTTGTTTAATTAGAAATTTAACTATATACTCAATTATGATTATACTATATTTTTTTGTTTTTGTAATATAAAAATACATATTTACTTGAGACAATTTTTATACTAACATAATGAATAAGAAGGGTTTTAAAAATTCTACTATCAAATGGAGGCGGTAATTTTGAAGAACATAATATCAGCAAAAAGGCTAATTGACATTTTAGATAAAGAAGACAATTTAGTTATTATAGACTGTAGATTTGATTTAATAAATAGAACTTACGGAATAGACTCTTATAAAAAAGGCCATATCCCAGGTAGTTTTATACTAGACCTTGATAAAGATTTGTCTAAATCAGCCGAAAAGCACGGTGGCAAAAATCCAATTCAGGATCCGTATGTTTTGAAAGGAAAGCTAGAAAAATTAGGTATCGATAACGACACTACTGTAATTGCTTATGATGATGGAGATTTAAATGGTGCCTCAAGACTGTTCTTTCAGTTAAAACATATGGGATTAAAAAATATATATGTACTAGATGGCGGACTTACATCGTATATTAAAAACGGTGGCAAAATTGAAACAAAGATTAATGAACCACAAGTGAATGGAAAAACTCTAGAAGTGAATGTAGATGACAATTTGGTAGTACCTATGGAATATGTGAAATCTAAACTTTACTGTGATGAAACAGTGATTGTAGATTGCCGTTCAAACGAAAGATACCAAGGTATCACAGAACCAGCATACGAAAAAGCCGGGCATATTCCTAGTGCTAAAAATTATTTCTGCAAGGATCTTTTAAATGATAACTTTGACGATGGATCGCTTAAAGATATTGAATTCTTAAAAAAACATTTTGAGGAGTTAAATAAATACAACGAGATAATACTATCATGCGGTTCTGGAATTTCTGCATGTGTAGACAGTCTTGCACTTAGGGAATTAGATATACCACATAAAATATATATTGGGAGCTTCAGCGACTGGATAAGTTACGAGGGCAACTCAATAATGGTAGGCGAAGAGTAAATGCATGCCACAAATCTTATCGATTGTTGAATTTTGCTCCAGACCAAATTTATCGGTACGAAATTGATTGTCGCGAAATTCAACAAATCGATATTTTTGTTAGGTCAAGCCCTGCGATAGAATTCGAAATTCTAATAAACCGCCACACATCCGTCACAACGTGATTCTGTTCCACAAGCATAGCTACCATGCTCGTTTTTTATTATTATCTGTCCTCTTCCCATGTCTAAGTTGTTATAAATCACTTTCACATCATGACCTTTTTTTGCTAAGTCATAAACTGTATGTTTCGGCATTTCGTGCTCCACTTCTATTTCTTTATCCTTAATCCACTGCCATCTTGGTGCATCTAGAGCATCTTGTGGATTTAATCCAAAGTCTATCATATTGCTTAAAACTTGAATGTGACCTTGTGGTTGCATAAATTTCCCCATAACTCCAAATGCTCCTACAGCTTCTGAATCCTTACTTAGAAATCCTGGAATTATAGTGTGGTAAGGTTTTTTCAATGGTGCTACTACATTGTGATGCTCTGGGTCTAAGCTAAAGTTATTTCCTCTATTGTGTAGAGCTATTCCTGTTTCTGGGATTACTATTCCAGATCCAAAATCCATGTAGTTGCTTTGTATATAAGAGACCATATTTCCGTCTTTATCTGCACTACATAAATACACTGTTCCGCCACAGTATGGATCACCGGATTCTGGTTGAATGGCTTTATCTTTTATTAATTCTCTTCTTTTATCTGCGTAGCTTTGATTTAGTAAAGCCTCTAGTTTTACTTTCATGTGTTTTATATCTGTTATATAAGTCTTTGTGTCTGCAAATGCTAGTTTTAAACTTTCAATTGTTTTATGTAAATTATCGCTATCTTCTCTAGATCCATTTAAATCGAAACCTTTTAATATATTAAGTGCCATAAGCACTGTTAATCCATGTCCGTTTGGCGGTATCTCTGAGACTGTGTATCCCCTGTAATCTGTTGTAATCGGTTCAACCCACTCTGGATAAAATTTCTCTAAGTCCGACTTTCGTATAAATCCATCGTACTTTTTAGAAAAAGCATCTATTTTCTCAGCTATACTTCCTCTATAAAAACTCTCTGCATTAGTTTTAGCAATTTCTTCAAGAGTCCTAGCCTGATCTTCACATTTGAAAATTTCACCAGCTAAAGGTGCTCTACCATTTTTAGAGAATGTATCAAACCAAGGCGCAAATTCCTCACCTTTAAACACTTTTTTGTAAAACTTGTAGTCTTTTTCCCATATTTTTGCAACGGTTGGTGACACTACAAATCCTTCTCTTGCATAATTAATTGCTGGCTTTAAACAGTCCATCAGTGTAAGATTTCCAAATTTCTTGTTTAGCTCAGACCAAGCTGCAGGGATTCCAGGTACTGTTACAGGTTTTAAACCGTACTTTGGCATTTCATCTAAACCATTAAAACTCTCAAGTGTCATCTTTTCTGGAGCAAAGCCACTTGAGTTAAGTCCGTAGAGCTTTTTTTCTTCTTCTATCCAAACGAGCGCATATGCGTCTCCTCCTATGCCGTTGTTTACTGGTTCGACAACTGCAGAAGCCGCGGCAGTTGCTACAGCGGCATCAACTGCATTTCCTCCCATTTTCAGTATTTCTAATCCTACTTGTGATGATAATGGTACTGAAGTAGCCACAGCTCCACTTTTTCCAAAGACAACATTCCTCTTTGAATTGTATACATGATTTTCAACGTCAAACTTCATCCAACTGCCTCCCAATTAAATTATATTCTATAGTACTTATAGACTTATTATATACTAAAAAACGAGGGCTGTCTCCGTCAGTTACATACTACGGAAACAACCCTCCTTTTAAAGTTCTTTACTATTTTAATTGATAATTTATTTATTAGTTTATCTATTATTCTATAATAAGTTTTTTTGCATATTTTAAAGTTGCTATATAATACATAAAGTAACCAACATAATAACTAAAAGCGTTATTGTTATAGGTACTACTATTGAATTTGATATAAGTCTTTGTGTTATAGTCATAGCAAAGATATTGTGAATAGTTCCTACAAACAGTGGAAGTAAAAATACTAGTCTAAGCTGTTTAGATAGAATTTTTTCTATATCTTTGTTGCTTGCTCCAATTTTTTTAAGCATTATATATCTCTCTTTATCGTCGTATATATCTGATAATTGTTTTAAGAATATTATACTTCCTGTACAAAGCATAAATACTACAGCTAAAAACATTCCTATAAACAATACTAATCCAATTGAATTATACATATCATTGTAGCTTTCCACATATGATGAAAAATTAAAAGGATATTCCGAAGTATAACTACTATCCATAAGTTTTCTTAGATCTTTAGATAATTCTTTTGAGTTGGTTTTATTATTTACATCTACAAGTCTTATTTCTCTTTCTTCACCATCTTTTAAAAGTTTATTGAATACACTATCTTTAACTACAGTTAGTGAATATGTAGTATTAGTATTAATCTTTGTGTCTTGAATTTCATCAAGTATTTTGATTTTGTAAACTTTATCGCTTTTATTTTCAAAAGGAATTAATTCTAATTCATTTCCATTTGCTTTTTCATAATTTTTAGCAACCATACTATTCGATATAATTATAGCTTCATCGGCTGACCCTATTCCTGTAAAGCTCTCTTTTTGGTAGTCCATCATATCCTTAAAGTCACTCTCTCTAATTATATCTGTATCGCTCCCTGATGAGATAAGTTTTCCAGTACCCTTTCTCATAGAGTTATACTTATCGTTATAAGATAATAGTTTTATTTTTTTATCAAATATTACTTTATTTTTATCATCATATTTTTTTAATATTTTATCAACTTGTGTATTTACACTGTCATTAGATACATTCATAACAAAACTGTACTTATAATCTTCTTTTAATATACTGCTTATATTGTAGTAAAATGATGTTGTAAGCCCAAATACTGTTGCGCTAACTGCAATAAGTATAGCAATAGTAGCAAGTATCCTGCTGTTTTTTTGTATCTTATATCTAAGTTCTGAAAATGCTACTAGGTTTCTTCCCTTGTAATAATATTTTTTATTTTTGTTAATTATATTTATTATCAAACTTACCGCTGATGAAAAGAATAAAAATGTTCCAGGTATTACAGGTATTAATATTAAAAATACAGATTCTATATGATTTTCTATAAACTTGCCTGTAGCCATATAATAAGCTATCAAGATTAAAACTGTACCCAGTATACCTTTAATTGTAGTCGATTTACCACTTGACACTTTTTCTGGAGCTTTTTTAAATAGATCTATAAGTTTTTTGTTTCTTATAATTAAAAAGTTTCTAGCTCCAATAACTATAAAAATTGTCAAAAATACCAAGACAGTTTGAATCAACGCTCTAAAGCTAAACGACATTTTTACTACTACCATTTGGTTCATTAATTTCATAAGCATCATTGTTATAAGCTTTGAAAATAAAAATCCAAAGACAACTCCTATTACAGTTGCCACAAATCCCATAATTATTGTTTCTAGTAAAAATATTTGTCCTATTTTATTCTTTCTCATACCAAGCAGACTATAGGTACCTACTTCTTGTGTTCTTCTGTTTATAAAAAATGAATTTGAATAGTATATAAATAAAAAAACAAATCCTGCTATTATTATAGATCCTACATTTACAGCTGCAGAAACTTTAACTCCTGCAGAGTTTAATGCCTCATTATACTGGATAGATTTAAAACTAAAAAATATAAATACACAAAACACTATCGATGCAAAGTACATTGTGTAATTTGAAACGCTATTTTTTAAGTTCTTTATAGATATATTATAAAGTTTCATTTTTATCTACCCCCACAAGCATTGCTGATGTATCCATAATTTTGTGGTAAAATTCATTTGTACTGTCGCCTTTAACTAATTCTGTAAATATAATACCGTCTTTTATAAAAAGTATTCGGTCACAGTAACTGGCACTTACAGCATCATGAGTTACCATTAATATAGTAGTTTTGTTCTCTTTGTTTAAATTAGAAAAAGATTGAAGCAACTCTTTGGCAGACTTTGAGTCCAAAGCTCCTGTAGGCTCATCTGCAAGTACTAGCGATGGCTTTCCTACAATAGCTCTACACACTGCACCTCTTTGCTTCTGCCCTCCTGATACTTCATTTGGATATTTGTTTAAAGTACTCTCTATACTTAAAGCTTTTGCGACTTCATTTACTCTTGTTTCTATTACATCTACTTTTTCATTTTGAAGTGCTAAAGGTAACATAATATTCTCTTTTATTGTAAGTGTCTCTAGTAAATTAGAATCTTGAAAAACAAATCCTAAATGGTCCCTCCTAAAATCTGCTATTCCATTATCATTCATCGAATTTATATCAACTCCATCTATAAATACATTTCCTGAAGTTGGTACATCTATAGTTGATATTATATTTAAAAGAGTAGACTTTCCTGCTCCAGACGCACCCATTATACCTATAAACTCTCCCTCTTTCACATTAAAACTTACTCCTTTTAAAGCCTCATACTTAGCTCCTCTTTTTCCAAATCCTTTTTTTATATCCTCTACAACTAAAATATCTCTCATAAATTTTACCTCCTAAGTTAATTATAATAATATTATATCTACCTACATAAAAATAAACCATTCATCTTCATTAAAGTAATGTTACAATTATGTAAGATAGCTTAATATATTCGGAGGTAAACAATGTTTAAAATAATGATAATAGAAGACGACTCTACACTCAAAAAAAAGGTAGCTGAGTCTCTAACTAAGTGGGGTTACGAAGTGTATCCTATCAACGACCTAGAAAATGTTATAGAAGAATTTAAATTATGCGATCCTCACCTTGTATTGCTTGACATAAATCTTCCGTTTTACGATGGTTTTCATTGGTGTAATGAAATAAGAAAATTTTCAAAGACTCCAATAATATTTATATCTTCAAGAGATTCAAATATGGACGTAATTATGGGTGTTAATTTAGGTGCGGATGATTATATACAAAAGCCATTTTCAATAGATATACTAATTGCAAAAGTAAATGCTCTGCTTAGAAGAACTTACAATTTTGCAGAGTCAAACTCTAATAAAATAGTACACAATGGAGTTGTATTAGATTTATCGACTGCTTCAATAGAATTCAGTAATAACTCTATTGAACTTACAAAAAATGAGGTTAAAATTTTACATGAACTTATGAAGTCAAACGGTAAGATTGTTAGTAGAGACAAGCTTATGAAAAAGTTGTGGGACAGCGATTGGTTTGTAGATGATAATACCCTTACTGTAAATGTAAATAGAATTAGGTCTAAGCTAAAAGACATTGGGTTAGAAAATTTTATAGAAACCAAGAGAGGTCTTGGCTACATAATAATGTAGTTAGATATGGTGAATAAATGACTATAAAAAAATTTTTAAAAGATAACTACAGTTTTTTTATATATAATCTAACATTTATGCTTTTGATAACACTCACTCTAGTTTTCTCTCCAATTGAGTATGTCTTTTCAGATACTATTATGTACATCTCATTAATAGATGTAGTACTTACAACTACCTATTTGTGTCTAAAATATCTAAATAAAAAAGTATTTATAAATAAATTAAAAGATGGTATAGATAATAATAATTTTAACGAGCTTACTATATTCAAATCAAATGAAGAAGAAAAATTTTACTTAAATTTGTTGAGAGAATATCAAGATAGCTCAAATAAGATATTAAACGATAACAAAAAAGAACTTGAAGAGAATAAAGATATGATAAACTTATGGGTTCACGATGTAAAAATTCCTATTTCCATAATAAAATTAATTATCGAAGAAAATGAAGATGAAGAACTTGAAAAAGTACTTGAAGGTATAAACACTGAAGTCTTCAGAATTGAAAATGCGCTCGAAAGAGTCTTATATTTCTCTAGACTTGACAGCTTTCATAAAGATTTCTTTATACAAGATGTAAATTTAGAGCGAATTGTAAAAGATGTTGTAAAAAAATATTCAACATATTTTATAAATAAAAAAGTTTCTTTAAAACTTGAAAACCTTGACTATACGGTGCTTTCAGATAAGAAATGGCTGACATTTATCTTGGAACAAATTGTAGGAAATTCACTAAAGTATATTTCTTCAAACAATGATATATCTATTACTTGCAAAAAAACAAAAAATTATTTACAATTAAAGGTGGAAGATCATGGCTGTGGTATAAAAAAAGAGGATCTAAGTAGAATCTTTGATAAAGGTTTCACTGGAAACAATGGTAGGTACAATGCTAAGTCTACTGGTCTTGGATTATATTTGGTTAAAGAACTTTCTGATAAATTAAAACACGATATTAAAGTTGAATCTGAATACGGAAAATATACTCTATTTACTATCGAATTTAACGTCAACATGTAATATCTTAAAGTGTGGCTGTAAATATTAAGGAGGAAAAAATGTCGTTTTTAAAAAGGTTTAAAAATAGAAGATTACAAATTTACATAGGAATTGCAATTATTATATGTATTTGTCTAGGGATACTATCTTTTATTGATAAGAAAAAAAATGTTGAAGATGTGCAAAATAACTTAACTGAAACATACACTATCCCTGAAAGTGAAAAAATCTTTATAAATGGTTCTGTGGTGCCAAAACAATCAAAAGATTTCGATGTTCCTGCAGGTTCAGAGCTAAGCAGCGTAAGTGTTCAAGATGGGCAAGAGGTTAGCAAAGGAGCGCTACTTTTTACAAGCAAAAATGAAGCTATAGTCTCTCAAATAGACAGCTTAAAAACACAGGTAGAACAGTTTAAAAAACAAAAAAAAGCTCTACCTAATACTCCTGAAAATAGCATCACTATAAAAACTTTAGAAAGTGATATAAGTAGATTGAATAAAGAAATATCTACTCTTAACAACAAGGCGTATACAAAAACTACTGCTCCGTTTGATGGTAAGGTATATGTAAATGACTCAGAGTCTAAAGCACAAAACTTAGAACAACCTGTGTCATCTTCGCTTATATCTTTAGAAAGTACTGAATTGTACATGAAGGGACAAGCTAGCGAACAAGATTTCCCTAAGTTAGCTATCGATCAAACAGTTGAAATTCTTGTATTCTCAACTGATGAAACATTAGCTGGTCGTATAAGTGCTATATCTGATAGACCTTCTAATTCTGTTGCAAATATGAATGGACAGCAGGGGTCTACAATGTCTTATTATGATATAAGCGTACAATTTGACAGTCAAGAAAATTTAGTAAACGGATTCCATATACAAGCATCAGTAAAAGTTGAAAACTCTAGCTTTAAAATACCAGCTTCAGCTATCCAAGAGGATAAAAAAGGAAATACTTATGTCTTTAAAGATATGGACGGAGTAATAAAAAAACAATTAGTCGATGTATCAACTCATACTGAAAATTCGGCAGTAGTAAGAAGTGGGCTTGAAGAAAATGATGTAATAATTAAATTCCCTACAGAAGATATGAAAGAAGGCGATCCTGTTCCAGGATCAACGGGAACTCCTGGAAATACTAATAAGGATGGCGGTATAGACAACCCATTTGAAAACCAACCAGACCCTGAACCTGAAGAAGATTTTCCAACTGTAGGTTAGTATATGCTGATTTCATTAGAGAATATACAGAAGTATTACAAAGTAGGGAAAGAAGAATTTCATGTGTTAAAATCATTAAATCTGCAGATTAATTCAGGTGAATTTGTAGTAATAATGGGAAAATCGGGTAGTGGAAAAACTACCCTTCTAAATATTTTAGGGTTTTTAGATAGATTTAACGAAGGACAATATTTTTTTGATGGTAAAGACGTAACAAATTTAAGTGAAAATCAACGTTCAGATTTTAGAAATAGCAATGTTGGATTTATATTCCAACAGTTTAACTTAATAGAAACACTAAATATCTATCAAAATGTTGAATTACCACTTACATACAACTCTTCGCTCAAGAAAGATGAACGAGAATCGTTAGTAGAAGATAAACTTAGAGCTGTTGGGCTTTTAGATAAAATCAAAATGAAACCCCAGCAATTATCAGGTGGACAACAACAACGTATCGCCATAGCGCGTTCTCTAGTAAATGATCCTCAAATTATATTTGCAGATGAACCTACTGGTGCTCTAGATAGTGAAACAAGTTCTGATATTATGGAATTACTAAAAGATCTGAATAGAAAAGGTAAAACTATAATAATGGTTACACACGATCAAGATATGGTTAGATATGCTACAAAAGTTATACGACTTAAAGATGGTGTATTCGTTTCGGAATCGGAGGTGTAGTCATGAATTTAATAAAAAACTCACTGGCAAACTTAAAAGGCCATAAACTACGTGTAGCTGTAGCCCTTTTATTTATCGTAATAGGTGTTACATCTGTAATTGTAGTAAGCTCTGTTGGTAATGGTTTTGAAAAACAAATAACCGAATCTGTAAGTCTTGCAAATTCAAAACAAACTGTAATTTACTTTGAACCTAATGATCAAAGTATGGATGATTTAACTGCTTTTTTAAAGCCTATTACTGCTCAAGATTTAGAAGAGCTCTCTTTTGTTGAAGGTGTTGAAAAACTTTCTCCTAGTAAAGGAGTATTCGATACTGGGGAATACTACAATGAAGCAACTTTTGATAAAAAATCTACTTCTATTGAAGTCAGCCCTATGAAAAAAGATACCAAAATAGATTTAGTTGCTGGTAGAGAAATTACTCTAGATGATGAAAAAAGAAAAGTCGTTCTTATAACTCTTCAAAATGCAAATGACTTATTTGGAGACCCAGAGAAGGCAATCGGTTCTGGAATTACTATAAGTGGTTCAATCTTTGAAGTTATCGGAGTCGTAGATGATAGCTCTGATCCAAATGAGCAAAACAATCAAATTGCTATGGGACCAATGGGAGGACAATATCCAACTGCTATTACTCCTAAAAAAGCTTTTAACGATTTGATGAATGATCAGAACAGCTATAATACTGATATTCAAATGATAGATCTAAAAGTTTCAGATGGTTATGATGTATTTGAAGTAGCGAATACTATTATCGGAAAATTGTATGAGTTACATCCAGATATAAATGGTTCTTACACAACTCCAGACCCTACAGAACAAATGCAGGCACTAGAAACTATAACATCTAGTACTAATAAAGTAGTTTCATTTATAACAGTTGCCGCAATGTCTGTCGGAGGTATAGGTGTAATGAATATAATGTATGTCTCTGTAATGGAAAGACAACGTGAAATTGGTATCAGAAGAGCTATAGGTGCTAAGCCTATATCTATCTTACTTCAATTTTTAACTGAGGCTATATTTATTACAGTTGTAGGAGGGATACTCGGAATATTTGTCGGGCTTGCGGCTACAAACTATGTATCACCTCGAATTGGTTTCGAGGTTATTCCAAGCTTTAACAGTGTTCTTTACGCAACACTTGCGACTATCATTACCGGTATAGTATTTGGTATGATTCCTGCATATAAAGCATCAAAACTCGACCCTATCAAGGCGATATACAAGTAGAAACTAATAAAAAGGCAGTGCTAGTATACTTTATATACTATAGTACTGCCTTTTATAATTGCTATTGTGCTCTACTCTTTTCTAATTTTTAGATATTTTTTTTAATTGTGTTTGTACACTACCTCACCATTGCAAATTGTGTACTCTACTCTTCCTTTTAAAGTCCAACCAAGAAATGGCGTATTACATGCCTTTGATGCAAAGTCTTCTACTTTCCATTCTTTATCTATATCAAATATCACTATATCTGCATTTTTTCCTTCCTCTATTGATCCAACATTAAGTCCGTAAATTTTTGCTGGATTTATGGTCATCTTTTCTAGTAATTCCATAAGTGTGAGATGCCCTTCATCCACTAAACTCGTTATACCCAACCCAAGTGATGTCTCAAGCCCTATTATTCCACTAGGTGAATCTATAAAATCCCCGCTTTTTTCTTCTTTAGTATGAGGTGCATGATCAGTCGCAATTACTTCTATTGTTCCATCCTTTAAACCTTCTATTATACCTAATCTATCTTCTTCGGTCCTAAGTGGCGGATTCATCTTTGCATATGTACCATATTTTAGAACGCTATCCTCTGTTAAAGTAAAGTGATGTGGTGTAGCCTCAGCAACTACATCTGCGCCCAATTTCTTTGCCATTCTAACCGATTCTACAGCTACTCCTGAACTTATATGCTGTATATTTACCTTAGCGCCTGTATAAAGCGCTAACATACAATCTCTAGCTACCATTACATCTTCCGCTACTCTTGGTGCTCCAATTATTCCTAGCTTCTCTCCTGCTTTACCTCTGTTGATTCCTGTATTTTCTATAAGCGATGGATCCTCTTCGTGAAAGCTAAGTGGTACTTTTAAATCTTTAGCCTTAAACATAGCATCCATTACCACTTTACTATCCATAAGTGGAAGTCCATCATCTGTAAAACCTACTGCTCCCAACGCTTTTAATTTTTCCATGTCCACAATATGTCTCCCAGAAAAGGACTTCGTAATTGAAGCTGATTGCAAAACGTTTATTGGCAGTTCTTTAGATTTGTCTAGTATATATTTAAGAGTTTCTTCATTATCTACTATTGGCTTAGTATTTGCCATGCAAACTACAGTAGTGAACCCTCCTCTAGCAGCAGAATTTGCTCCTGTTTCTAGATCTTCTTTATATGTATATCCAGGATCTCTAAAGTGAACATGTACATCTATAAGCCCAGGGGCAACTACACATCCTTTTGCATCTATAACTTCACTACAATCGCCTTCATCAAAAGACCCTATTCTATATATTTTGCCATCTTTAATAAGTATATCTAAATTGGCATCTACCCTCGTCTTAGGATCTATAAGTCTTCCATTCTTTATTAAAATCATACTCATCCTCCTTATCATAAGTTTGTTTAATTCAATTATACCATTTTTAGAACGATGCGATAAATTATTCTTAAATGTCTGTATTTAACATCTTCTCTAATATAAAAATACCACCGACTTAATAAATCGGTGTCAAATATACATCTCATGTATAATAAAAAAGTAGACCTGGACTAATTCCAGGTCTACTTTTTTATAATATACACTTTGTAGGTGATTTATCTTCTCTAATACCCTTTAAAACTGCTTGTCTTAATGCCCCTCTATCATTAGGTATATACTCAACTGTAGCAACTAAGGTATGTTCTATCCATATAGCGTTTTCGTTTCCTTTAAGTTGTTTGTTCTTTTATGTTGTGCCAAGCCCATTCTCATTTCTTTACCCAGACGTGGGTGATTTCCCCAAATGCTATTTTGCGATACTGACTTTCTTCTTTGTATTCTTCGCTTACGAAGTCTTTCGCTTCTTGCGCGCAAATATCATTGGGGCTGACAGTAGTGAGTACCTGTAATTTACATTCAATAATCAGCCGTGCTTCTTTGAAAGACATATTGCCGGTAGGAGTTTGAACGCCTGTCAATTTAACTTCTTTCATTTTTTCACTATCTCTTCCTGATTTGTCTCCCAAAAAAAGTACACGCTCTTTATACTCATTCGGGAAGTAAGAAAGCGTATATGTTTGCTCTTTTTCAATCATTTCGAGCGTATAACGGTCTGATCGAAGAATGCTCCAAGTCGCGGGCTTTTTGAAAAAAATCCCCAAACCGCCGCCACTTCCTATCATGGAATTATAATGTGCTTCCTTTCCTGCGGTAATAACGTAAAATTCTTTTCCGGTGAATGTGCCTACCGTTGTAAATACATTGTCACATATCTCTGCCGGAGAAATTTGCTTGAATAGTTGTTCAAAATTCATTTTAGCTGCTCCTCTCACGGTTATATTATTGCGTCCTCGGACTCAATAATACCGTAACATATTATTGAGTCCGTGTCAACAAAATTACGACATTAAAATGCAGCCCAATTCTATTTAGAATGGGCTGCCCGAAGTTTAATTTTATTATAAAAATTTATACTATTTATGGAGCCTTGGTATATTTATAATTTATCAAAATATCCAGACTTAAGATCTACCCCCAGTTTTTCTATTTCTGTATCCAAATGCCTATTATACTTTTCCGCGAAGCTAATCATAACTTCAAACTGTTCCTTAGTTACCTGCTCAAATACAGGTTTATCCCGTTCTTGGTACTCTTTGTGAAGTTCCTCATGGATTTTATTAATTGCTACCCCTTTTTCAGTAAGCCTAAAATAGATTTCTTTTCTGTTATCCGGCTTCTGGTAGCTTTCAATAAGCCCTTTTTTCATGAGCTTCTTGGTTAATTTACTTATGGCACTTCTTGTCATATATAAAGAATCTGCAAGTTTTATCACGTTATAATCTATATTTCTCCCAATGTATTCAATGCAATGTATTTCAGAAGGATTATAACCATTAAGACTTACTTTCAACTTGATACTATTAAGCCAAATAATTTTATTAAATGCGTTCCAAAAACCCATCATGACCTGTTCTTCTTTGTTCATGATCTGTCCTCCTACTTCGTTGGTTCATTAAATTAACAATATTATATCGAAATATTGTGTCCTTGTCAACAATTTCATTTTTTATATTTTGTACTGGTTTAATTTCTAATTCTACTTAAGTACTGAATTTTAAATTTGTGCATGAACATGAGAAGATATTGAGTTTAATAACAAAATAAATAGTGCTATAAATCCAAAAGAGATACATAAAAGATTTGGGCATGCTAATATTAAAATTACTCTAGACACATATGCGCACTCCTCTGAAGATTCGCAAAGAAATGCAATTGATGTGTATGAAATGTATATAAAATAAAATAGCCACCGACTTATACCTTTTGGTGGCAAATCGGTGGCTATTTTTTCGTTATATTTTTTATTTAAAACATTGATAATGCTTATTTATTCTTAGTTTTTGAAGTATCTGTTTAATAATCCTAAAAATGCTTTACCATGTCTAGCTTCATCTTTACACATTTCATGAACTGTATCATGTATAGCATCTAGTCCTAATTCTTTAGCTCTCTTAGCTAATTTTAATTTTCCATCAGTTGCACCGTACTCAGCGTCAACTCTAACTCTTAAGTTTTCTTTAGTGTCAGCTACAACAACTTCTCCTAATAACTCAGCAAATTTTGCAGCATGCTCAGCTTCTTCGAAAGCTATTCTCTTGTAAGCTTCAGCTACTTCTGGATGTCCTTCTCTATCAGCTTGTCTACTCATAGCTAAGTACATACCAACTTCTGTACATTCTCCTGTAAAGTTAGCTCTTAATCCTTCTACTATTTCTTCGTCAACACCTTGAGCTACACCTATTCTGTGCTCGTCAGCCCAAACCATTTCACCTTTCATTTCTTCGAACTTATCAGCTCCTACTTTACATACTGGACATTGCTCTGGAGCAGTTTCCCCTTCGTGTATATATCCACATACTGTACAAACCCATTTTTTCATGTTTAATTTCCTCCTAAGATTAATTTTTCATTTAAATTTTTATTTTAATAAATATTGCTACATCATTATTAATACCCTAGATGAATTATATTAAACATAAAAATTTAAATTTTTTAATTATTACCCTAGATTAATTTTAGTATAAAATGGATTATTTGGCAACTTCGATTGGTCCTTCTTCTTCCATTTCTTCAATATCTTTTCTATCTTTTCTATCTTTTCTTTTTAGGAATCCTAACTTAGTCTCAGCTGTAATTATAGCTACAAATATTAGTATACTTCCTGCTATTAATTTAGCCGTAAGTAGCTCGTGTAGTACTATAACCGAAAAAATAGTACCAAATACTGCTTCAGTTGATAATATAATAGCTGCTTTTGTTCCATCCACTACCTTCTGGCAAACTGTCTGTAAAAAGAAACAAATACTAGTACTAAATACTGCTAGGAAAAATATTCCCAAGTATCCTTTTGGCTCTGCAACAAATCCCCACTGTCCTGAACCTACCTGAACAATTGCAGAAAGCACAAATGCCACTGTAAATTGAATAGCAGTTAGAACTATAGGGCTGCTGTTTTTTACAAATTCACTAGTAAAGAAGATGTGAAAAGCAAACCCAAATGCACATAATAAAGTAAGCATATCTCCGTAGTTAATACTAAAGTCTGAATCTAATGAAAGTATTCCTATTCCTACTAATGCAATAAAACTGCTTATTACACCAAACTTATCAAGTTTTCTTCTGTAAATTAAAAGTCCGATAAATGGTACTATTACAACATTTGCCGATGTAATAAACGCATTTTTAGATGGTGTCGTGTGCATAAGACCTATCGTTTGTAGTATAAATGCCACAAATAAAAATGTACCTAACATGATTCCAGATTTTAAAGCCTTCTTATCTATGTTAGCTTTAATGTGTTTAAAGAATATTACATTTATAAATACCGCTGCTAGGAAGAATCTCATAGTTATAATTTGAAGTGGTGTGAGTCCACCATCTAGCGCAAACTGAGTGGCTACATACCCGCCTCCCCATACAATAGATACTATTATTAATCCTAATTCACCATAATATTTTTTCATATAGACTACCTCCTTTATCGTTTTTTTGCAAAAATTAAAACCCCCTAAAAAATGCAGAGAGTTTTTCTATAAGCATCGTTGCACAACAAAAATGTGTTGTGGCGAATTTTTTATGAATATTTGTCTATAATAATACATTAATATATTAATTGATTTTTGTAAACACCTTTAGAAAATATTTTTTAAAAAAAGTAAAAGAATTGGGCTACCAGCGCCGTTTGCCGATTGTCGGTCCCACAACACTCAAAATCTTATCTGATTTTCACAATGTAGTAATACCGACAATCGATAATGCATAGCAGCTATTAATTAAGAACTAATTTTATAAATTTTTTCTTACCTATTTGTATAACAAGTTCAGCTTCATCAGGTATATTGTTAAGATCAGTCGCTTTTTCTCCATTTATCTTAACTCCGCCTTGGTTTACAAGCCTTCTAACTTCACTCTTACTTTGAACCAAACCATTTTCAACTACAACAGCAGCGATATCAAGCCCTTCTTTTGCAACTTCTACAGTTAATATATCTGAAGGTATTTGTCCTTTCTGGAATACGCTCTTAAATCTATCTTCAGCTTGATTAGCGGCTTCTTCTCCATGGTATAAAGTAACTATTTCTTTCGCAAGTCTCATCTTTATATCCCTTGGGTTTACTTCATCGTTATCCAAATGTGACTTAATCTTTTCTACTTCATCAGGATGAACGTCAGTAACTAAATTGTAGTATTTTATTATAAGTTCATCAGGTATTTCCATTGATTTTTGGTACATTAAACCAGCTTCTTCATCTATTCCAATGTAGTTTCCTAAACTCTTGCTCATCTTCTCTACACCGTCTAAACCTTCTAGTAGAGGCATCATTATAACGATTTGAGACTCCATATCAAACTCTTTTTGTAATGATCTTCCCATAAGTAGGTTGAATCTTTGGTCTGTTCCACCTAACTCTATATCAGCTTTTATAGCTATTGAATCGTATGCCTGCATTAGAGGGTAGAAAAATTCGTGAACTGAAATAGGCATTTGTCCTTCGTATCTCTTTTTGAAGTCTTCTCTTTCTAACATTCTAGCAACTGTTATTGTAGCTGCAAGATTTATTACATCTTCAAAGTTTAATTTAGCCAGCCATTCACTATTAAATCTAACTATCGTTCTTTCTTTATCTAAAACTTTAAATATTTGTTCTTCGTAAGTCTTTGCATTCGCAAGTACTTGTTCTGTCGTTAAAGCTTTTCTCGCTTTAGATTTTCCAGTAGGGTCGCCAATTTTACCTGTGAAATCACCTATTATTATTACTATCTGGTGCCCTAAATCCTGAAGTTGTCTCATCTTTCTTAAAACCACCGTGTGACCTAAGTGTATATCTGGGGCACTTGGATCTAGACCCAACTTTACTACAAGGGGTTTCCCTTCCTTTTCGGATTTAATTAGCTTTTCCTTAAGGTCTTTTTCATCTATTAAATCGTCTACACCCTTCATGATTATTTTCATTTTGTCATCTAAATTATTCATATAAATCCTCCTTTAATCTTGTATAATTTTCGTTTTAAATATAAAAAACTCTCATCCTATAAAAGGACGAGAGTATTACTCACGTGTTACCACCTAATTTCACCAATGCCTTTCAGCACTAGCCTCAATAAGTATTCAAAAAGACATACTCAAGTACTGTAACGCGTACTAAACGATATACTCCTACTGTTATTTCAGAGATACTGCTCTAGGATGTATTCAAATTAAATCAATCTATCCCATTTCAGCAAATTGGGACTCTCTGAAAAACCAATTTTAATTCTACTTCTTCCTATCATAGCTTTATGCTTTTATATATTAATTATAATATATTAGGATTTCTTTAAATTGTCAACCTTTTTCTATATTATAAACAAATATTCAGATTATATTCTCACCTTTCATGCATTTTCACTTTATTTTTTATATTTTAATCTACTTAAATACAAAAAATAATCTAGTTAGATTTACAAAGTATTTATTATATTCTTTTATCAAAAGCCGTAACGAATTGACACAGATATACATAGTTTAAAATAGAACGATCAACTCAATCTAAATTTAAATATTTTAAGGAGGTGTCACTGTGCAAAAACTCAGCGATATTAAGGAAAGCAACACAGTAAAAGTTGAGACCCTTCTATCAAGCGGTAATTTAAGAGAAAGAATGCTCGCTTTAGGATTAACTAGGGGAGCTTCTATAGATGTTATTAGAAAAGGACCAAAGAACAATTTAACTGTTTATAAAGTAAGAGGAACAAAAATTGCTCTAAGAAAAGAAGAAAGTAATCTTATTTTGGTCTCTAATAAATAAATACATCAACAGGAGGATTAATTAAATGGGTTTGACACATAGCTCAACAAAGATCAATTCTTTAAAAGATATGTTTAATATCGAAAAAAAAGATAGTGAGACTATGGTTGCTTTGGCGGGTAATCCCAATACTGGAAAAAGTACTGTGTTCAATTACTTAACTGGGCTAAAACAGCATACCGGCAACTGGCCTGGAAAAACTGTTGCAACGGCTAGAGGAAGTTTCAAATATAATGACAATGACTTTATTTTAGTTGATTTGCCAGGAACTTACTCGCTTTTTGCACTTTCTCAAGAGGAAATTGTTGCAAGAGATTTTATATGTTTTGGTAACCCAGATGCTGTCGTAGTCGTCTGCGATGCAACATGTCTCGAAAGAAATTTAAATTTACTGTTTCAAGTAATGGAACTGACAGATAAAGTGATTTTATGTATAAATCTTGTAGATGAGGCCAGAAAAAAAGGGATTGTTATAGACAAGGATTTATTAGGAGAAGAACTAGGAATTCCAGTTGTTTTAACTGCAGCTAGAAATGGAGAATGTATGAACGAATTGCTTATGAGTATAGATACAATATCCTCAAGTACCTCTTCTAAGAGTGTTAAAACTATATATTATAATGAAAAAATAGAAGAAATAGTAAATTTAATTGAACCAGAGATAAAGCAAATTATTCCAGATATTAATTCTAGATGGCTAAGTCTTAGATTAATCGACCAAGATGAAAGTATATTTGAATCTATGAATAATTATCTGACTAAAGATACTATCGATAGTATCAATAAGATAAAAGAAATGATCCCAGATGATTTAGACAAGCAATTTATCAGGGATGAATTTACTAGAATCAACTATGATTATGCACAAAAACTAAGTCAGCAAGTAAGTTCAAACAGTAAAGGTGATCTTTTTGATAAAGAAGAAAAAGTCGACAGAATTCTTACATCAAAAATGTTCGGGCTTCCAATAATGTTATTGCTTCTCGGAGCTATACTTTGGGTTACTATACAAGGATCAAACTATCCGTCTAAGTTTCTTGCAAATGTACTGTTTAGTGTGGAACCTAATCTATCTGTTGTACTGTCTAGTTTAAATGCACCAGAGTGGTTAAATAATATGCTTGTACAAGGGCTTTATAGAACTTTAGCATGGGTTGTATCTGTAATGCTTCCTCCAATGGCTATATTCTTCCCTATATTTACATTGCTAGAGGATTTGGGATACCTACCTAGAGTTGCATTCAATTTAGACCATTTATTTAAAAAAGCTTGCGCACACGGAAAACAGTGCCTAACTATGTGCATGGGTTTTGGATGTAATGCAGCAGGGGTTATTGGATGTAGAATTATTGACTCCCCGAGGGAAAGGCTTATTGCAATCCTTACAAATAACTTTGTACCTTGTAATGGAAGGTTCCCAACTTTGATAGCTATTTCAACAATATTTTTCAGCTCGGTCGTAACCAACTCATTTACTTCAAGTGTTATTACAGCGCTTTCAGTAACTGGTATTATGATATTAGGGGTAATAACGACACTTTTAGTCTCTTATACTTTATCAAAAACCTTATTAAAAGGTGTACCCTCTACATTTACGCTGGAGCTCCCTCCTTACAGAGTTCCCAAAGTAGGTAGAATTATTTATACGTCTATTATCGATAGAACTATATTTGTTCTTGGAAGAGCTGTCATAGTTGCAATTCCAGCTGGTGTAATAACTTGGATTCTAGCTAATTTATATGTAGGTGACATAAGTGTACTATCTCATATCGGTTCATTTTTAGATCCAATTGCTAAGCTTATCGGATTGGATGGTTTTATTCTACTTGCTTTTATACTTGGTTTTCCTGCAAATGAAATAGTAATACCTATACTTATGATGTGCTATTTAGCTACTGGATCTATGATAGAATTAGATTCTTTTGATGCACTAGGAAAGGTTTTATTGGATAATGGTTGGACTTACTTAACAGCTTTAAATGTAATGTTGTTTAGTTTGTTGCACTGGCCATGTGCTACTACTCTACTTACTATAAGAAAGGAAACTAAAAGCAATAAATGGACGCTAGTAGGCTTTTTACTTCCTACAGCAATTGCCTTTACAGTTTGTTTCTTAACTACACAAATTTACAACTTAATTGTATAAATAATAAATCATAAAAATATTTCTATAAAAAAGTAATTTGATTGTAATATATAAATATAATCTATGGCAATACCTATTAATAATATCAATATATAAATGTGCTAGCTCATAAAAATCCGAATACTCCAACTTGGCAGTGTTTAGTTATTTATAAGCTAGCACATAATGTGTTTGCATTTAATATTTAATCATTTAATACAGAGCTAGAACCTATTCTAGAAGCCCCAGCTTTAATCAGTTCTTCTGCAAATTCTTTTGTTCTTATCCCGCCAGATGCTTTAATTTTGATACTCTCATATATATTGTCTGATAAAAGCTTTATATCTTCCAAAGTTGCCCCAGATGTTCCAAATCCTGTTGAAGTTTTTACAAAATCAGCTTTAGCGGAATTTATTATTTCACACATCTTTATCTTTTCAGCATCATCTAGATAACAAGTCTCTATTATAACTTTTAAAATATTATCTCCTACTACTTGTTTTATTCTTCTTATTTCGTCTTCGATTTTACTGTAGTCTCTATTTTTAAGATCTGTTAAATTTACTACCATATCGATCTCATCTGCACCGTCTTTTAACGCGATCTCTGTCTCGTAAATTTTAAGTTCAGTCGTTTGATATCCAAGTGGGAATCCAATAACAGTACAAACTGCTATATTTCCATTTAAATATTCCGATACCCTCTTTACATAGATCGGTGGAACACAAACTGAAAAAGCATTTGTACTCTTAGCTTCATCACATAAATGTTGTATATCCTCCCACTTAGCCGTAGCTTTTAGAAATGTCAAATCTACCTTACTCATTATATCTATCATTAATAGTTCTCCTTAGTAAAAATTCTCAAGTTGCTTTAGCTTACTTGGATGTCTAAGCTTTCTTAAAGCTTTAGCTTCAATCTGTCTTATTCTTTCCCTTGTTACTCCAAATATTTTTCCAATTTCTTCTAGTGTTTTTGGCTCACTTTCTCCTAGCCCAAACCTACTTCTTAATACTTCTTCTTCTTGATCTGTTAAAAACGAAAGAACTTCGTCTATTTTCTCTTGTAAATTGTGTTTTTCAACTTCATCTATAACAATATCATTTAAAGTATCATCAGAGGGAATAAATTCTACTAGACTTCCGTCATCATCATCTTTAATAGGGCTATCTAAAGATATTATATTTTTATTGTTATTCAGCACTTCTGTTACCTTGTCAACGTCCATGTCACAATAATCAGCCAGTTCTTCTACACTAGGGTCTCTTAGGTAAATATTTACAAATTCTTGTTTTTTTCTTTTTAACATACTTATTTTTTGCTGCAGATGAACAGGTAATCTAATTATATACTCACAGTCATCTATATATCTAGTAATGCTTTGCCTTATCCACCAAGTAGCATAAGTACTAAACTTAAATCCTTTTTTATAGTCGTACTTGTCTACAGCTTTCATAAGTCCAATATTGCCAGCTTGAATCAAATCGAGCATATCCATACTATCTCTTTTGTATTTTTTGCAATACTCACAACGAGACGGTAGTTAGAATTTATAAACTCTTCCTTAGCAGTACCCGAAGAATTAACTATCTGTTTTGCAAGTTCTACTTCTTCTTTTGCCGTAAGCATTTCATACCCTTCGATATCATTAAGATACATCCTCATCGCATTTGAAACGCTGTCATAGGAATTATTTCGTTTTAAATTTCCTTCTAGTACATTCATATAAGTCCACCCCTTTATCAAACTAACATTTTATTTCACTCACTATAAACTATACTTATATTTCAAATCTGATATGTGTATTTTGAAATGTTATAATGATAAAAAACTATATAAATATATTCTTCTTTTATTTGCATTTTCCTCCCTATATTATATAAATTTCTACATTTTGAATAAATAAGTTTCATTATGTGTCAAATTTAAGGGTTTATCTAACTTCTAAATGTGATTAATTTCAGCTATTCTAGCAATAATTTAAGCCAGAAAACATATTAGTCTTCTGGCTTAATCATATTGCTAAAAATTGTAAGCAAGATAAACTTCTAGCTTACAATCGATTTTTATTTGTGGTCGTGTTCGTGGTCACAGCAATCGCAATTTTCATGGTCGTGATCATGCTCTTTCTCTAAAGCTAGAGCCATCTTCTCTGACTCTTTAAATTCCTTCACCATAGTCTCATAGTTTGGAAGAGCAGACTCAGTGTCGTATTCTTCACCTTTCCAATCTGCGTACATCATTTCATCTCCATTTGTTAGAACAAGTCTACCAGATGTAGTTATATTGTCAATTTCCTCCAAGAAATCTATTTGCTTTTCGAGTATATCACCTTCTAGTGGTATATCTTCATCTAAACACTGACAAATCATTACAGGTACATAGTAATCATCCTCATCAACTGCATTTACAACAATATCAATTACTCCTTCTGCACCTTCTTCAAACTCTGATAATTCTACATTTGTATCTATCATATCTTGTGGTACTAATAAATCCTCAATGAAGTATTTTATCACTCTATCTTTCACTAATTCTTTAGACATTTTTTCTCCTTTCAAACTAAAAGTTACAAATTTTACTCCATCTCTTATAGTATAATAAATGTATTAATTTTTCAATTGGTTGAGTAAAATAGTGTAAATACATAGTTGTTAAAATTTACATAATACTTAAATTATATTTGACATATCTCCAATCTTTTATTACAATCTTGTAATCGCATTAGTTTTAATTTTAGTTTATATTAGGTATAACTTTGATATACATTTAAATGCGAATCCAAATTAGTTTTTGCAAAAAAACAATTACTATGTAAATATAGTTTACTAGGAGGTTTATTATGAAATTAAAAAAGATGGCGAGTTCAATAATCATATCTGCAATGGTAGTTTTAGGAAGCTTCAACCTAGCTTACGCAGATGGATCTAACGTCGTTACTCTCGGTGTAAACTTAACACCTTCTCAAAAACAACAAATGTTAGATTATTTCGGTGTTAATAAAGATGAGGTATTGACTTTAGATGTGACAAACGCTGAGGAGAGGAAGTACCTACAAGGAGTGGCAAGTGAAGCTCAATTAGGTAAAGCTACTATCTCATGTTCATATGTTGAACCTACTTCAAAAGGTGGAATAAATGTTAAAACTGCTAATTTAACATGGGTAACAAGCTCTATGATAGCATCAACTTTATCAACTGCAGGGCTAGACAATGCCAACGTAATAGCAGCTGCTCCATACAAAGTAAGTGGAACTGGTGCTTTAACTGGAATAATGAAAGCATTTGAAGATGCCTCAGGCGAAAAATTAGACGAAACTAAAAAGGAAATAGCTTCAGAAGAATTAGTAGTCACTGGAAACTTAGGAGATGAAGTTGGACAAGAAAAAGCTACTGGAGTTATGAATGATATAAAATCAGAGATAATAAAAAATGGTACTTCAGATGTTATCCAAATAGCCGATACAATAAACAACATAACTAACAACTACAATATTACACTTACACCTGAACAGAAAAAACAAGTAGAAGATATAATGGCTAAAATTTCTAAACAAGATTACAACTACAGTAATATGAAAAATACTCTTGAAAATGTAAAAGATAATGTAAACGAAGAGTTAAACAATATAGGCGAAGGAAACAATGAAGGTTTCTTCACAAAAGTAAAAGATTGGTTTGCAGGGATATTCTCTGGAGGAAGTGGCAATGTAGGTATCCTAAACAATACTAACGAAGATGCTCTAGGATCTAACGCGGTAATAGATTCAACAGATAAAGATGTCTTAAATACATCAAACAACTCTTCAGAAAATAATACAAACAACAGTACAAGTAACGGTGATGCTGATCAAAATGCAGGAGATCAAGACAACGAATTAAAAAATAACTTAAATGATCAAAATAATGAAAAACAAGAAGATGGGTTTTTCACTAAACTTGTAAACTGGGTAAAAGGTTTATTCTAAAATTAAATAAAATATAGAAAGATATAAAAAATATAGCGAGACCACTAAAAAACCGCCTCAAAAAGTGAGGCGGTTTTAAATTTCCCGTTTAATATATCTTACCTATTTAATTTTTTATACTGATATTCTATATTTGATCTTCTCTAAAAGGGTTCGGAATACTTACCACTAAGATCTTAACCATTTTATTAGTGTAATTTGCCCAATTGTGCTTGTTTTTCTCGCTATCATAGTGTATAGAATCTCCCGGATACATATCTATCTGCTCATCACCTAAAAATACGGTCAAAACACCTTCTAATACGTATACAAATTCTTCTCCCTCGTGAATATAACTGCAAATCTCTTCATCAGTCTTATTTGGAAGAATTTCTATAAGTCTCGGAAGAAGTTGTTTATCTTTTAAACTTGCAGATAAATGATAATGGATAAACATTGAGTTTGATATATCGAAAACTTCTTTTTCGTAACTTCTAAGTACCCTTCTCTTTCTTTCTTTTGGTCTCATAAAAAAGTATGTAAGCTCAACTTCTAATACATCTGCTATTTTAGCTAAGGAATCTGTAGCTACACTAGTTAATCCTCTTTCTAGTTGAGATAGAAATCCTATAGATAAATTTGTCTGCTCACTCATATATTTTAGAGTCATCTGTTTCTGCGTTCTAAGTTGTTTTATTTTAGCACCTATATCTTTATTCAAAATTGCCACCTCTAATATTATCTTCCATATTTTTATAGTAAATTAATATGTAACTGTATTTACTCAACATCGCTAATTTAAATATAATTTATTAACTGGGATTTGTCTATAATTTAACTACAATTTTATATATAAAATTACTATACCGAAAAATCTCTATCCTTCTTTGTAAATATCAAAAAATTCTATTTCAAATTTCTCAATATTGTTGTCATATTCTCTTATGTCAGATATTTCCTCTACAACTTCTTTTATTGGGAACATAACTGTAACTTCAGTACCTTCTCCTACTTTACTGGAAATATCTATACTTCCATTTTGAATCTCAACAAGGGATTTTGTTAAACAAAGTCCAATACCACTACCAAATTCATTAGAAATTCCACTGTTTTCAATTTGTTTAAACCTCTTGAATATATCTTTGAGCTTTTCAGCTTCTATACCTACACCACTGTCTCTTACAATTATTTGAACTTCTTCTCCGCGCTTGTAAATTCCAACTAAGATTTCACCGCCGCTATGAGTAAATTTGATTGCATTTGATATTAAATTTAGGATTATCCTTTCTATTGATTCAGGATCTAGCCCAACCATAATTTCTTCTTCATTAGTATCAAATACAACATCGATCTCTTTAGATCTAGAATAACTGCTAATTGATGTGACTATCCCTTCCGTAATCTCTATAATATCAAAGTTTACAGCTCTTACTTTATATATTTCAGATTTTACTTGAGAAATATTTATAATATTATCTATAAGTCTCATTAATCTAAACATATTTTGTTTAGTTATTTTTAAGTGTTCTTCTAAAATATTTTGCGTTTCTTTTATCTTTCCTTTGTCAAACAGTTTTTCTATAAGTTGTGAAGAACTGTATATATTATTTAGAGGCGTCTTCAGTTCATGCGAAATATTAGCATAAAACTCCATCTTCATTTGATCGTACTTTCTCTGCTTAAGCAGTGCATTTTTAAGTCTTTCTGATTCCCTTTGTACACTCAAATCCCTTATTATTCTTACTCTACTCTCTTTTTGTCCAAAGTAAAGCTTCCTAGATATCATCTCAACTTCTTTTATTTGGTTTTTTTCGTTTACAAGATGTATACTCTTTCTCTTATCTCCGTTTTTAAGATTATTTATATATTTTTTTACCAAAATATTTCTATACTTTTGTGTATTTACCCCTAAAACATCATCTTCAATACCAAATAGTTTATTAAATGCTACATTTGTATAAATTACTCGTGAAGTTGACATATTTTCTAAGAATAATGCTTCTGGTATTGCATCGAGTAATTTTTCGTACACAATCTTTTGATCGTTAGTATCTTTTAGTATTTTAATTTCTTTAGTGATGTTTCTAAAAGTAAGCAATTTATAGAGTCTATTGTCTGAATAGTAATCTCCAACTCTGACTTCCTCAACTCGCTCATCACCGAAATTATCTTTCATTGCGAAGTTCACGATGCAGTTAGCTGCAGATCCATAGTTTATTATATCTTCTCTCTCATCTATATTTAAACCAAGTCGTTTAAAGTTCCTGTTGTCAAATAAATCTATATTAAAGCTAGAAATATAATTCTCAATTGTCATATGTCTAAATTGTTTTGCTGAAACTCCAAAACTATTTTCAAAGCTTTTATTTATACTCACGATTGTGTTATCGCCATTCGCCGCATCTGTAGTCCTAACCATTATAGGACACGGTATATTTAAGATTATCTTTTCATAATCTTCATTTATATCTCTAATTCTTTTATCCATTATAGATTCTTGAGTTATATCTGTTAAACTCACCAGATACTCATTTTCTTCAATATTATAGTTGATACTAAGTAGATAGATTCTCTCAATTAAAACTACCCTTCTATCATTAAAATTAAATGTCTCACTGTTTCTGTCAAAAAACTCTTTTTCCTGTTTAATTGTCTCTAATAGTTTCTTTAAATATATTTTTTGTCTCATAAACTCTTTGTTAAATTTAAAGTTGCTGTAAACTATACTAAGGTCATGGTTCATTATAGCCCAAGCATCTGGCATATTATTAAGAGCTTGTATCAATAACTCCTTCCTGTGAATTATGTGATTTTTTAAAGTCTGTTGAATATGTATATCTTTTTCTATAGCAGAATTAAGCTTATCTAGTCGATTTTTATTTATACTTAATTTTTCATTGCTTAAATGAAGTTCTGAATAAGGAACTACAACTTTTTGTTTTACACTGAATATATAAGATATATATATACTTATACAAATTAAAAATTGAGATAAAGACGAAAATTTTATTTTATCTATAGGTGCCACACTTTTTATTGCAAATATACATGCAGTTGTAGAAAGTACTGCTACTACAGATAAATTCTTCAATATATTTTCGTAATCGATATTATTATTTGTATTTTTAAACAAGACTGACATCAAATTGAATAAACATAATATTAGATTTATAATTACAATCCAATTATTTACATTTATATCGTAAAATAAATTTCTTGCTATAAACTCCAAAATAATAATTGATAAATACGAAAAAAGTAATTTGTATCTTCCAAATTCAAGTCTTTTAATGAAAACTTTATAAGCAAATATAGAGAAATTATTTACTGTAAGTGTCAGCAGCAAAAACCTTATATATTCCTCAATGTCGACACTAACGCCAAATATACCTACTATAATTAAAACTGTACAACTAATCTTGAGGTTGTTCATAAACATATCTTGGTTTAGCCCTCTAGAATACACTATAGAATATCCAAATATACATAATAAAGTTATTTTAAATACATTTATGAAAAACATATACATATTTATACTATAGAATGCCATAACAATAAGTAAAATAGTGAAAACAATAAACATCTTATTTTCCTGTAATGCTGTTTTAAATCTCATAACATGCCTCTCTTTATATATTTTTTGTCTCATATATGAATATACTATCATGATTTAAGAGAAAATTTTGTCAGTTTCTGAATAATAAAAAAAGTAAGTAAAATTTTTTACTTACTTTTTCTAAAAATATCGAATTTTAAATTGTCTGAATTTACTATTGTTAAAATGCAGGTATTATACTTCCTTGGTATTTCTTTTCTATAAACTCTTTAATTTCTTTACTATTTAATACTTCTGATAAAGCTTTTACTTTTTCTGTATCCTTATTGTCTTCTCTACAAGCTAAAATATTTGCATAAGGAGAATCTTTAGATTCTATAGCAAGAGCATCTTTTAAAGGATTTAAATCAGCGTTTAATGCGTAGTTAGTATTTATTACTGCACCGTCAACATCTTTTAGCACTGTAGGTAATTGCTCTGCATTCATCTCTTTTATCTTTATATTTTTAGAATTTTCAGTTATATCATTTTTGGTAATTAACTCAGCGTCTTTTACTTTTATCACTCCATTGTCAGCAAGTAATTTAAGTGCTCTAGCTCCATTAGTAGGATCATTTGGTACAGCAATAGTGGACCCATCAGCTATATCTTTTATATCTTTAAGCTTTTCTGAATAGAATCCCATTGGCTCTATATGAACTTTAGATGTATATGTAAGCTTATATCCTTTCGCCTTAACTGCTTCCTTTAAATAAGGAATATGTTGGAAGAAGTTAGCATCTAAAGATCCCTCATCTAATGCTGTATTTGGAAGCACATAATCATTAAATACTTTTATATTTAAATCATATCCTTTTTCTTTAAGAAGTGGTTTAGCTTCCTCTAGTATTTCAGCATGTGGATTTGCAGTTGCTCCTATAGTTATTACTTTATCCTCTTTTGATGCTGCCTTTGTATCCTCTTTGTCATCGCCTTTAGCTGGTGAACATCCTATCATTGAAGCAGTAACCAGTATCGATAGTGTTAGTGTTAAAATCTTTTTAATTTTCATAAGTAATACCCCCTGTTTTGTAATTTTTTTTATTTATATAATAT